>CAYRBR010000052.1:0-10748 GCA_964422555.1 uncultured Caldisericota bacterium | reverse complement strand
CACCTCCTTGCCATCTTCATCTAATTCGATATATTCTTCCAATTCTTCGTCAGTTACCGTATAACCAATAAAATAAGCAGCTACCATTCGTTCGCGTAGCTCTGGGTCAGCACCAAAGCGATTCTTAATTAACTCGATAAGTGCCATGGTTCCCTGGCTATGACCAGCAATTATAAAGGGTCTTCCTTCGTTAAGATTGTCTATGTAATAGTTAAATGCCGCTTCCACGTCTTTAGCACCTTGCTTAAATTCTTCCGTATCGGTGGCTAAGAAATCGGGGTTGTCTTCTGGCATTTTCACACCTGTTGACATTTGTCGGTAATAAGGAGCAAACATATTGGTATCGTCTTCATATACCGTAGCTTGGGCTTCGTAAATACCTTGTGCCAACAGACGTTCGCTTTCGCTGTTGATGTCCATAGAACC
Source organism: uncultured Caldisericota bacterium (assembly GCA_964422555.1). Lineage (GTDB taxonomy): Bacteria > Caldisericota > Caldisericia > UBA6126 > UBA6126 > JAGLCW01. Next base: position 10,322 of record CAYRBR010000052.1, on the reverse strand, counting down.
TGTTTCACTATTACTAACCGTTGGATAGACATAGAAACAATCAACTTCTCTGTCAATTACCTCAGGAAGTGCCAACCAGTTAGAGGTCTCTTCATAGTTTACTGTGGGTTCCACAGGTTGTTCCTTCTCTTCTGTTTTATCTTGGTTTGTACAAGAAACAAATACAAGTGCCAATGCCAGAACAAATGCTGTAATTTGCGCAAATACTTTCATAAAAGCTCCTTCATGTTAATATTGCTATTTACGGTCATAAAACTAAGAACATGTAACTATAGTAACAAAAATTTATTAAAATCGAATATTTCTTGTTAACGAGGAGATCTATAACGGATTGGACGGGGTGCATCAACTGCTTCAGCAACCAATTCTTGCAATTCTCTATATACACCAACAGAATCGTTAAATCCACAAGAAGCAGAAAGCACGCATACTAATCCCCGCGATCGATCAATCCAAGGGGCTACCCCAATCGAACCAGGGTGAGATATAATAATCCCATTTTTGTCTTCATCCATAGTTTCCATAAAACAACCTATTCCATATCGGTAGTTTTGCCAAATACTATCTATTTCTGCATTCCCAGTCTGATCACGAAGCATAAGATTAAGAGTGTCTTGAGACATGAAAGGTACCTGATTTACATACCCATGATTGAGTATCATTTGAAGAAATTTTGCATAATCTTTTCCATTTGTTCTCACAGCACCAGCAATACGTGGATTTTGAGTTGCCAAATGAGCTTCCCAGTCAGTATTATGCATTTGCAATGGTATTGCAACGTGTGCCTTGAAGTATGTTTGCCAATCTTCTTCTACAGCCACCTCTACCATTCTAGCCCCTATTTGCATCCCAACAGAACTGTAGCGAATTTTCTGTCCAGGTGATGAAACCAAGGGGATTTCAGAAAGTCCCTTTACACATTCTTCCAAAGTAATGTCAAAGTTCAAACAGAGAGGATGATCAGAGGGGTATCCTGCTGTATGTGTAAACAAATGTCGAATAGTAGCAGTACCTTTCTTCCCTTCAAAGTATGGCAATAACTCACTCGTTTTCGTATCCAAATGCAAATGACCCTCATCGATTGCTTTCATTACGGTTATACCAGCAATCCACTTAGAACCTGAAGCAAATGGAATAACGGAACTTGTTGTCATTCCTCCATAACCAACATCGTAAAGTACTTGCCCATCTTGTATTACAAGAAGTGCCAAACCATCTGGATATATTTTACCTTCAGGGTACCCGTTCCACTTAGATTTTTTTGTTTTCGCTTGTTCTTGTAGATAGACATCTACTTTCGAAAAATCATAGCGATTCTTTCCAGCGGGAGAAGCCGCAATACACAGCAATACCAATAAAACCGTGAAGGAAACAATAATCTTTTGTACTTTCATACTTATATTGTACCACGAATCAGAGAAGTTTTACCTACACCCCCCTATTTTCGACATTAATAGAATTCCGTATGGTGCTACTCTGGCAACTCACACCCATTCATTTTTAAAACACTTAATATTTCTTCTTTCGAAAAAAATCCAGTATGTCGATATTTTTCTATACCTTTTGAATCGAAGAAGACTTGCGTTGGGATGAATTGGATTCCCAATTCTCTAGCTGTATCTGGGTCTTCGTAAGTATTCACAAAAACGGTATGAAAATAATTGCTGTAATTTTCCTGTAAATCTTCAATAATTGGTTCCATTTGTTTACAGGGGATACAGGAATCAGATCCTAGTTCCATCATAATAAGTTTACCATCTAATCGTACATGCTCTTTTAGCAAATCTGCATAATTGTCATACTCCGGTACGTCTTCTTCCCCTACTACTGCTTTCGCGTTTACATTGGATGTATCCGATTGTGTATTGGTTGGTTGTGTACAACCACTGTTACTTATTACAGATACCGAAAGAAAGAGCAACAAAACAAATGCAACAAAATTTTTAGTCATTTTCATATATCCTCATTTCATTGTATCAACTACATAAACCACGGGTGAATGGCGATAAACAAATAACCAATGAGAATAATTCCCACTGCAACAATACCAATAAACAATCCAAGCAGTTTTGGTTTAACTACCTTACGAAGCATAATAAGGGAAGGAAGTGATAGTGCTGTTACTGCCATCATAAATGACAGAATTGTCCCCAATCCTACTCCTTTTGCATACAATGCTTCTGCAATGGGTATAGTTCCAAAAATATCTGCATACATGGGAATTCCTATGACGGTTGCAATCACTACAGAAAATACATTGTTTTTCCCCAACACAGCTTGTATAAAAGCTTCGGGAATTACATTATGAATAACTGCTCCAATACCTACACCAATGAATATATACAAAGCAACTTTTTTGACTGTGCTTACCATTTGTTCTTTCGCGTATACGAGTCTTTCTTTCGTGGTAATCTCCTCGGATTGCGATTCAACAAAGGGAGCATTTTTCACATAGGGTTCAATTTGTGAATCCATTTTTAATCTTTCAATTACGGTACCTCCAATAATTGCCAGTATTAATCCTACAACAACATAGGCAATTGCAATTGAGCCACCAAAGATACTCGTAAGAAGAATTAAAGAACCCAAGTCTACTAGTGGAGAGGAAATTAGAAAGGAAAAAGTAACTCCCGTGGGTAAGCCTGCACTGGTAAAGCCAATAAACAATGGAATTGAGGAACAGGCACAAAAAGGGGTAACAGTTCCAAGTAAGGCAGCTAAAGAATTCGCTACAATTCCTTTAAAGTGAGATAAAATTCTACGTGTTCGTTCCGGAGGGAAAAAACTCTGGATATAAGATATAGTAAAAATTAGAAAGGATAAAAGCAGAAAAATCTTGATTACATCGTAGATGAAAAAATGCAAACTTCCTCCAAGCATAGACTGGATATCCAATCCAATCCATTCAAGAAACGTACCTGTAAGTTCGTGTAACCATTTCATTCCTAGTATTTGTTGTTGGATAAAATTTCCGATCGTATTCATTTTTTACACTGCTTTCTGGGATACAGATTTTGACAACAATCTGTAACATCCACAATAAAATTCACCAAGAACTTGCAACCTTCTTTGTTAATGGAGTAATGAGTCCACTTCCCTTGTTTTCTGGCTTGCACGATGGAGGCATCACACAATAATTTCATGTGGTGAGACAACGTTGGTTGTTCAATTTTCAAATGTTCTAGCAGAACACATGCACATTTCTCACCATCTTTTAACTGCATCACAATATTAATTCTATTTTTGTCCGATAAAGCTTTAAACATTTTTAGTAAAACGTCTTCTTCATTCATTCGTATTCTCCATATATTGACGGGTGTCAATATATAATATATTTACACATTGACACCCGTCAATGTGTAAAAAGTTACAAAGTGTAATTTATGCACAACTTTTTTCAGTTAAAACCCAACGTTGATAAGAATAACTATGTTTTAGTACAAAACATTTGTAATAATCCAAATATTATGCTACTTTGGAAGGGGTGCAATCACTCAATACTTTTACTCTTTCTGTTGTTATATGAGGAGTGTAGAATGGATTCGTTTTCCTTTAAAGAAATAGCAAAATACCTTCCATATGGTGTTACCATTATGTCTATGGATGGAACTATTTCATTTGTGAATGAACGATTCGCTCACTTGTATGGATATGAACCCGAAGAGCTTCTTGGAAAACACTTTTCTGTTTTGCATACAGAAGAACAAATGAAATCGGTTAATGAATTGTATCGAGAACTGTTACAAAAAAAGGAATATTCTTCGAGGGAATTATGGCATAAACATAAAACCGGAAGAATATTTCCCATGCTCATGTTTGGAAAAGTAATTGAGCACCCAGCTGACAATCCAGCTTACTTCATTACTTCTGTGTTTGACATAAAAAAATATAAAAAGACAGAAGCCGATCTCACTTCTTACCGTGAGATTGAGGCGTTTCTATCTAAAAATTCGCCCGATATTATTTGGAAGATGGATTTAAAACTCCGTTTTACGTATCTTTCCAACTCGTTGTATGACATGTTTGGATACAAGCCAGAAGAATGGCTAGGCACATACTTGTGGAAACATTTTAAAAAAATTCGTTTTATTGGTGTTGCAAAAATCATTAAACAAGCTGTGCGAGAATACAAAACCTTCAACTACACACGATTTGAAACCTGGATGCTTAAAAAAGATGGCACTGAAATACCCGTTGAAATTATTGGTAAATTAATTCTAAAAGACGGGAAACATATTGGATACCAAGGATCTACCAGAGAAATTACCGATCGAGTAGAACAAAGAAAAGAACTTCAAACAATCTACGACCGATTAAAGCAGTTAATTAGATTATCTAATAGTATCATTTGGGAAACAAATGAGTTTAACCGTATCAAGTACATAAGCCCCTTTGTTGCTAAGTTATTGGGATACTCACAGAAAGATCTTATTGGGAGAGATTGGTGTGAATTTCACCATGAAGAAGAAGAAAAGCTCTTTTCGCGCCTTCTTACTAACTGTAAACATGAAAATAAATCATTCACAGACTTTCACACTAAATTAAGAAACAAAGACGGAAGCTATGTGTATGTATCTTCCAGTGGATTACCTCTTTTTGAAAACAATCGTTTCAGCGGTTTTAGAGGAGTTGATTTCGACATAACTCGCTTAAAGAAAATGGATTCTGTTAAAAATGACTTTATTAACACTATTTCTCATGAAACTCTAACACCTTTAACTGCAATTAAAGAAGCTATTTCTATTATGCAACTAAATGATCTGCATCCTACCCAAAAGTTAATTATTGACATTACTAAAAACAATGTGAATCGGCTGTGTACATTTATGGATAAAATACTAGACTACCAAGCCCTTATTTCGAACCAAGTATCCTTGAATTATACGTATGACAACATTTGTGAACATACAATTAAAATTATTGAAAAATACAAAGCAATAGCTCAAGATAAATCGGTTGCTCTAGTTTTCCATTGTAAAATTGAACAAAAAATGCTTCGAACTGATTTCGCCCAAGTTTCCATCATTCTTGACAAGCTTATAAACAACGCACTTCAACATACATACGAAGGAAGCGTCGTAGTAGCTTCTAGAAGAACCGATCAGAATATTGAAATTGCTGTTCAAGATTCTGGTTCTGGTATTTCAGAAAAAGATATACAATCTGTTTTTTCTGTTTTTTCTCATCCAACCTATTCCTCCGACCAAGATTTAAAAGGAAAACTTCGGGTTGATTTGGCAATTGTACAGGAAACTGTAAAATTGTTGCAAGGCACTATTCGCGTAGAAAGCCAAATTGGAGAAGGAACAACATTTATTGTTACACTACCAATTCATTAAAGGTCGTGAACTATGCAGGATATAAGTTTACAAAAAATGTACAAAGGTTTTTTGTCAGGAGCAGTAGAAGTGATTCAGCACATGTCACTTCTAAACAGAATTAACGTATTCCCGGTTCCTGACGGCGATACAGGCACTAATTTATACTCCACAATGAATGCCATTATAAAAGAATCTTGTATGCACAATTCCATTCGCTCTACTTTGCATTCGATAGCAGAATCAGCAATGAAAGGAGCAAGGGGAAACTCGGGGATTATCTTTTCCCAATACCTTTATGGTTTAAGCATCGCCACAGATAACACTCCTGTATTATCTGTAAGTTCTTTTGTTACAGCCAACAAAAAGGCAGCAGATTACGCTTATTCCGCTATTACCAACCCTGTTGAAGGTACAATTGTTACTGTAATGAAAGCGTGGGCCGATGCCCTAGCAAAATTGCAGCATCACTCTCCAAGCTTTAATGAACTTGTTACACGTGCGTATCTTGAGCTAGAGAAAGCAGTTACCAACACCAAAGAACAACTTCTGATCTTGAAGAAAAATCATGTTGTAGACTCGGGAGCAAAAGGTTTTGCTCTTTTTATGAAAGGCTTTCTGGATTATATTACTGCAGAAAAAGAACTAGACATTACCACTTTACCCATATCTTTACAGAAACCTACACTTGTTATGCCTTCTCACGAAGGTATGAAACTTACAACTCGGTACTGCACTGAAGCAATGATTCAAGTAGCACCCGATTATAAAAGGAAATTCACCTATGAGAAACAATTGCAAGATGTAAAAGAAACTCTCTCTAGGTATGGTGATTCGTTAATTGTTTCGGGTGGAGATGATTTTATTCGTATTCATATTCACACTGATACTCCCACAAAGGTATTTGATTCACTTGCTACAAAAGGTACTTTTACTTTCCAAAAAGTAGATGATATGAAGCTACAAATGGATGTTGTAAATAATCGTAGATTTTCCACTGCCCTCGTAACAGATACAATTGCTGACATTCCTCAGTCGTTTATTGATGAATACCAGATTCATGTTCTCCCTTTGAATGTAATGCTAGGAAAAGAAAACTACTTAGATCGTCTTACCATCCACAATAAACGCCTATTAGAATACATTGATCAACGTAGTTTTCTCCCCAAATCTTCTCAACCTGATTACAAATCGGTTGAAAACTTGTACAATTTTCTAGCTTCATATTACAATAACATTTTGGTTATACCTGTTTCAGCAGCTTTAAGTGGAACCTATAATGTCTTTCAAAAAGTAGCAACAGACAAAAAACAGAATTTACCTTCGGTTCATGTACTTGACTCGAAACTTAATTCGGCAGCACAGGGACTGCTAGTTATGAAGTGCGCTGAGTTGATAGCCCAGGGGAAATCGGTTGAAGAAGTTATAAAAGAAGCAAAGAGCTGTATTCCAAGGATGAAAATTCTTGTTTCTCTGAAAAGCATCGATAACATGATTAAATCGGGTCGCTTAAGTACAAAAGCAGGGTCGATTGCGAAAGCGCTTCGATTTCACCCCATTGTTAGTTTGGATGAAAATGGGAAAGGTGCATTGGGAGGATTTGCATTTTCCTTTCAGCAAAGTAAAAAGAAGCTTATTTCTACGTTGAAGCGCGAACTTAAAAAGAAAGGTATATCTTCCTATGCCATTGTACATGCTCAGAATAGAGAAGAAGCCAATGAGCTTGCCAGTACAATGCAAAAAATATTTGGTTTCGCTCCCACCTTTATTGAAGAAATTGCCCCCATAACCTCTATATCTGCTGGCAGGGGAGCACTTGCCGTGGCGTATTTAAAAAAAGAATAGCATGAGAAATACAATGATTCGTTTCGCTGGATTTGTTGTTTGCTTTTCCTTGATAGTTAGTTTCGCAGGAAACCAGTTGCCTTCACATGCAAAATCAGTACACCAGTCCTTTAAAGATACCATTCACTATACTCCTGAAACCTTGGTGGAACCCATTCATTTTTTTGCCTTTAACCGAGCTCGCTTGAAAGACGATATTGAGCTACAAAAACGTGGTGTAGTAGCCATAGAGAACATCACAAATGCTGTGGAAACAATTCCTGGTGTACAAGTAGAAACCCTATTGGAGCCAGCCAGAACAATCGAGGAATACAAAAAAAATCCAACGCCACCTGTAGTAACCCAAAAGACTGTATTTGACAAGCTCGAAAACTATACGAATACAATCCCACACCAGGATACTTTCATGGTGGGCGCGCACACACATGGTTTAAAAAACTATTTCAAACCGGATGAACCATGGGGAGGTTTTCCTTTAGATATAAGCACAAGCGATTTACCCCACAAAGGAATTACAACCTGGCCTCAATATGCTGAGAAACTTCTGGCAATCCCCGCAAAAAATGTAATTGTGTTAACAATGTCGTGTTATTCGGGTGGTTTTGTAGAGTACCTGGAAACCATTCCAGATGAATGGAATAATCGTGCTTCTGAAGGTAGGAATTTCTTGTTAATTACTTCTCAAAATTCTTCCTTAATGTCTAGCCCTGTTGGGATTGATGGAACAATCTGTAATCCCTTTACATATGCTGTTCAAAAGGCATTTGAAGGAGAGGCAGATGGATATCTAAGCGGAACAAAAGACGGTACTACCACCTATCAGGAGCTTGTTACTTACTTACAGGAAACCACACACGAACTGGACAAAAGAGCGTTTCCGCAATCGATTGGTTCTTACGAACCCGGTGATGTCGTATTCACACATTCTTATCAACCAGTTAAGCTGGAATCAACAAGGCATGATCCACCTCCATTTTTACAACCCGGGATTACAATTTCACCAGGCTTTGATTGGACATTCCCCTATTCTGTATTACCAAAAGACAATTCTGGTTCGTTTTACATGAATACCCTTGGTGACAGAGACTCTATTCGATGTGTAGGAGTGACACTGTATTGGTCGCTTTTAAATCCAAAAGAAAAAGAATATGACTTCTCGACTGTAAATGAATTGTTAAAGCTAGCTGAAAAAGAAAACATTCGGTTAGTGTTTCGATTAAAATGCAGTGTTTACGACCGTAACCTTGGTGGAAGTTCGGCTGACAAATATCTACCTTACATACCAGAATGGGTTGTACAGAAACACAAACCCCCTTTGTTTTATACATACAATAAACCTCCTCATTTCATACAGGTAGCAGCACCTTGGAACCCTGGGGTTCAGGAAGAGTTAAAAAAATTCATTATGGAGTTTGGAGAACAAAATATCCTTTCCAACAAATATGTTGCAGGTCTCTATGTTCATGGGATCTCTAGCTCTCCAGGTGAAGAATTTTGGCTAGACAGACGCTACACAAAATACGCATTGGATGCAGGTATGACAGAAGATAATTTAAACTCTGCATTCAAGAATCGAATTGATTGGTGGGCTGAAATAGCTGGAAACAATGTCCAAAAACTTGCATGGGTACATTTTGGCACTGTACAACGACTAGATTACGATGTAAGTGTTTTAAATGAGTATGCCTTAGAAAAAGGCTTAGGTTGGCGTGAAGGTGGCATTGAGAGTTACCATCGTTTAATCGCTCCAGAATTAGGTCAAACAATGAACGAGGAAGGGCACATTTGGGTTGATTGGTCGTATCCTTTGCGAAATGGAAATCGTTTTTTTGGTGACGAAGCAGAAGTCTATTTTCCCTCTTATAGTAGAGATATCCAGAAACACTGTATAGAAAGTTCAATATTTAGGTTAGTCCAACTTGGTATGAATTATGTTTGGACTAGTGAACCCTGCGTAGAGTTATCCCCAGAAATGTTTGCATGGTGGACAAAAATGGCAGGAAAGAACCCCAAAGAGACCCCTGAAGCAACTTGTTGGCTTCGAGAAGACTATGCCAACCCAGGAGAAGTGACTATTCATAATTTTGAACACCTGTTAGTACAACGGGATTACAAGGGTTTTGTCACCAAACCTGTACAGAAAATTCATCGGTATCCTTTTTATACCGACCCTAAGGGGATAGACTACGACTATGCTGCTAGATCCACAAACATAAAAACAAACGATACTGGTTTTCTTTTTTTTATCGATCCTCGCTTTTCCAATACACTATCTTCCTCCTTTATGGTAAAAGTAATGTACTTGGATGAGAAGAAAACAAATTGGGTTCTCCGATATGGTACCATCGACAACAAAATAGTTGAGCAGGTAGTAATTGGTGAAGGGGATAATCAATGGAAAACTACTACCTTCCATGTAAAAAGTTTTTCGAAAGAGCTTCTTGACCACAAAGCTGACTTTTCGATAAATATTAAAAACAAGCAAGATTTAACCGTAAAGTTTGTTCGTGTAATCCGATATTAATTCTATTTTTTACTAGATAAATGGAAGTATCCCGTATTGTGATAGAGTGTACCAAACAAACACAAGAATTATTGAGATTGGAATCCATAATAATACCGAAGCACGACGAGACACGATTGCAATAAACAGAAATAAAAAAGCAAGTACAGCTAATCCAAATAGTGTGATTCCTACCTTTTTATCTACAATATCTTCTATTGGAATTTCCATCCACTGACCTGTAGTAAAGTAAGTCCATAGTAAAGGCACTTGGTACTGAATGTCATGCCATAAATCGGAGAAGTATATTTTCAACCAACCGTCGGTATTTACTTCATAAAAATCATCTTTCCACCAGTCATCTTCATTAGGAATATAACTTGTTTTGTCACCTCTATCATCCACTTCAATTCCCTGCTGTTCTGTCAAAATCTGTCCTGAGGGTAGATCTGTACTTTTTCGATCAATAGTAAACATTACATCTCCCTCGATAGAGTAAACATTTACGCTATCGCGATTGCGTTCCACTAAATAATCTGTATTCAACCCAATGATATTCTGCCAATACCCTTCATTCTGTTTAATTTCAACCGAAAAATGTCCTTTCCCATTCATTGCAAAAGTAGTAAAGCGTGCTTTGCCCCAGAGTAACTTTA
>CAYRBR010000051.1:0-11142 GCA_964422555.1 uncultured Caldisericota bacterium | reverse complement strand
CTGACGATTACTTCGGTTATTCATTTCAAACGATTCATATAATTGTTTCCCCTACTAAACTGTATCTTGTAGATGCTTTTACTAGAGATAATCAAGCGATTTTTATGAAGGACCTATATGTTATTGCTTCTTTGTGTGATGTTACGAACGGGTATCTACAGTTTGGAACCCCAAAAAAATATAAACAACTTCTTACTCACACTGTTCCAGTGCTATTGCTGGAAACAGCGCAGAACTATTATGGTGTATCGAAAGAGAAGCTCCTGAAAAGAACTTCCGAAGAGTATATACAAGAAATCTACGAAGCTCTTTGTGTGAGTGTGTATCAAAATGATTTCACAGAAACTTCTATTTCCGAATATCTGGAACGCTGTAAATCAGATGGGAAGTTATTTGTTTCTGAAGTATTTGATGTATTAAAGCACGAATATGAAATGGAGAGAACTCAATTTAGTTACTTTATTTCCTATTTCCCATCTTTTTTTAATTCAGTAACATCAATTTATGATGGAGGAGCTAAATGAAGATTGCGATTTTAACATCAGGTGGAGATGCTCCTGGTATGAATGCTGCTATTCGAGCTGTTACGCGGACAGCTATATATAAAGGCATGGAAGTATTTGGAGTAAAAAAAGGCTTTCTGGGTCTTATGAACGACGAATTTGTATCGTTAGATTCTCGTAAGGTTGGGAGTATTTTATCGCTAGGGGGCACCATACTGTTAACGGCTCGAGCCCCAGAGTTTAAAACAGAAGAGGGAATTCAGAAGGCAATTCATAATCTAAAAAAAAGAGATATTGATGCATTGATTGTCATTGGTGGGAATGGTTCACAAAGTGGTTCCTATGATTTGCACCGTCACGGTGTTCCGGTTGTGGGTGTTGCCTCAACAATTGATAATGATGTATTTGGAACCCAACGAACTATTGGGTTTGACACTGCATTAAATAATGCTGTTGGTGCCATTGATAAGATAAGAGATACTGCTACTTCACATCAAAGAGTGTTTGTTGTGGAAGTGATGGGAAGAAATCGAGGTATTTTAGCACTGAACTGCGGTATTGCTGTTGGAGCAGATGCTATTATTATCCCTGAGAAAGACTTTAACATAATGAATCTTTCCGAACGAATTCATGATAATTTTAAACTTGGAAAAAAGCATTTTATTGTGGTTCTAGCAGAGGGTGCTGCGAAAGCTGAAGAGTTTGCAAATGCACTCTATCTGACATCGAATATACATGCTTCAGTGAGTGTATTGGGGTATCTTCAAAGAGGTGGAAACCCGACATTCGAAGATCGTTTTCTCGCTACAAATTTTGGAGTGAATGCAGTTGAATTGGCAGAACGGAATGAATTCGGTGTAGTTGTCGGAATGAATAACAATCGAATCACAACCATCAAAATGGAAGAAGTAGCCTCTGGCATTAAGCCTATTGATGATCAACTATTCAATATCCAAAAATACCTTTGTATCTAACCAGAGTTCTATTTTATTGTAGTTACTCTGTCAGTTGCTTTAATCGAATAAATTCTATCTTTTAAAATAGGAACCGGAAGGATTGTTTGGTTTTGCAGGTTGGTTGTTTGAAATGGTTTTACAAATCGAACTTCCCGCTCTTCTGATCTACAATCCAGTACTCCTGACTCCTTCGCTTTTAGATAGATATGTTCTGTTTCTTGATCTACAATTTCATCCACTTTCAGCTTTTGAAGTTTAGGAGTCCATGAACCAAGCTGGTATCGAAAAGAAGTAAATAAAACTGTTTTGTAATCATTATTCTGGGGCATATCTGAATCAGATTGAACGATAGAAGTTTGAAAACCAGATAGATAGAAGTATTGATCCTGATAGGCTGAAGAGAGTATAGTACTGTAATTTAGTGATGAAGTATTCCATCCATTTACGTTATGGAAACTGACTGGAATAGATGTAAGTACTTTTGGCTTACTGTCAACACAACCTAGAGCAATGAAACCCTCGTTCCCGTCGTTGTTAGAGTTTTGGGTATAGAATGAAAATTCAATATCAGGATACTGATTAAACAGCTGGGTGTGTGATGTTTTTCCATTGTAGAAAACTTGAATTATGTCTGCACTATAAGAGGAATCTACACGATTTGTCAGATACAGGATGTCTCCGTCGTAAAAGACACTATCCGAAGATCGGGGATGATAACCCGGGACTGTAAAGCAGTTTTGGGTTGAACCATTTGGGAGTAAAGTACCTACGTATCCATTGTCAGTGGCAAAATGGATACGTGTTTCATCGTTTCTGTTTTGAACTCCTATGCAGGCGATAGTCTTAGAGTAACTATTCCCATCTACTTTTCTGGGGATTTGAAGCAACCATGAATTGGCAATGATTAATTCAGAAGTACTTGTTGTTTTTTCCATGTCAAGGATGAGTCCATATGGATTTGTGTTAACTGCTTTCTGGTAGGATCCAGTAAAGTAAAGGTGATTATTGAATGAGAAAGCCCCAGATACCTGGATGAAGTCATTTTCGATTGAGTATCCTTTTACTTCCAATGAACTAGTTAAGTCGAAAGGATTAATCTCAATAATATTAATCTGGTGTGAATTTTGAAGGGATGGGGAGATGTATTTGGTGATGAGGTAATAACTATCTTCTGCTGAAAAGAAATATAAAAAATCTTCATCAAATACAACTTCTTCTGGGGTTTCAATATGAACTGATTCAACTACTTCTCCGTTTGGAGAAAGTGAAGATAATAGTAAAGATGGAGTAGAATCTTCAATGATAGAAAACAAATGCAGGGAAGATATTTTGTCAGAACCAGTTACGATGTGAAATATGTGATTAGAAAAAGAACATAGGTGTGTATTGTTGGTATCTCGGCACCGAAAACGAATCTGTAAGGGTGCGGGTTTACACCCACTGAGTATAAGGGTTAGGATCATGAATAATGAGCAAAGTGGTAGAAGTCTTGTTCGAATTGATTTGCTTGAACCGTCGTTACAAAGTATTTTTGATGAAATCATTGAATCTCCCTACTAATTGGATTTTTAATCTCAGTTCCAAAAGGAAGAGACTCAAGTGCTTCTCCATTAAAATATAGATTGATTTTTTGGAAGGAAGAATTTTCTGTGATAGTAAGTACTAATTGCTCAAGGAAATTTTCTTCTTGTTGGGCATGTAAAAACTGGCTTAACTCGATATCTAAATCAACTGAGAGTACATTATTTTCACCTGGAGAGGCAGAAATTAGTTTGGTTCCGGCTGGAATATCAGACGTTATTTCCATTTCTTTGTATTTAGCGGGGGGACCTTTTAAAAGAGTATTTATCACATCTGATATAGATGTTTGTGAAGGATTGGTGTTAGGTATGTGTATGGGGGTGTAGAAATGGAATTGCTTGTCTTTATAGACGAAATAATAGGTATCTGAAGTTTGTAAATTATATCCATACCAACGATTGTACGGTTGTAAGGCATCTGTATGACCACCAATAGTATCAATGCTCTGACCATCAATTAATACTTTAACTTGCGATATTTCTGGCAATTCACTGAGCGATAAAACAATGCAGTTGACAAGAGCTATTTCTTCGATTGCCCCATAATGAAATCGTCTAAATTCGGGAGATACATCTAAATAGGCAGTTCCGCTCTCAATTTTTACTTCATTAATGATTACATCAGAGGGGAAAAAACTGGTAACACCTTCATTGTCGAATACACCATGCATTAGCTGGTTCAAGATGTTTTTAATCATAACCTTGGGATCTTCAGAGTAAAGAACTTCTTTTTTCTGAGCTATATGGAGATTGATAGGTGTGTAATAATAATAGATTCTTTCATAAGTTCCTTCTGGAAGTTGACCAGAAAGACGTACTAGAGGATCTTGAATGGAAATATACTGTTTATAATTCGAGTCTTTTTTCCCTTGGATGGTAATAGCTACTTTTTGAATGGAGTCCATTTCTGTTAAGGTATTTACTATTGAGTAGACTGCTGCAGCTTCTTCAGATACAGAATGGATTGAATCAGAAACCATATTTGGTTCGAAGGTTATATGGCAAATACCGTCTGAGATTTTTACGCTGGATATCCTTCCATAAGCTGGTATAAACGTTTCCAGATTACTTTTTTCAGGTGGAATAGATAGTTCCTCCATTAAAATTTTCACGATTTTTTCACTTTGTCCAGATAAAGATACCTTGCGAGTGACAGGGATTAATTCGGTTTTAGAAGCGTCATAGAAATATAGTTTTGCCGACTGAATGCGAACATCGAAGCGATGCTGGTAAAAATAGTACCCAACTGCAATCAGTGAACAAATTGCAAAAACTATGAAAATTCTACTCTGTAGTTTCCTTTTGTGATTAAAAGAAGTTAACACGTAATCTTTTTGTTTTCTCATGGTTCAAATTGATATCCAAAATAGTTAGAAAGTAAAGCAAAATCTTTTTCATCCACGATATTGTCTGAATTCATATCAGCCAATTCTGCAAGCCAGTTAAACAAAGAACTACTAGGATACACTCTTGAAAACAAAATTAAATCTTCAATATTCACCACATAATTGTAGTCAAGATCTGCTACCAGTTCAGAAATGGGATGGGATTGAATAGTATATGTTTGTGTTCCCAGTATGAGTCCCATCGAGTTTTTGGTGGAAAATGTGATTTCCTCAGCACCATTCTTCACACTATATATAGTTTTTAGCAATCCCTTATAGTTGGAACTGTAGGGTAGGTTATTAATATATATAGAAACATCCTCACTCCCCAAACCTTCCAATACAATCCTGGGGTGGTTATTTTTTAATGGGGGAGTAGTAGGAAAATAGATGTAATGAGGCCGTATTAATTCTAGTATACTAAAAAGACACATTTGAACTGTCTCTTTTATGTTCTCTTCTACAATTATGTTGACTGTATCATCAGGAGTGTGGTAGGTTTCCCATACGTTTGTTCCTGATCTCCAGAAGAAAACACTAGGCACGTTTTCTAAATGAAAATAATATTGATCAGATCCACCCGTTAGTCCTCTTGGGGTAAATTCTATGGGTATCTCGAGAGAATCAGATGCTAGTTCAATTGCATCTCCAAGACTTTCGTAAACAGAAGGATCTGTTCCAGCTATCAAAGGTGAATCCCCGGTGCCTACCATGTCTAGGTTAAAAACAGCTTGAATATCTTCAAGGGGAAACATGGGATGTTTTGTATACCACTTTGATCCGATTAATCCCTCTTCTTCTCCACTAAATGCAACAAATACAATATTATATTCTGAGTAGGTAAGAAGTGATTTAAACACTCGTGCACATTCTAATACTATGGATACTCCAGACGCATTATCGTTGGCCCCAAAAAAATAGTCTTTCGAAATACTATCTTGCCCTAAATGATCGTAATGAGCAGTTATCAGGATAGATTTATCAGAAGGGCTTTCAGAGGGGATATACCCTATTACATTCTTTGTTTGTCTTTCCTCTCTGGTAATATCAATGGCGAGTTCAATAGAACCGTCAAATTGAAATGAATAAGGTTGTTTAGTGGTTTGAATCTGATCGATAATCTCATCGATTGATTCATCCTGTTGGTTTAAGAGTGTAACTGCTCCAGCAGACGTAAGAAATCCAGAGAGAATTCCCTTTGTTTCCCCAGGATCATACACAGTTTTTCTGTGAAACTGAAGTGGGTTTTTATGGTTCGGAAGATCAAGAATTAGTATTCCACTTGCTTTGTGCTTTTTTGCTACATAAATTTTGTGGTCAAATGTTGCCTTAGAGCCAACTGCTAGATTTAGAAAACTAGGATTATCACGGAGAATAACTACGATCTTGTTTTCTACGTCAACCCCTTCGTAGTCATCATATGTTCCCATTTCGATTCCATAGCCGACAAAAACTGCTTCTGTTTCAATCGAACCGGAATCACTTTTTATATAGGGGTAAAACTCATTTTTATAGTGAAATGTATACGTGTCATCAGTTATGTGTTTACAAAGAGTATCATTGTTGATTTGGATATACGGAACAGGGAATGATTGAAAATAACTCTCCTGGTTGTCAATACTAGAGGGGACTAATCCAATTTGTTCCATCGTTGAGGAAATATATGCAGCAGATTTTTCACAACCCTCGGTGCCCGATTGTCTTCCAGTAAACTCTTCTGAACAGAGATCGGATATTATATCCATTGAATGAGAACTGTCAGCCTTTCTAGCTGCATGTATGTAAAAATCTTGTCTATTGGTTTCAGTTGATTGAGCAACTAGTTTTCTGGGAGAAAGTGCAACTGATATCAGAAAAACAAACAGACATACTAAAGTTAGTTTTCGAGAGAAGTATGTTGTTTTCTTACAACAAGTCAATTTTCTCATTTTTGAATTCTTTCATTTGATTCAAAATTTCCTGATAATTTTTGTGTATGAGTTCTTTGGATTTCTTTTGTTCTTCTTCGTGCATCTTCAGAATTGCCTGAAATGCTTTATGTAAACGCTGAAGTAACAAAATGCTTTCTTCTTTGGTAGATTGACGCAGCTCTTCAGATTTAATTTTCGCAAGTCTCACAATTTCTTCTTTGTTAACTAATTCTTCTTGTTGAACTTGTGTTTCTTCTAAAATTCGATTTGCTTCACCTCGAGCAGTTTCAATTATTTCTCTTCTTTCTAGCAATATAGTCTGGCCTTGTTGTATTTCTTTAGGGTAATTTCTTTTTATAGATTCAACCATTTCTTCAATGTTCTCTTTATTAATAATAACGTTTCCAGTTAAAGGAACACTTTTTGCATTTTCAAGAATTGAAATAAGCTGGTCTAATGCACTAATTATGCTCATTGTTTCTCCTTTTTTCTAAATACTCGGCAATCAGTTCCGGAACAAATAGCCTAATATTGCCTTTGAAGTGGATAATTTCTTTCACAACAGAAGAGCTTAGATTCGCATGTTGCATATTGCTCATAAAAAAAACAACTTCAAAGTCGGGATATAGTTGATTATTAGTTAATGCCATCTGAAACTCATTTTCAAAATCTGATAAAACCCGTAAACCTCTTATACAAATGTGTATTTGATGTTGTTTCATATAGTCGGTCAATAGTCCATCCCAAGATTCGATAGTAACGCGAGGATTGTCTTTAAAAAATTCTTTTGTTAGATCTAATCTTTCTTGAATGGATAAAAAGGATTTCTTCTTTCGATTTTGTGCAATTAGTATTGTAACATTCTTAAATAGAGCCAGAGACCGGTTTACGATATCAACATGACCAAATGTTAAAGGATCAAAACTACCAGGATAAACCGCTCTTTGATTCTTATTCGATGCGAAAGATACTAATTTTTGTTCTGCCATATGTTCTTTCCTCGTATTGCAGTTTCAATGCTTCAGCAATAAACTGCATCTCGTTTTTCTTTTCATGCTCTAGAATTATTGTAGCATTATTGTTCATCTTTTTCTGTATTTTTTGTAAAAGATATAGGTATTGATCAATGGTGTAACTGTAGGGTGGATCTAGAAAAATGAAATGATAGGGATCAAGCTTACGGTGGAGAAGAAAACGTTCAGCAGTTTCACGAAAAAGGGTAATTCTTTCGGAGGACAGATCGCTATGATTGATATTCTTTTTAATTATGCGAAGACAAACAGGATTCTTTTCAACAAACGTAACTCCCTTTGCTCCTTCGCTAAGGGCATTTAATCCAATGGCTCCTGTTCCAGCAAAAAGGTCCAAAAAAAAACAATCCGGAATAGACATCCGGAACATATTAAATATAGCTTCCCTAACTTTATTTGATGTAGGTCTTAACGGAAGATGCGCGGGAGAAACCAGATTCTTCCCGCGCTTTTTTCCAGAAATGATTCTCATTATTCTTCGATCAGTTCACCGACTGCTTCCCAAAGATGATCAATTAATTCTTCAGTGAAACCAGAGTGTTCATAACGAATCTTACCGTTTTTATCAACAAGATAGGTTACTGGAATGGCTTGAATTCCATAGGAATTTTTAACTTCTGAGTTTAAATCCCAAGGAATTGGGTATGTAACACCAAGGTGCTCAACGTCTTTAAGAATCTGATCTTCTAGCTTTTTACTAGAATCAATAGTGATTACTAAACATTCGAGACCTTTATCTTTGTACTCGGTGTAAAGTTCTTCTAAATAAGGCATTTCAGCTTTACAAGGTTCACACCATGTTGCCCAAAAGTCAACCAATACTAATTTAACATCTGGATTTTGAAGCAATTCTTGAATATTTACTTCTTCGTTAATTCCGAGATCAGGATTTGGATTTGCAACGATTGGTAAAGTCCAGTCTCCTACGTCACGTGCTTCACTTGGAGAGATGACTCCACCACCGGTACCACCGTTGTCAATTACTTGACCACCGTTGTCACTGGTTTTAGTATCTCCACAGCCAATTAAAGCAGTGCTTAGGCCGAGAACCATAATAAAAGCAATACATAATGAAATAAATTTTTTCATCAAAATACCCCCTACGGTAAATATATATCAAATTCTACCGAAACAACTTGTTTAAGCAACGAATAAATAGTTACATTTTTCGATTAAATTTTGTTTTGAATGCATATTTCTCTTAGGCTATTTAATCCAATGAAAAATTGTTTCATCATAATACCCAGGTAAAACATGCCTTTTTGTGTTGTTTTATATAGTGTGTCATCCTCTCGAACAATCCCAGCAGTTTTTAGAAGGAACAATTCTTTAGATATAGAGGATAGGTACTTCTCAGAAAAGGTAGTTTTCTCCATTTTTAAACCAAACAGCTGTGTTAGCATAAAGTATCTAGCTGCTTCTTTTAATGTTGATTCTTTTGATAGCACAATCGGAAATTTCTGATTGTTAATTTTTTGAATGTACTTTAATGGATTGAAAGTATTAACGAAAAAAGAATCATTCAGAAATCCCACAGAGCCAGCACCAACTCCTATATACTCTGGGTGATGGATGATATATTCATCAATCATATGATTTCCCTTTGAAAAACACCAGCAAGTGGAAGGAACAAAAGTATCTTTCATTGCATCAACCAAAACTTCATAAAAACGACTTTCTCTTTGTGTGTTGACGCGGTTGAATTTTCTTTCAAGTGCTGTTCTTTTATGGGGTGATGGCATTAAAGGATAAAAAGTTGCTTGGTTACATCCTACTTTATGGACGGTTTTAATATCTTTTTCAAACTCCTCAATCGATTGAGAGGGAAAATTGAAAATAAAATCAATGTTGACAGTTTGAAAATTGCCTTCACACCTATCTATTGCTTGGACTGCATCAGACGATGTATGAGAAGTACGACCCATTTCAAGTAAGAGTTTGTCATTAAAACTCTGAACCCCTATGGAAAGACGTTTTACATGACTTTCTTTCAGAGACTGAATGACTTCTTTTGTCAGATCAGATGGATTTGCTTCAATGGATAATTCCTGAATGGGAAAATAGCGGTACAAAACAGAAAAGAGTTTTAGAAGCAATGAGATATTGACGGTGGGAGTCCCACCTCCTATGTAGACTTCTTCAAAGCGGTATCCTAGATCGTGATATGCAATCAGTTCTTTCTCTAGACATTGAAAGTAGTTTATTGCAAGTTCTTCCTGATATGGATATCGATTAAATGAGCAATAGGGGCACAATTTTTTACAAAAAGGGATGTGAATATATAGCGATGGTTTCGAATTTTCTTTTTTCGATAGACATTCTTCTGAAAATCCCTGATCGAGCTGTAAGAATTTTTTTCCTTCATTTGAAACTATTTTTTCTATAATAGTGGACAGAAAAATATTCATATAGACTTCCTTTAAAAAAATATATGGAATAGTGTAACAAAACTCGATTTGAAATGTAATACATATAGAAAGATGAGTGTAATGTGATAGAAATTGATAGGGAGATACTAGAGCAAGCTAAGTCTGGAGAAAGAATGGCACAAGCAAAAGTATTTCAGTATTACAAAGATTATGTTTTTCGAACCGCATTTTATATGTTACGAAGCCAAGATGAGGCAGATGATGTGGTAGAGAATGTTTTTTTGAAAGTGTTTCTGAATTTTCATACTTTTGACATGACACGATCTTTCCACCCTTGGCTTTCAAGAATTATTTTAAACGAGACGAGAACGTACATAAAAAAATATAGAAGAGCTTTTACTAATCAAGAAGAAGCGATCCATCGCATGAAAGGAAAGAGTGAAGCATCTACTGAAACAATTCATGATATGAATCAGTACATGAAAGAGCTTTCATTACCAGATCGTGAAATACTGACGCTTCGATATTATCAAGAATTGACCATTGAGGAGATTGCCAACACAATGAAAATTTCAATATCTAACACGAAAGTAAGAATTCATAGGGCAACCAAAAAACTGAAAAAGATTATTCAACAAGGGGAGGATATCAATGAAGTCCGATAAAAGAATGATTCACGATTATTTTGAATCCATTACTCCCTCTTACCGTGTTGAAGATACAATGTTCTTACACATCATGGATAAGGTAGAGCAACAAACTAGTCATAAAAAAAGGAACTCAATTCTTTGGAAACTTGCTGTTCCCTCATTACTAGTTTTTGTTTTCGTTGTATCGTCGGTATTTCCTGTTTTCGGGAGTGAAAAAGGATCACTAGTAGATATTTATAATAGTTATAAAGTAACACAATCATTATCTGATCTAGACACTACTCCTATTAAGAATCTCCCCGATGAGTCTATCGCTGATTATCTTTATACCTCTTTGTTGGAAGAGCAATATGAGATAGATCCAGTTGAGTTTATGGAAATGATTTATGTGCATAATGTTTCTCAAAAAGATGCGATTTTCATGCTTCTTCTGTCAAAGAAAACTGGTATTCCTGTAGAAGATATCGTTCGGTTGAAAAAGAAGCGCATGAATTGGGGAGTAATGGTTAAACATTTTAATATTACACCCAATATGTGTGTTCATTATATTCATGAATTCAAGAACCAGTTTAACTCAATTCCATCAGAGGGATTTATTGTCGATGGAAAGATAACAAACGTGAATACTTTGGAAGGATCAATATTTATCGATCATTTTCCCTACCCTATTTTTGCCAGCACTCTTCCTGGTGCACTTAACGAACTGTTTGTTTCTTGTCCTGTCCACACGAAGATTCAGTTTAATCCCTTCGACAACA
>CAYRBR010000050.1:8835-11477 GCA_964422555.1 uncultured Caldisericota bacterium | reverse complement strand
AATTCAAATGTCCCAAACAATGCTGATTTATTCTGATATTTCAATTGTAAAGTTTGTGTTTCTTCTGTTTTTGAATCGTTCTCTTCTGAGATAGTATTGAATTGCAAATACACATTTTCATCTGTTTTCAGTAACTCTGATTGTAGTACTTCTGACTGTCGATGCACAATAGTTGGATACAAAGCATCTTTCTTTTCGTTATAATACCAAACACAAACAAGAATTTCTTTTGTTTCTTGGTTATGATACAAAACAACAATTTCTTCCAGCTCATTTTCGTCTACGTCACTAACAACCGATTGCCTAAAAGGAAGATAAGAAGGACTGTCAATTTCTCTAAAATTCAAATCAGACCATATTTCAGGAATAAAGTAATCATCTTCCTCTGACATAATACCCACTTTTGAATTGTTTCCATCTCCGGTAACAAAAATGGTTTCTTGTACACCTTGCTCAGTAAAAGACCCTGTTAATACCTGGTTAATATAGTATAAATCCAATACTTCAAATTCCTTTGGAAGCATTTCTTTTTGATCCACAATAGGAGATCTTCCTCTTTTTCCGTTGAAGAAAGAGTTAAAAGGATAAAAATCGGGGCAAACAGAAGGAATAAAGTCTTCAAAAGAACAGGAAAAATATAGGCCGTCTAGTTCAAAGAAGAGTAAACCGTAACAAATACAGACATTTTCATGCAATCCTTTTTGGATTTTGGTTACTCTTCCAGTAAAAATGTTATATGCCAGAAGATAGTAATTACTGTTGTTGGTTCCCACACTTGCCTGAAAAATAAGGTAATTATTATAAAACAAATAGTTGCTGCAAATAGGGGCAACTTCAATTAGCTCTTCTTCAGTTTGTGCATCATAGTCGCTTTGCAATTCGAATATAGTAACACACAACCCTCTGCTTCCAACTACAAAACAATGCTCATTTTGCTCGAAAAGAGTTTCGAATTCTCCCAACCACCAAGATGTGTTTTCAAGTGCAACATTAAAGCTGGAAATATGCAGATCCGAATCGAGTTGAAAGCGAAGAATTTGCATTCCTTTTTCTGGTACCAGTAAATGGGCAACATATTCTGAGTTGGATGTTTTATATAGGGTTTTTATCTCTCCAGAAGGAATGGGGTATCGTAGAATAGATTCTCCCTTTGTCATATCAAACACAACTATACCACCGTCATCGTAGGTTAAAAGTTTCGAATCTGAAATAAAAATTCCATTGCATGCATTCCGATGCCACTCGTTTTGACCGAGCTTGGTAAGGCAACAGGCAAAATCCCCCAAATCTTTCTCCCAAAGACGATTTTTAGTGGGAATATGAATACAAGTAAAACAGGATCCGTATGTTTGAAGTAACAAATAATCCCCATGGATATACACTTCACTTTCTGATGAAGATGCCAGTAAAATCTCGTCTTGCAAAGATCCAGTTTTCATGTCTAGAATACTAATGATTGTGTTATTCCTTCGGAAGTATCCTTGGTTTTTTCGATCCAAACCGTAAAAATAAGTATCGAAATTGGGAAATAAATACGACCACTTCAATGATCCGTCTATCCCGTTCACGATCGAAAATTTGGTTCCTTCTGTGCTTCTACTTGAGAGTAAGAAATCCTTGTCAATCTTCTCTTCGACATATACATAGTCTTGCCACAGAACCGTTCCTTTGTCGAGATCGTAGCAAACCAGTTGTGATTCATCATCAATAACATTTCCATAAGTAATTAAGGTATTGCCATCGATTATCATTTTATCCTTAGTGAATCCGTAAAACTCTGGGAAAATAATGGATGGAAGCTTCTCTTTGTTAGTCATATCAAATCGAACACATTCCACTTGTAAGTCGTTTGTACTATTCTTGTAATGACGTACAAAAAAACGAAGTTCATTTTTGTATTGGAATGATGGATACTTCTTAAAACGATCCCTAACCCCTCCTTGGTGCGAGTTAAAACAATATTCTGCCACCTGGGTAACTGGTTTCTGCTCGAATTCAACTTCCCCCAATTGTTCTCTGACAAAATTGTCTTTGTAAAATCCATACCCCATAATTGAATTCATGTAAAAAGATCCAGGATACGCAGTTAAAATAACCAGATTAGGATACAGCATAATCCCTTGTTCAGGACATTCATACAGCGGACTCAAGAAATGATAAATCTGTTCTACGGTATTTCCATTTTGCGTATCAACCCAGAAAGCTTGTGTAAGTTTATTTGAATTCTTCTCTCGATACCTGTACTGTAACAACAACAAGTCATTTTGAATGAAAGAATCAGTAAGGATATTCTGATCCATTTCATCGGATTTATATGTTTGCTCCCATTTCGATTTTCCCTTCAGGTCATACGCTTTTACATGAAGTATAGAGCCAATTTCGGGCATACAAATAGAACTACAGTGAAGAATAGTATCTTGTGTTTTGAAAAAACGCCAGTCTAATCCAGCTAAAGTAGCATTAGCGGAAGGAAGATATGGTTCTAAATCGGATGGTTTCCATAGAACACTTTCAAAGGTATATGCTTTCTTTGGAAAAAGTGCCTTTTCATTCTTCTTATAAGAAGCAGGAATGGAATACTCAAAGGTTTTCACAGAACCATTTTGCAGTAAAAATGCAACAATAAGTTTATTGTTTTGAAC
>CAYRBR010000050.1:0-8735 GCA_964422555.1 uncultured Caldisericota bacterium | reverse complement strand
GCAGAGCTTGTATCAAGCTCAATTCTGTTGTACCAATTTAGCTTCTTATAAGGAGTTTGATAGCAAACTGAAACGTTCTCAAAATTTAAAATAACGGTCTCATCAAAATACACAATGGGCATATGCGAGTTCCATTGGTTCTCAAAGGTAAGAGTTTCCAAAATATCACCTGATGGAGTATCAATCCACATAAAGCGTGCAGGTTTATTGTTTCCCTGAGCAAGGAAAAGATTGTTCCCCACTACTTTTGCATCCACTAAACTGTGGAAGTCAAAATTGTTAAAACTTTCTTCCGTGAAATCGTCTAGATCGACTATTTCCCAAAGCCATTTGTAATCAATAGGTTGTTTTGTTTCAAACGAGAAGCTTGTAGAGACTGAATTTGAAAGCACAGAAATAACAAGTAATAGGATAAACAGACTTTTCCATATTTTCCACTTCATGGTATTCCTCCCATAGAGCACATTAAGTACTAAAACATATTACATTTTAACACTCTTGCTTACCCAATAGAACAAGAAAGAGTAAAAATACGGTTACAGTCATTTAGGCAATAAAAAAAGCCACTATGTGAAAACACATAGTGGCTAAAATACAAATCTAATACTTTTTACGCTTCAGGTTCTTCGGTTTTTGGATTTGGACCGTACTCGTTTTCATCATGACTGTCTTGGCAATAATAAACTAATAAAATAATCCAGCCAATGATAGGAAGAAGTGCCCAGAGTAAATTCCAACCACTACGACTTGTGTCATGAAGTCTTCGAACTGCTACTGCTAATGACGGTAATAAAATTACTAAACTCCAAATACTACTTACAACACTTGGGGTCATAGTTTCTGTATTTGTAGGGAAAATTGCTGTGATAATGGAGGCAATAATCATGTTAATTAATGTAAAAATCCAGAATTCTTTACGTCTAGCTCTACCTTCAAATGTGACATACTTTTTCCAAGGAATTACATACCAATTCATACGTTCTCCTTTCAAATTCTACTTGTTTGTAGACTACGTTGCCACAACCAACAATAGGGTTGTATTTCTACTATACTTGAAACAATTCCATTTGAAAAGATCTTTTACATTTTTCTAATCGTTTTTTTCTGTTTGCAAAGTTGAACTAATTTTCTGGGTCCAGCTTTCAATTTCATCCCAATTACGAAAATCTCCTACAGGAGCTTTCATTTTGGTAATAATGAACCGCTCTAGAAAATTCATATTCTCTAGCTCCATTTTCCCTTTAAAAACAACTACATCCTGTGGCTTAATAGCAGAAAGAAAAGATGCCATATAAGTGGGGAACTTCCATTCCTTAATAGTTTCTTCAATGGGATTATCTCCTGTTGGTCCGTTAGAGAAAAACCAAACTTTTTTTGCACTTAGTTCCTCTGTTTTAGATTTAATTAGTTTCTCAATCTTGGGTAACCATTTTCCTGCATATATTCCGCTTCCCAGAATAAATGCATCGTATTGTTCCCAACAAATTGTCTCGGTTGATTTTTTTAAATCTACGCTAACACTGTTCTCTTCTAGCACATTTTTTATCTTTACAGCAATCTCTTCTGTGCTTCCGTACTTTGTTTCATATACAATCGCTATATTCATGCTTCTCTCCATAATTTGTACCAAGTGACATTACTATATTCTTCGCAATATGCCAATTGTGGAAATAGATCCAGACCTGTTTAAACAAGTAAAAACTATAGCATAGTAAACTAGTTTTTGATTTTTGAATAATACTTCTCGTATTTCAGCGGAAGTTGAATGCAAAACTCACTTCCTTTTTTATATTCAGATTTTACCTGAATTGAGCCTCCATGAAGCTCAACTATTTTCTTCGCAGAAGCAAGGCTTAGCCCTTTACTTTCGGGAATATGGTAATTTTCTTCTGAGGGTATTTGTGAAAATGCTGTAAATAAATGGGTTAAATCCTCCGTTTTTATGCCAATTCCCGTATCAGTTACTTGAAGAATCACTAACTCTTTATTTGGATCATAGCTGGAAAGAACTTGAATGGATCCCTTTCTGGTATATCGAATAGCATTTGATATTATGGTATAAAAAACATATTGGAGCTTTTCTGCATCGCCTTCAATAAAGGGTGTGTCTTGATCCAATTCGATTGTAAACTTGAGTTTTTTCAGATCGGCTTCTTTTTTAAGAGAAACAAACACTTCGTTCAAAAGCCGATTCACCTGAATAGGAACTACATTTAAACTAATCCGTTCTTCGTAAAGTTCTTGAAAATGAAGAATATCATCCAGAAAACTCTGCAAACGATTCGCGTTATTCCTGCATATAGCAAGCATATTGTTCTGTTCATTTGAAAGATACCCAAATGAATCCTGTGATAGTAAATCAATTCCGTGCAAGATGGAAGTTATTGGAGTCCTGGTTTCGTGAGATACCATGTGTATAAAGTGGTCTTTCATCCTTTCTAGTTTCTTCTGTTTGGTAATATCCCTTGTTATTGAACATACAAGGGTTTTTTTATACACGCGAATCAAGAAATACGATATCTCATAGGTTAAGATTTCATTGTCGTTTTTTCGAAATTCTCGTTCAATAATAACCGAACCTTTTTTCATTAAAACTGCTTCATATTCCTTTACCTTCTTGACAAGATCTTTCACGCTCCGATTTGCATTCTTTGTTCTAGGTGATACTGCTTTATAGAAATCCCAAAGTGTTTTCCCTACAATCTCCTCTGATTTCAAATCATGCATTACTCCTTGCATTTTGTTACACTTCAGCACGTTATAGTTCAAATCCATAATCATAATACCATCGAAGGATTGCTCAATTGTCTCTTTGAATAAATCTCCACTTTCCTGTATTTCACCTTTGTTGGTTACTATCCGAATAAGAGTATCCCCGAAAGTTTTTGCGATAGACTCTAAAAAATGTTGAACCGGCTCACTAAACCAATGTGTTGACCTTGATCCTATTGTTATAATTCCCACTTTCTCTCTCTTGTGATAAACAGGAATCAACGCTACTGCTTTAAGCTTCTCATATAAGATTCTTTGAGGTATTTCATAAGGAAATGATTCGATATTAGAAAAAATGGGAGTATCAACTTTCTGAATCACTTCTCCCAAAATAGAGTGATACTCAATAGTTAACTCACTTTGAGGTTTTTGTGGAGATAAACCTCCCACAGTCTGTAAGGTAATAATCTCGGACTCTTTATCAATTAAATAAATTGCTCCTGCATTGATTCCATCTACATTTAATAAAGTAGTAAGAATTTCATCACATGCACCTTCAATAGTATTAATGGAAGAAAGTGCAATTCCCAGATCTTTTTGCAGCAAAAGCATTTGTTCTGAGAGTTTTTGACTTGATATATCTTCAAAGACAGTGGCAAAAATATGTTCCTGTAAGAAAAAACACGAGATCTTGAAATACTTATGCATCGGCTCAAAATACACTTCCATTATAAGGGGTTCTTTTGAATCTGCAGCTTGGTAATACTCGTTCAGATACGGTGCATAATCGGTTTGATAAGCTTCCGTAGCAAGTTTACCAATCACTTGTTTCTTTGGCAAGGATAGAATTTTCTCAAATGCTACGTTAACGTCTAATATTCTGTAGTTTACAGGTTTCTTGTTGGAGTCATATACAATTTCATGAATAGCAGCACCATTCGGAGAATAGGAAAAAACATTATAATAGTTTTTCTCACTTCTATGCTTCATAACCTCGCCTCAATTGATTCTGTTTCATGGACCATTCCTTCAACTAATACTAGTGTAAGTTAACTTCTGGTATCTGTCTATGAAAAAAAGCACTTTCTAGTACGACAACAGAGTTATTATTCTCATACAATTTTACATTGAAACTGAATATGATAATGATAAAATGAAGAGAAAGAAACTGTTTCTAGTCAAATGTAATAAGCTAAACTGAAGAAAGAGGTTGCTCTCATATGATTGTAAAGAAGATTCTTTTCTTATGTACTGGTAACAGCTGTAGAAGTCAAATGGCAGAGGCTTTGTTGCGTTCACATAAACCAAATGAATACGAAGTCTTTTCTGCAGGAACAAAACCTGGAATACTGGATCCCAGGGCAGTAAAAGTAATGAAAGAAATGGGGATCGATATTTCAAACCAATATGCAAAATCGCTTTCTAAGTTCTCCAATACCAGTTTTTATCTAGTAGTTACTGTATGCGACAATGCCAGAGAAACTTGCCCATTATTTTTAGGTCAAGCCAAAAAAATACACAAAGGATTTCAAGATCCTCCATTCATGGCGAATGAAATAGCCCAGAATGGTGGTTCCGAAGAAAAACAGTTAGATTGCTACCGTTTCGTTAGAGATCAAATCCACCAATTCATTAAAGAGTACTTTTAAGCTTCTTCTTTCCTTTGTATGTTTTGTTTTTTTCAAATAACTTCATGGGGTAAAAATCTTTTCCAATTTGTGAATGATTTTTGTACGTATTCCATTCTGGTTTATAATCATCAGCTTGATCCCCCCAAGAATGCCAACCATCACGAGTTCCCCTGGCAAACAACTCAACATAAGGTCCCCAGCTACATGATTCGATGAGTTGATATTGTTCATCAGGCTTTCGACTATGCTCTCGCTTTCGAGATAGAATTATATTCTCCTGGCTTCTCCCCGGAGGTAATGTTCGCGGACTTTTCCCTTTCACTCCAAATAAAATCATCTCTGTAACGTTTCGGAAGTAGAAACCAACCCCTCTTCTATCTGGTCCACCATCTTTACGTATTTTATACCAGATAAGATTCGTTTTATAGGTAAATCCCCAGCTTTGTAAAACTTTTATACCATCTGGCATTAAAGCATTCGGTACCCATAAGTACAAATGAGCTGTCTCAGTTGTAATAGCTTCTACTGGTAATTCGCAAATCTCAGATAAAGACATAGTTGAATACCTGTTTAATCGCTTATGTTCCGGAGCCATTTTACCGGTACGATTCTGAAATTGCCAAGGAGGATCAGCCAGAACAGTTGAAAACTTCTTTCCAGAAAAATGCTTGATAAAGCTCTTATTTGTTGTTTCAGCAATATTTTTAGTCATCTATATACAACTTTCGTGTTAAACCAAACACCAGTATTGGGCAACCTCCACCGCCTCCCCCTTCAATTCTGGGGATTAACTTACTCATATGCGTAGTAGAAGCCCCATATGAACTTCCTTTACCCAGTTCTTTAAATAATTCCTGAAGTTCATCAGTCCTAGTGATAATGATTCCAACACTAATTGCTCTTAATTCGAAGAGGAGTCTAAAATTGTTCAAATCTCTGTCGTAAAAGGGATCCTTATTGTTCCATTCAATCTCTAAGGCAACTGAATTTCGATAGCAATCCACTTTATGGGTTGGTACCTTCACTTCATTTCCATTAACACATATTTGGGTTAAAAACTCTTTTTCTTCCCATCCGTTATCATAGAAGAATTGATCAATAGATCCAGAAATTCTAGACTTGCTACCTCCCCCTTCGGTAATCCAAGATTTTTTTAACTGAAACTTATTCAATAGTTCCAATAGATCTTTCCATTCACGTGGAAAATCATGTTTTAATATAGCGATAGAATGCTTCCACTCCATTATCTCATAATTTTCTCTTATCTTCTTAGGCAATAGTTCTTTTGTCATGTAAAACTCCTGAAAAAATTGTACTTCAAATAAACATAAATTCAAAATTTCAAAAATAGCATTGACAAAATTGGAGTACAGTTTATACTTTTTGTGTACTAGTTTTATGGTACACTATTATGGAGGTACAAATGATAAAGGTACAAAATCTATGTTTTAAATATCCAGGGAAAGAACTTTTCTTCAGCAATTTACATTTTGAACTTCCCCCGGGACACATTTATGGATTATTAGGTAAGAATGGAGCCGGGAAAACCACTCTACTAAAATTACTTACTGGTCTACGTTTTCCTCAAAATGGCTCTGTAAACGTTGACGGTTTTCAGCCTAGGTATCGTCAATCAGATTTTTTACAAAAAGTATATTTCATTCCAGAAGAATTTTATCTACCAAATTACTCACGACAAAAATATGAAGACACATACGCTCCATTTTACCCGTTGTTCCAACATGATAAGTTTTTACACTACTTACATCAATTTGAAATTTCAGAATCCTGTAATGTAGGCTCTTTATCTATGGGGCAAAAGAAGAAATTTCTTCTATCGTTTGCATTCGCTACTTCTTGCCAATTCTTGTTTTTGGACGAGCCCACCAATGGACTAGACATTCCTTCAAAAAAACAATTCCGAAAATTAGTTGCCGAATTGATTACTCAAAGACAGACCGTTATTATATCTACTCACCAGGTACACGATGTTTCAAAACTTCTCGATAGTGTAATTATTCTAGAAGATGGAAAAATAATATTGAATGAAAAACTCACTCGTCTCGAAGAATGCTTTAAAATGACACTATCACCGAACG
Source organism: uncultured Caldisericota bacterium (assembly GCA_964422555.1). GTDB lineage: Bacteria > Caldisericota > Caldisericia > UBA6126 > UBA6126 > JAGLCW01. The sequence goes on along the minus strand of CAYRBR010000050.1, from coordinate 2,293 downwards.
CCAAACATGCATCGCACACACTATACACACAAGATGTAATTGGGGGAACCGTTTCATTAGAGAAAAATGAAACCGGGGAGCCGAGTAACATAGATTTAGAGCTTTTGTTTAATGCAGTGTTATACAATGCTGAAACCATAACAAACATTAGCAAAGGGGAGAATGCAAAATGAAAGAGAATCTTCTCTATTTTCGAAAACACATGTCACTTACATTAAGGTATGACATTCATAATGTTATTCCATCTTTAAAAATTATCTTCATTTGCTTAACCATATTTTTTAGTTTTATTTACACGGTAACTCTTTGGGCAGAAGACACAATCATTCTTCAGCATCTCCTTTCTTGGATTACACTTTATGTATGCGGAATACCTCTGGTTGTAATACTATTTAAAGAAGTTTTTAGCACTCCAAAAAATTATTCTTACCTTACTATACCAGCTTCCAATTCTGAGAAAATTCTAAGCAAAATCATAGTAAGCACCTTGTTTATAATCCTGACTACTGTTCTATTTAATGTTGTGTTCAGCCTTATTGCTGTTATGATTTGCGAACCTATCCTAAAGCTTTCTTTTGGCATTTTTACTCCTTTTACAAAAAATTATTTTGGAGGACCGTGCTCAGTACTTAATAAAAACTTCCTGGTTTTACTTATCAGCTCTTATTATAAAAAATATACGCGCGGAAAAGTCATTTTTTATATAGGGATAGCACTCATCTTACTTCTTCTAATATGGTATTCAAATGAAATGTGTAAGATGCCTTTTGGTCAAAATCATCCTCTATCTCTTCATTTCACAAGTATTGGAAATTTTACAAAAACACACCCTGCTTTTACAAACTTGTTTAAGTATTACCAATGGGTAGTGTTTGCTCCCCTATTCTGGACTTTATATTACCAGGAATTCAAAAAGCTGGAGGTTTAATATGGAATTCGGATCCAGTCAATCTATCTATCTCCAGATTGTTGATTATGTTTGTGAAAATATCTTAAATGGCAATTGGAAACCAGGAGATAAAATCATCGCTATTCGGCCTATGGCAGTGAAACTAGAAGTTAACCCAAATACAATCGTTAGAAGCTATTCGTTTTTACAGGATAAAGGCATAATTTTCAACAAGAGGGGACTGGGCTACTATATTTCGGATGATGCAATAGTGTTAACACAAAAATACAAGCGAGGTGAATTTCTCAATAGTACGCTACCCAAATTTTTTTCTACTATTGATATACTGAATATTGACTTTGATGAACTGAAGGCGCTTTACAGTGAGTATAAAACGAATAAAGACAATAATTAACCAGTATGGTTACGGAAAGAAGAGGAGATTCCAAATGAAAAAACTTACTCTTTTAGTTTGCATCATTGCCATTACTTTTTCATCTGTTTCCTGCATCGGGTGGGAAAGTGGAGTTGTAAGTACGAAAACAGATCAGAATACAGAAAACAGCATAATGAGTACAAGAATCAATCAAATTTCAAACCACAAAAATGTTAAAATTAAAGCAGCCATTAATCAAGTTTCTCTACAAAAATGGGTCGATGGCAACAATGTAAGTACATATGTTACAATTGAAATTGAGAATATCGGGAGAGAGAAATTTAAGATAGAAGATATTATATTACAGTTCATTTCAAAAGAAGGGAAAATTCTGAAAGATACCCGGAATGACAATTTTTGTGGATATAGGATAGCACCCAATGTTTACCCAAGAGTACTTTACCCTGGCGATATTGGATATGCGACAGAACAAAAAACTATTGCCAACACTAAAACACCTGAAGATATTGAAAAAGTAGATGTAATCATATTCTATACACAGACTTTGCAAACAAAGAGAAACCTCCAGTTCATACAAAACATTGAAATATTGCCTCCATATAACATAGAATCCTCTGAAACAGAATATAATCAGACAAAAGCTAAGGTACTAATTAATAGCAGTCATATTCTAAAAGACAAGTTTATCATTTGTATAGCCTTGTACGATGAAAAAAATCATTTATTAGGAATATCGTGCAAAGGATACTACATAGACAAGCAACCCAACCCACCGAAAAATCAACAACTTATTTTTGACTTCCCGTTTCTTAATAAGGTCGGTTTGTCTAGCAAAGCTAAAACTGCGAAAGGGTTTTGCTGTGCCTATTGGAACCAGTATTAGCAAACGGTCACTCTTTATGTTTCTAAGAAAAGGAGAATAAAGATGAAAAAGCTTTTCGTATGGATAAGTATGATTGCGATAATATTTACAGCTACCTCCTGCATCGGGTGGGAAAGTGGAGTTG
>CAYRBR010000049.1:0-12308 GCA_964422555.1 uncultured Caldisericota bacterium | reverse complement strand
AATTTCTGAATACAAATAGGATATATCTCCATGCAATGAGTTTTTTTCGCATTCGAACAGAGTAGTGGTAATAACTGAAGCATCCATGTGTTTATTATTTGAATCAGAAGGATCTAGAGCTCCTAAGTCGATAATGTTCCCTGCAATGGCAAGGTTTACACATGCCAGAAAAGGGTCGGGTGAAGTTTGAATGTGCTTCCATAGTTGAGAATACACAGACATAATTGTTCGATTGTACTTACTCTTTTCTTCCTTGTATGGATCGGAAATACCTGTTTCTTCCCGTAAAATACGATATAGCTTTTCAGACATTGCAGGGGGAGTAAGAGAAAAATCCAATGTAGCTAGTTGTTGCAGGCATTTCTTCATGATTTTTTGTTGGTCTGCTTCAACCCCCGTTACACTTCGAATCACCTGCAATGATTGACGAATGTAACAGGGGATGCAATCGAGGGTTGTTATCATCTATTCAGGGTCAGCTTCTTCCGTGTTCGGTTTTGGGTTGTTTGAGTCTTTGGGTGGATTCGGTTCGTGAAATGGATCTTCTTCTGCTCTTCGAATACTACCGGCACCATAAATAGAGGGTTCAATCCGAGGGTCTCCATAATATAGTAAACTTCCAGCTCCCCCAATGGTTACTTTTAGGGTATCCGAGGCATGGATTCTAGATTTTCCAGCACCATGAATAGAGATATCAGCATTCTCGGATGTCATTTTTTCAGCATAATAACTTCCTGCTCCGTTAATGGATACGTGCTGTTTTTTAGCTGAACCAGCAATATCTACACTGGCAGCTCCCGCAATATCTACTAGCAAATCTTTAACATTTGCATTCATTTGTACTTTTGCAGCCCCATTAATATCAAGGTTTAGGTGTTCACTTTTCAAATCAGGAGCTTCAATGGTTCCTATCCCAGAAACCGTAATTTTTCGAATAGTGGGTACTTCAACAGTAATAATAGTACTACGAGATGTGTTTCTGCCAATCCATGGGAAAAAACTAAAAGGTTGTCGAAATTCAAGGTATAAAGTGCCATTGCTCTCCACAATCCGAAGCTTTTCTAATAATCCATCATCAGCTTGAACTGTGCATTTATAGGTGTTGCCTGTAACAATACGTAATGTACCGATACAGGAAAACTGGATCGTATCAAAAGGGGAAAACACAAAATCTTGCACTGTCATTTTTCTTTCTCCTGGTGCACCACAATGGGTTCTTCTTCAAGAATCATAGTGGGTGTATCAACATTTCCTGAAATGCTTTCGTCTGCTTTTTCAACAGGAGAAGCACTTGATTTGGCAGCATGTTTTTTGGGTGGTTTCTTATAAATGGTTGGGGGCTTTTTGACGAATTCTAATTCCACTCCACCGGTCCACTTAGCAATTAAATTGTATAACAAACTAAAAATGCAACCTCCAATAAACCCATACAGGGCTGAGAATACAGGAATCAGAATTAAACCGACTGCTAAACCCCATCCTGCAATAACACTGATTAAACCTAAATCTTGTGATGGAAAATCGGTTTCTTGGGCTAATTGTAGAAGAGTGCGAACAGCAGGAAATGTAAAAAGGACTACCAAAAATCCCAGTATTCCACTAAGTATACCGGTTACATATCCATACGATAAAATTCCAACGCTTTTAAGTCGTACCATAACTACCTCCACAGTAAAACAACAGTAAAAAATTTATAAGTATATATATTATGCAACAGGAAGAAGTACGTGAAAAGTGGTACCTTTTCCCCAAAGGGATTCAACCCAGATTTTCCCCTTGTGCATATCAATAATTTGTTTGCTTATCACCAGCCCAAGACCGGTACCTTCTGTTTTTGGCTGGTCTTTACTGGAAATCTGGCTGAAGGTCTGGAACAATTTCGGTAAATCATCTTTTTTAATGCCAATACCCGTATCTTCAATTTCCATATGTACAAACCTATTTTTCCCCTCATAGGCGATAGAAGGAATATTTTCTACACTTAACTCATCTAAAAAATCGGGATAGGCTCGAACCATTAAACCTCCCTGGCTGGTGAACTTCAGGCCATTACCAAGCAGGTTAATTAATACCTGTACAATCATATCCTTGTCCACCATTAAATGAGGGCAGTCCGATGCAATTGCTTTTTGTAGAAGCAGTCCTTTTTGGTCTGTTAAGGGCGCAATTGAGAAGAAGGCTTCCTGAATTAAAGTTCTTGCACTCACTTCACTGGGTTTTATGGCAAAACGACCCGATTGGAATTTCTGATAATCTAGAATGTCGTTGATAAGGCGAACCAAACGATCTGTGTTTCGTAAACTTATCTCAAGTGCATTTTTTTGCATGGGGTTAATGTCACCCAGGGATTGTTTTTTTACAATATTAATACTTTCACGAATAGCAAACAAAGGAGTTCGAAATTCGTGGGATACGGTGTTAATAAAAGAGTCTTTCATAATTTCAAGCTGCTTAATTAAAGTAATATCGAAAGCAGAACCCCGATATCCTTTAAGGGTATTATCTTTGTCAAAGACAGGAATAGCGTTTATTAAGAAATAGAGCAAGTTGCCTTTCATATCGAAAGCTTTAAAGAGGAAATCTTTGAATACTTTATGCGATTTTGTGGTTTCAGCTAGAGCAAGTAATTGATCTCGGAATTGAGGATCGGCTAACTCAAGGTTGTTTTTAACGGTAGAAGAGTCTTCTCTGGACGATTTACTTTTTAAAAAGGAACCTACAAATACATCTTTTGGGATAAAACTCCCAAAAGATGAGTTGTTGCGAATAGAGAAAATTTTATAGAAAGTGTTACTTACATATGTTAAATTGTTATGTTTGTCTGTTTCCCAAATAATTTCTCTGGCTTGGTTTACTACCTGCTCAAATCGTTCTTTACTTTCCACCAGATGGTTCTGTATTTGTTTTCTCAATAAATATTCAGAGAACAGGGATACCAGCACTTTCATAATTTCTGTTTCAGTTTCATTGAAGCTCTGGTCGGCGTATAATGAAACTTCTTTTCGAAGAAGTTTCATATAGCCCCACAATGGGCGATTGATATAGTCTGATTTTGCATCGACAACCGATTTTGTATTTCGCATTACCAACGGAATTAACACCACATTATTTGCAGTTAGAAATGCTTCCATACGCTGATCTTGTATACCATGAATAGAGGATGGTTTGTGAAATACGTACGGAGAACCCTCTTCAAGAGTATTCATAAGAGAGCTCATGTTTCGTAAATCAAACAGGTCGTACAATGGAGTGGCAAGAGGGTAAATTTGGTCTGAATCTTCTTCTTCAATACTGATACTATTTTTTTCTTTATTCCATTCTGCCAGAGTTGACCAGTATTTCCCATTTTTTCTTTTTGGATGATACCGAACAATACTTATATAGTTTGAGTTGAATGCTTTCTGCAAATAATCCATAGAGGAAATTAGTTCCTGCCAGTTTTGCATATCAGATAATAGAATTTTACTAATTTCAAGTAATGATTTCTGAAGCTTATTCCGAAGTCGCAGATTTTCCTGCTGTTTCATTTTAGAAGTAATATCTTCAATGTGGATGAGTGTACCGATAATACTACCGGAAAGTTTTAAAGGTGTTTTTGTTAACTCGAAAAATACAACTTTCTTTTTTTGTTTGTCGCCGGTTAATACGCTTTCCTGATAGATAACCGATTTATCTTTCGATCGAAAAGCACTTGCGATAGTGGGGTGGGTATTGGTAAAAATGCTAAATGGTTTTCCTATGTAGTTAGATGGGAAATGCAACTCTTTTTTGGCGGATGGATCCACCATTACAATTCTGTTTTGGTCGTCCAGCACAATGGAATATCCACTTTGATTCTGTAATAGGTAGTCATAAGCGATTGGTTTTACATCTAAAAATTTGTACTTAAATATGATTAAATAAAGAAGAATGGAAGAAAGGGCAAACCCTAAGGGGGTAAAGTCAATTCCCTTAATAGAGGTCCAGTTTCCAATATAAATAGCATTCCCAATCCAGGGAAGGAAACATGCGACGATAAGAACGTAGTATCGATGACGGAAAGTGGGTTCTGTATGGATGGAATGATATAGAAGAAGAAGTACAGTGGCAGATGCCAATCCATAAGAGTAAATGGCAGAAATGGTGAGAATAAGCCCATGTTTATACTCAAGCAAATGACCATTTGATTCTGGAATAACATTAATACTGGGCCATAAAAGATTGTGAAAAGTACCGTTTGTAAGTACAAAGAAAAAAAGTACAACGGGTATTACACAAAGAAGGGCAAAAACAACACGATTCCATTTCGTAATTTTATTCACATACGAGTACACGCATTCAAAGAAGAAAACAGTGACCGTTAAAATACCAATATAGGATAGCTTAGAACACCATATTTTGGTGGAAAGGTCAGTTACTAAGTATTCTGTGGCTTGTGCAATTAACCAAACTATGATAGATAAAAGAAGAAACGAAAGAAATAGCCCTCCAGGCTGTTTTCGCTGTTTCCAGGTGGTAAAAAAAAGCACCAGGCACACGATCGAAATACCATAATACAATACTGAAAACCATTGAAACCATTCCATATAATATCATTCCTTTGTTAAATATTACGTTACTAAACGTAACCAGTTAATATACAGGAATTGTCACATCTTTTCTTTCGTATCTAATTATGCATATAATCAAGAGAAAATGAATTAAATTGTAAAAAAAAATTAGTATACTACTATAGTAGTACGAAACAAATGGCAACGTGTGTATTCTATCCGTAAAGGATGAAAGGTATGCGAGATGGAACTGATTGAGATACTGTTAATGATCATTATCATTTTGGTTTTTGTGCTGGTTCTTGTCGTGTATTTAATCGTTCGGGAAAGAGAACTTCTTTCCAAACAACTTCTGTTGAATAAAATTTTACACCTTGCTTTTCAGGCAGGACAGGCATCATCCTGGGAATATAATGAAGGTACAAAAAAGTACACCATTCACGAAAACATCTGGGAATCACTTGGTTTAGATGCATCCAAAACGATTTCTGTTCCAACTACCCGTGACGAATTTTTGGCCATGGTACATCCCGACGATAAAGAATTGCTTTGGAACAATGCAAACAACGCGGGAAATTTAACCGAAGGCACCAAAGAGTATCGCATTAACCCTTTTATGTATGAAGTGCGCTGGATATGGATTCGAGATTATTTTACGTCTGTGGAAGTGAAATCAACCCACGGTAAACGCCATTGGATAGGGTATGTTCAAAACATAACCGAGGAAAAGAAACAACGAATTGAACTGGAATTAAAAGAAGAACAGTTTTCTAGCTTATTTAAGGTAGCTCCCTTGGGAATTGCTCTGTTTGACAAAACAGGTACATTAACATCGGTGAACGACAAAGCCAGAGATATTTTTGGCGCGCCTACCATTTGGCAGAAATTAGAGCATATCAATTTATTTACCAGCACCTACTTTAAAGAAGAACAAAAAAGGCAGCTAAAACAAAACCACTCTGTTCAGGTTATCGTTAACTACAATTTTGATGAAATAAGAAAACAGAAACGATTTGATACAATATTAAGCGGAACAAAAAAACTACAAATGACAGTGATGCCTAACACGTGGCATAAACAATCAAAAATTCTTGGCTATTACATGATTATTCAAGATGTTTCTCCTGACCAAAGCTTTGTCGATTCGTACAAACAAATGCTTTCGTTTACAAAATCCGCCTTATGGAATTATATCCCAAGCGAAGATTGTTTTATAGGAGATGAACAATACTCCCTAATTTCTGGTGTTTCTCTGTCTGAAGAAGGAGAAGTGCGATTGCCTTTTGAAAAAGCACTGGAGGTTGTCCACCCAGATGATCGAGAAAGTTTTATTCGATCTTTAAAAAAGGGATTGGACCAAAACAATGGGACCCATAACTATTATCATCAGTTTCGTATTCTCAAAAATGGGCGTGTTCGTTATATAGATAACTATATTTACCAGGAAATAGCGGATGGCAAAATGGTTGTCTGTAAAGGTATAAGCCAGGATGTTACCACAAGAATGCTATATGAAGAAGCTATTCAACGTATTACAAGCAAGGCATCTTCTTTTACCGGAGAACAATACATACGAGTAATGATACGAGGGTTTGTAGAGTTAATTGGAGCAAAAGGTGGGGGCGTGTTTCAATTTGGGAAAAAACAGGATCCCAATCCAAAGTTCTATATATACAGTAGTGTACATAAAGAATGGCAAAAACAGAAAACAGAATGCATCGAACAACTGGAAAAACTGTTTTGCGACATGGCTGCCAGTATGCAATCCAAACAAAATTTTATTCCTGTAAGTTCGTTAGTGGGGTGTTTGAAAGAACAACTCGGAAAAAAGAAAATTAAAACTCTAGTGTATCAAAAAATTACTTCTTCTTCGGAGGAATTGCTTGGATATTTTGTAATTATGTTTGAAACAGAAATTGTTTCCATCGATTCTCTCCAAAACGCATTATCATTATTTACCAACAAAATTGCAGATGAATTTGAGCATTTACAAACTATCGAAGAGTTGAAAGAAGCTGCTTTAAAAGCAGATGAAGCATCCAGGGCAAAAGAAGTATTCCTGTCAACCGTAAGTCATGAATTGCGTACTCCTTTAAACTCCATTCTGGGTTTTACATCCCTTTTACAAAAAGAACCGGGTTTATCAATGAGAGCACAAAAGTATCTTCATACCATTCATCAATCCAGCAAAGCCCTAGACACTATACTGGGGAATATTCTTTCGGTGGCAAAATCTTCCTCTGACAATGTAGAACTACACCTGGAAAGCACAAATCTAAGTGCACTCATCAAAGATATCCATAATCTGTTTGCCCTGCCTATTCAAGAGAAAGGATTAGAATTCACCGAATCTATTGCAGAAAAATGTCCTTTGCTATACTTGGATAAAACAAGATTCCAACAGGTACTTATGAATTTGGTAGGGAATGCAGTTCGATACACCGAAAAAGGAACCATCGAAATTACCATAAAAACAGCCCCACCAATTTTAGATGCATCCATTCTGGAGTCTGGCAATTGCGATCCTGAAGCTTACACTGGGTTGTACGTTACTGTATCTGATACGGGGATAGGTATTCCCGAAAACCAGTTAGATACCATTTTTGATCCCTTTAAGCAGGCTAACAATCACAAAATAAATCAAAAAGGAATGGGATTGGGTTTATCTATTTCTAAAAAATTGGCTTCTGATATGAATGCTACACTTACAGTTGAAAGTACAGAAGGAGATGGCTCTACATTTGTCCTGTATTTTCCTCGATTGCAAAAAGATCTTGGGGAGGGTGATGAATATTTCTCCAATTTTGGGACTTCTCAGTTATCTCCCAAAATGGATTCAGCTGTTTCAAAAAACTTTACAATGGAAGAGAGAATTCAAGAATTTTCTCATCGTTTTGGACCTTCACTCCGTTCCCTTCGACGAGGGCTTCGACTTAGTTTAATTAATCCATTGGCAGAAAACATGTTACAATTTGCCAACGAGTATCAATGGGAAGAATTGTACAATCAAACCAGTCGACTTCAAAAAGCTGTCTATTTATTAAACCTGGAGGAAGTAGAAGACTACCTTCATTATTTTAGAAGTATTCTGGTTATTCGAGAAGATACCGTAGAAACAAAGGGGGGAGAATGAGATTTTTTTCACCAAGAAAAATCACTTGTGTTGTATCCCTTTTCCTATGTTTCTTTTTCTTTACTTTAACAATTCTCACTGCCGGGGCAACAACCTCAAATGAAACAGAGTACCCCAACAACAAACATGTATTGGTCATTAATTCCTATCACCAGGGTTACAAATGGTCAGATGGACTTTTTAACTCCATTGAGGAGTTTTTCAATACCCGATCGTTATATAACACCGAGTTGCACACTGTTTATTTAGATTCGAAACGAATTCACGACAAAACAATTTGGGAAACCAATATACAAAAATACGTAACGCAATTTCCACCTAACTATTTCGATGTTATTATAACTCTTGACGATAACGCTTTTACAACCATCCAGGATTTGTACCAAAAAAATCAAGATTATCGAAACACTCCTGTGGTTTTCTGCGGGGTTAATTATTTACCCGAAGAAACCTATCAAAAAATTATTGGACCTCATTCATATCCTTTATTCACCGGTATTCTGCAAGATGGAGATTACTGGAATACTGCTTTACTGGCAACGATGTTAGATCCATCGCTGGAAACATTGTTTATTATTTACGATAATTCTCCCACCGGACAAGGCGTATACCAGGATTCCCTTCGGGATTTACAAGAATTCACCCAAAAAACTGGAGTAGAATTAGAATACTTAGCTGGAACAGAACTAACAAACGATCAGCTACTGGAAGCGCTTCAATCGCTACCCTCTAATTCTGCGGTTATTTTTAACACCTGGCAAATTGATGCCAATGGCGAATATGTAAATAAAGAGCAGTTTATGGATATCGTTTTACATGAAATGAAACATCCCTGGTATTCCATTAATGACCAAAGCATCTACCCAAAAGTGGTGGGAGGATCGGTTATTACGGCTTACCGACATGGAAGAGAGGTAGCCAGTATTGCCCATGATATACTGTTGGGGAAGGCTCCGTCAGATGTTAAATTAGACCACCTTGGACAGTCCGAATTCATTGTGAATTGGGAAGCTCTTGAATATTGGAATCTGAACCTTGATTTGTTGCCTGCTATGGCAAGAATTATTGGGCAACCTCCCAGTGTATACGAAAAGTACGGGGTAATTATATGGATACTGGGTGCTTTTCTCTTTGTTTCTTTAATTGCACTGGTGTTACTGTATCGATATATATTGCACAACCGGCATCAACAAAAAATGTTTACTATAGCCAGCAAACGATTTGATTCTATTTTGCATGTTCTACCGGTTGTTATTTCGGTTGTGAACAAAAGAGGGAAATATTTGGTAAAGATTTCGGAACAGAATTCTTTCTACGATACTCTTCTTAGTGGTATGAAAGAAGAAACCTACATTCACCAGGAACATGGTTTAATGGTTGAATCAAAATTACTTCCCTATATTCAACAGGCACTCTATACAAAAGAAGATCAAATGGTGCAGTACGAAATTGCCAGAAAAAACAAAGTGTATTGCTCGTACCTGTACCCTGTTGAAAAGGAACTGTTTGGGGAAGAAGCGGTTGTTTGGGTTCAGGTTGATATTTCACCACAGGCTGAACAGCAGAATAACCTGAGCAATATAATTAATCAAACAGAACAGGCTAATACTACAAAAGACTTGCTAATTTCGTATGTTTATCAAAGATTACAGGAACCTCTTTATACTATTATCAAAAATGCAGAGATAATCCAAAGACAATCTCCACAGGGATTGTTTGATAAAGAAGTACGAATCATGCAAGGATCTTCCAGGGGATTGTTGTTTGTATTGAACAATATTCGGGAATATATTCGTCTTACTGAAAAAATAGCACCCTACCATCTAGAACCCATTCATTTTGAAAGTTTGGTTAACACTGTTCACAAGAAATATAAAGCAAAAATGGAAGACAAAAATATACTATTGCAAAAACAAATTCCTTCTGTACTTCCCATGTTTCGCCTGGACAGACGCAGACTTATTCAAATATTATCCAACATACTGGAAGCTGCTATTGAGAGAACGGTTCATGGGGATATTACTATTTCTTTACAGGCAAAACCAAATCAACATCCAGATTATCAAAATCTTACCATTCGATTTACCGATACAGGGCAAGGGTATTCTCTCGAGCAGCAAAAAGTTTTAGTTCGATCTCTACAGGATATTCAATATTGGTTAACTTTACCAGACAACGAACGTTTTGGTCTTTCCTTTATGATTACAAACAAAATTGTGCAATCAATGGGGGGAAGTTTGCAAATTGAAAGCGAAGAGTATAAGGGAACCGAGTACACCATTACCATACCCATGGTGGAAATCGAGTAACAATCTAAAATACCTTTCTTGTGCAGGCTGAATAACTATTCACTACAACAACACAATGTGCTATAATAGGCAAGAAAAATTGTTATACTTGAAGTAAGAGGTACTGTATGCCCATATACGAATTTAAATGTGAAGAATGTGAAGAACAATTTGAAGTAATTGTTCCTTTTAATGAAATTGAACAAGTTAAGTGTCCTAAATGTAAATCGAAACATATAAAGAAGTTGGTCTCGAATTTGGGGTATTTAAAGCACCCAGATCAAGCCTGTACTAGTAGTAGTTCCAGTGGCTCCAGTGCTTGTAGTAGCTGTAGTGGAGGAAGCTGTTCTACCTGCAGCAAATAAAATATTTTTAAAGTGCAACGTTCCCAAACGTGTAGAAAGGAATGCTAAGTATTGTGAGTGAAGAAGGCAAACAAAGCATTATAGAAGACTGTAAAGAGAAATTTGAGAAAAAAGTTAAAAGAGTAAAATCGCTTGAAGATATTGAAAAACTTCGTGTTAAATACCTGGGTAGAAAAGGGGAAATACGAGGCTTATTTGGACGCATAAAAGAAATTCCTGCAACCGAGCGGGGAAATTTTGGTTCTTCTATCAACCAGTTTAAAGAATTTGTCGAAGCCCAGATTAAAGCTCTGCAAGCAACCATTCAATCTTCTCCTTCCTCTGCGTCTCCTGAAAACCAATGCGATTTAACATTACCTGGAATTCCTTTTGTACTGGGACACCAACATCCTATTACACAAGTAATAGATGATTTGCTTGATATTTTCCGAAGCCTAAATTTCGATGTAGTAAGTGGTTTCGAAATCGAAGATACGTTTCACAACTTTGATGCCTTAAACATTCACAAGTGGCATCCATCACGTAATAAACAAGATACATTTTACCTAGATCCAGAGCATATTCTACGAACACAAACTTCAGCTGTGCAGATTCGTGCCATGGAAAAAGGACAGCTTCCTATACGCATCGTATCAATGGGTCGCTGTTATCGTAGAGATGCAAGTGATGCAACGCATTACCCGGTTTTCCACCAAATTGAAGGATTAGTGGTTGACGAAAATGTTAGTTTCTGCGATTTATCTGGTATTTTAACTGAAATGATGACAGGTGTATTCGGGAAACGAGTAGAAGTACGCTTTCTACCGTCCTATTTCCCGTTTGTTGAACCGGGTGCTGAAACATTTATTAGTTGTCCCTTCTGTGGGGGGAACGGTTGCAGCATCTGTTCGAATGCTGGAGAAATTGAGCTGGGTGGTTCCGGAATGGTACACCCACAAGTTTTACGAAACGTAGGCATTGATCCCACAAAATATCGTGGTTTTGCATTTGGATGGGGCATTGAACGAATTGCCATGATGAAATATCAAATCGATGATATTCGTCTGTTTTATGCAAATAATATTCACTTCCTGGAGCAATTCTAATGATTATTTCATATTCCTACCTAAAAGATATTCTTGGAACTAGTTGCCCCCCTTCCGAACAGGTGCGCGATAAATTTGGTCACCTGGGATTTGAAGTGGAAAACTATATACCGGCTTTACATAACACAGTTGTAACCGTAAAAATACTGGAAACAATGGATGTACCCGGATACGATCACTTAAAAAAAGCAATCATTACCGATGGAACACACGAGCACCAGGTAGTAACAGGCTGGAAAGATATCCATGCTGGCGATGTTTGCGTATGGGCTTGCCCCGGTACAATTATTTGTGGGCTGAAGCTAACAAAAAGAGATTTTGAGCGAGTCCAGTGACGAATTAAAGTTGGATGCCAGCTGTATGTCGGCAAAAGAACGAGAGGGAATTCTTCGATTACCCCCCGATACTCCACTGGGTCAAAATTTTTACGAACTATTTTGGTTAGCAGAACCCTCTTTTGATTTAAAAATACCTTACAACCGACCCGATTGTTATGCTATGGTGGGAATTTTACGAGAAGTGAATGCAGCCTTCGATTGCAATCTAACTGCACAAAAACGGCAAGACATTCGAAATATTTATCCTGCTTTTTCTGAAGTAGCTGTTAAAAGAAGTATCCAAACTGATGGATTAAAAGAAATACGGGTGGAGAATCCCAATTGCCCTTGTATTTGGGTGCTGTAATAACGGATGTGAAAGTAAATGAAAGTCCGTTTGAAATTCGGAAACGATTATTTGCTTTTCATATTCGTCCCGTTAACAACGTGGTGGATATTGCCAACTTAATTATGTTTTATTATCAACAACCCTTGCATACATTTGACATGGATCGGTTAATGGGTTCCCGCATTGTAGTAAAATCACCCACTAGCCCAGAAGCATTCGATGCAATTGATGGAAAAACATAT
>CAYRBR010000048.1:0-12443 GCA_964422555.1 uncultured Caldisericota bacterium | reverse complement strand
ATTCCTTTTATAAGTACAGGTTCCAGAAGTTCTGCTTTTAGCAGGGGAATGGTGTTTTTTATCTGGTCTAACATTTTACCACCCCAACCATACGAGCCCATTACGGATACATATTTGGTTGGAGGTCGAAGGGCATTGGCAAGGAATGCTGCATAGATAATATCGGGGTGGGCTCCTGCCAATACGGTTGGTCCGGCTAGTAATAAACTGGATGCGTCAATCAAATCTGCTGCCAGGTCGCCAATTTCAGAATCGGGCAGATTGTAGATTTTTACTTTCAATCCTTTTTGCATTAGCTGGTCGGCTACATAATCTACCATAATTTTTGTGCTGTGATGCATAGAAACATAGGCAATTACCACAAACGGCTTTGTATCTTCTGAACACCATGTATGATAGGCTTCTATAATGGGTTTTGGATCGGTATAGCTGGGTCCGTGCGATGGAGCAATTGTTTTGATAGGAAGAGAAGAAAGTTTTGCAAGGTTCTTTCGAATGATAGCTCGGAATGGCATCATTATTTCAGCAAAGTAGTGTTTAGCAGGGCGAATATATTCTACTGGATTATTTGAAACCAAATCGCTTGTGGCAATATGGGCTCCAAAAAAATCACAGGAGAATAGAATGTTGTCTTCTTCCAAAAAACTAACCATAGTTTCGGGCCAGTGTACCCAAGGAGTAAAATAGAATCGAAGAGTTTTGTCTCCCAGGGAAAGAGTGTCATTTTCGGTAATGACCATGAATTTATCTTCTGGAATGGGCATTAAGTCTTGCAAGAAGCCCTTGCATTTTTCATTTGTTACCACTATCGCCTGTGGGAATTTTTCAAGCAGGAAAGGAATAGAGCCCGAGTGATCTTGTTCAGCATGTTGGCAGACAATGTAGTCAATTGAATTAACAGAGTGGAATGCCAACTCGGTTACTAAATGATTCCATTTCTCAGGATCTACCGAATCAATAATGGCTGTTTTCTCAGATCCTTTAATTAGGTAGGAATTATAGGTTGTGCCAAAAGGGATAGAAACGAGTTGATCAAAAATTCTTCTGTCCCAGTCGATAGCACCTACATTCCAGACATTCGTAGATAACTGTCTATACATACAACCTCCTGGTTACGCTTTTGAGAATTCGTCTTTGGATGCACCACAAACGGGGCATACCCAATCATCTGGAATATCTTCAAACTTGGTTCCTGCTGGAACGCCATTATCGGGGTCTCCAGTTGCAGGATCATATTCCCAACCACAAACGTCACAAATCCATTTTTCGTCAGCCATAGTACTCTCCTTATTATTTGTTTGATTTTTTACAAAAGTTGCTGCTTTGGGAGGAGTTTTTCCTCCTTTAATCTGATGATAATAGGCATATGTCATGGGAGGTGCTTTTTTCACGTTGACTGCATTCACGATTTTCCCAATAAAGATAGTATGGGTAAAAACATCCACCGATTTAATTAATTCACATTCAATGTAGGCAACAGTATGGTTTTTAACAATAGAACATCCTTCGGTTCCTTTAATGATATCCATGCCTTCTGCTTTGTTAATATCTTTACCGGATTTGAATCCGAAATGGCCAATGAATTGCATGGGAGTATCTTGTTCAAGAATGGAAACAGAAAAATGTTTTGAAGATTCAATACATTCGTGGGTTACATTGTCTTTGTTAATACTAACTGCCAAAGTCATTGGATCGGCAGTTATCTGAAAAACAGTATTCGCAATCTGTCCGTTGAACTGATTGTTCTTATCTGATGATACAACATAAAGTCCATAACTAAGATTAAATAATGCAGTTACATCCATAGGTACCTCCGATAAAAATTATACTGCATTCTTTTTGTTTTAGTTCATAATGATAGAATAATATTATGCTGAGAAAAATAAAAACTCGATTGTATAAGAATCATATTCTGGCAACGAACTGTATAAACAAGATTTGTAGTTTGGAAGAGAGTGATTGTGAAAAAGAAGTAGTAATACTTGACCTTTGGTTTTCCGAAGCAAATTGCAATCCGAAGCTATGTTATGTTGAAATGCAGTGTCTTCCTCATGGGAAATCTTTTTTTATCCCGGCTTCTGATATGGATTTTCGTCACTTCACATGTAAAGAACCTGTTGAATCTTCAGAGGAAGTCAAAGCCAGTTCTGTTCTTTCTTGTTTTTCTCTGCGTAGAGATATTCTAAACCAATCGGTTATCAACACATCACTTACAAAATATATGGTTTGTGGGAATGCTTTGCTTGGGATTAAAGCAGAAGGAGTGGAGCTAGAAAAAATCGGATGTAAAATCACTCGTTATTTTTCTATCCGATTCTTTCGAACCATTACCTTATGGTTGTTAAAGAATAATAAAAAGCCGTTGTTTTATTCATGGAATTGTATTCAGCCTGTTCTTAAGAATACAATCAATCAAAACCCCTGGCCTTGTTATCGACGTTTATCTGGCTTAAACGTTTCAGACATTGCATCTATTATAGAGCATTCGAAAAAAAAGTATCAAGTGACCATTGTATCTTCCCTACCAGAAACAGTTTCTGCGAAAGTAGTGGAGGAAGTTGATACAGCGTATCTTGTAGATATTTTTCCCCTTCTTTCTCCTGAACTGGTTGTAAAAACGCTGTCTACTATTACTCGAAAAAAAGCAGGACGAATTATTCGTGAATTGGGTCGGGAGGGGAAACCGTATTTGGCTTTAATGAAAAAGTCGATTGCCGATGAAATCTATCATTTGGCAAAACAAGATCCCTTAACAGCCGGTGGAATGATGGAAGTACAATTTCTTCGGTTTTATCATGGAATACAGGTGCGAGATGTAATTAATAAAATTAAAGTTCGGAATCATACAAATGGGAATATCTACTATATCTACGTAACTGACCTGGAGAATCATATACAGGGAATTCTCTCAATACATAATTTACTTCGGGCGGATGAAGCCGAAACCCTAGGGAATATAATGATTAAGAATATTGTTACTGTACGGGAAACAGACTTTCGGGACGCAGTGGCAAAAAAAATGGAGAAATATCATTTACTGGCTTTGCCGGTTGTTGACAAAAACAACTGTATCAAAGGGATTGTAACCATACATGATGTATTACAATCGGTAATGATATTTCCCCGTTAGAGTTTAGTTAGCTGGAAGGTTTTTAGGAATCTCTATTTTATTCCCATTTCCAATGTTGGAATAGGTAATGTCTATTTCATACCATTCTCCATCTGGATTTTTGGGTACTGTTCCCTGAATGCGAACCAGGCAGTTTAGTAGTCTTGTTTCATAAGTAGGATCTTTAATAATCCAGGCATACATATCAAAGGCTTCGGTGCCATCTTGGCTTCCATCGGAGTAGATATGATATTTTGTGCAGGGGTATCCTTCAACCGTTTCTTTTCCTTGCTCTTCAATGGTTACATTAGGATCTACAAAGTTGAAGTAATATAATAAGGATTCGACATCGGCACGATAGATGTCTGTGGGCTGTAATACTTCTGATTGCAGTACTTTTACCCATTTTTGCTGATTCACTTTTTCGTAACAACCGTTTTGTGAGACAATAATATGTCCTACAAAGCCTGGTTCTTTTGTATACAGGGTACTGGTATATCTGTTTTCAACAACTATCTCGTAGTATAGTTCTTCATTGCTAGGTTTTAAAGTTTTCTTAACAATTACTTTACAATCATCTAAATAACCACTATCGATAGCCGAAATTGGGTTTCGCTCAAAATTCTTTTCGTTATCATTTCCTCCAACCTGTTCAGCTGGGTCAAATGGAAGTAATTCGAATTGAGCTCTGTTCATTCCTTTTGATAGGGTTATCTTTTTTTCAAGAAGTTGGTAGCCTGGGGCGGAAATAAAGCAATCGTAATTACCTTCTGGGAGTTTCTTTTCAAATTTATAATTCCCATCCATATCGGAATGTGTGATGCTTCTTCCAACCTGTACAGTAGCTCCGGTAATTTTTTCTTTTGTTATGTAATTCACTACCTTGCCTTCCATTTCACATTGCGATATGACAACCTTGCTTAGGTAGAAATCTTCTCGGTTTTCACCTTTTCCAATTACAAGTTCTTTTGTGTATTTGGAGTATCCTTCTTTTGAAGCATTAAAGGCATAGTAACCAGGTTCGCAAATGAATGCAAATTGACCAAGGGAGTTGGTGGAAGTTTTTTGCATCTTTCCAGTTGTTTTGTTTTTAATCTCAATAGAAACCTTAGGAATAGGGGTTTGTGCTTCTACATCTGTAACAATACCAATGATTTTGGCTTCGTTCTCTTTTAATTTTTTTGTGATGGCTGAATCGCCACAACCTTGAAGCATTGAGAAACCTAATAGTCCAAGTAGGACAAAAATAATGCTATGATAATAGATTTTTTTCATTTGTTTACTCCTCTGTATCGGGTGGATATACCACTACAAAGCGATGAGGTTCTTCTCCATAACTTTCTGAACGCAAACCAAATCGTTTTGCCAGCTGATGTTCAATTTTTCTCATTTTTGCACCTGTGGGAGGAAAGTTAACAGGTAAGTTCGTGTAGAATACTTTTTGTATTATGCTTTCCAGTTGATCTTCCGTTACCTCAGGATGTTTAATTATATCGGATTTTAAACTCTGAACAAATCGTTTTATGTCATGTAGGGTATTGCCTGGGATAGAATAAACAGGAATGCCCATTTCTTCGGCTTTCTGAAGTGCTCTTGGATTTTTTCTTCTGTAGGGATCCGTAGTGATAACAATGTCAGAATTGGTTAGTTGCTTGTTGATGATAATTCCAATTTTGGCCACCTTCAAAGATCGTTGCAGGTAATTCGTTGATAGTCCAAAAGGATATATTTTTAAGGGAGGGTGTTCTTCTTTAGTAGTTCGAGCTGATGTTGTAGATGAAGATTGATTCATTTCTTCTAGAAGTAGCTCATCTTCCAGGTCATTTTCTTTCTTTAAGGTGTCTGATTCATGGTTTTGAGGTTCAATGATCTCAATTTCACCCGATTTAGTTTGTCGACGAATCTCGGGAGTTACAGGGAAACCACGTAAGTACCGATCAACTGTTTTTGCTACATCTATGTAAATAGCATACTCACTATAGGAATGAATTTCGATTAATACGTCAAAAGTAGGATCAGATGTACGCTCTAAAACAGTTTTCTGTGTTCCTCTTCGAATGGCTTCTTCATCGCTCAGAATGACACTTGTAATTCCACCAACCAGATCGGCAATGGTAGGGTTGAAAAGAACATTTTCAAGCGTTTTTCCGTGGGCAGTGGCAATTAGTTGTACTCCTCTTTCGGCAATAGTACGACATGCTGCTGTTTCTTCTGCAGTTCCAACTTCGTCAATAATAATTACTTCAGGTGTATGATTCTCGACTGCTTCAATCATTACCTCAAACTGTTGCTTTGAAAGGGGAACCATCATTCTGCGGGAAATACCGACAGCCTGATGTGGGATATTCCCTTCCCCGGCAATTTCATTAGAAGTATCAACGATAACAACTCGTTTTTTTGCATCGGTGCTTAATAACCGAGATGTTTCTCTTAAAAGGGTGGTTTTTCCAACTCCAGGAGGTCCCAGTAAAAGGATATTGCGACTGGTGTAAATAATGTCCTTCACACTGTCTGCCGTTCCAAGAATTGCTTTTCCAACTCGGCAGGTTAATCCAATTACCTCTTCGTTTCGATTCCGAATGCCTGATATACGGTGAAGAGTTCCCCCAATACCAGTTCGATTGTCTCGATTAAAACCTTCTGTTTTTTCAAGGATAGAATTGATTAAGCTTACATCCACTGGCTCATCTATTAAATACTTGGTAGTATTCTGAAATCGTGCTTCTGGTTTTCTTCCCACGTCCAGAATAATTTCGATTAATTCATGAATATCGCCATTGTCTTGAATTTTCTTTTGCATCCACAAAGGAAAAATTTCTAAGAAGCGGGATAGATCTTGTTTTTGTAGCTCTTCAAATAATTGATTTGTTCCCATTGATAATCTCCTCTCCTTTTCTACAGAGTTCTAAAAGAGCTTTTTTGGAAGTAGATACTATTTCCTGTAATGGTTGATTCCAGGGAATAGGAGTACCGATTGTGACAACTATTTTTTTCCTTGGAAAACGCAATTTAAACGTATTCATAGAACCAGTTAGGTACATTGGGATAATGGGAACTTGACCTTTGGAAGCTAAAAATGCAAAACCCTTTTTTAATGGAAGCAGGTCTATTGAAAGATCTTTATTGCGAGTTCCTTCTACATAAATGATGACTATTTTCCCATCACTAAGTCTTTGGATACAGGTACGAAGCATTGCTCTATCCAGTCCTTCCCGGTTTACAGGAAACACTCCAACGTTTCGCAAGAAGGCACCAAAGAAACGATTTTTAAACAACTCTTTTTTTGCGATAAAGGAGAATTTACGTTTGCATGTAGAACATACACATACCAATGGATCTGTTGCTGAACGGTGGTTACATATTATAAGAGCACCACCTTTTGAAGGAATATATTCACTGCCGATTGTTACAAAGGTATTGGTGACAAAAATAATCATTCGTAATATAAATCTCGACAGGATATAAATCATGCTACATTCCCATAAAAGGGATTCGGAATAATCTCAGAAGACCCGAAACCACTGGATTAATAATTTTACCTAGAATACTTACAGACCCAGTTAAAGAACCAATAAACAAGATCCCTATAAAAATGTACAAACCATATCGGTATAACCAGGCAATCACTTTCTGGTTTTTTACAAAAACAGTAATCAGATAAGAACCATCTAAGGGTGGGATAGGCAGTAGATTGAAGATTGCAAGAGCAACATTCATATACACCATAATAAAGAGGAAAGCCTGCAAAAACTCATTAAGGAATGGGGATAGAAGTTTCCAAAGTAGGGCACTGAGAATAGCTAGAAGAATATTCGACATTGGACCGGCAATCGAAGTTAATATCATTCCCTTTTTTTGATCTTTGAAATACCGAGCGTTAATGGGAACCGGTTTTGCCCACCCAAATCGAAAGAAAATTAACATTAGTGTTCCAAGGAAATCTAGA
Organism: uncultured Caldisericota bacterium; assembly: GCA_964422555.1. Lineage (GTDB taxonomy): Bacteria > Caldisericota > Caldisericia > UBA6126 > UBA6126 > JAGLCW01. The sequence continues at coordinate 5,388 of CAYRBR010000048.1, read as the reverse complement.
TGCTTCAAAGGGTTCAATGTAAGTCGTCCCTGCTGTTCAGCAGTCGGATCCCCCAATTTGTTTGCCATCCAGGCATGTGAAAATTCATGTACAGTTAGGCTAATTAACAAAGCCGGGACATTTAAAAGTAAACCTATAATGTTAAAACTTGACACAATAAAACTCCATTTTGTTATGTATATATATTACTTATTAATGTAACAGATGTTACAGTTATGCAATTTCTTTTGCTAAGTCCGTTTTTTCCCAGGGTAAATTCAGGTCATCCCGTCCGAAGTGACCGTAAGTGGACACTTGTTTGTAAATGGGATTTTGAAGTTGAAACCGTTCAATAATTGCTTTGGGAGTGAGATCAATATTGGTGACAACTCGGTGAATCATTTCGGAAACTGGGATGCGTGCTGTTCCAAAATCTTGAATACGGATGGAAACAGGTTTTGGAACGCCAATTGCATAGGCTAGCTGTATTTCTACTTTGTCTAAAAGATGAGCAGCAACTAAATTTTTAGCAATGTATCTAGCGACATAAGCTCCTGATCGATCTACTTTGGTTGGGTCTTTTCCTGAAAAAGAACCTCCTCCATGATTAGCATATCCACCATACGTGTCAACAATTATTTTTCTACCAGTTAACCCGGTATCTGCTACTGGACCTCCAATATGGAAACAACCACTGGGATTGATTAGAAATCGAGTCTCTTTGTCAATTAGATCTGTTGGAATGGTAGCGTTTACCACGTGTTGTACTACATCGTTATGAAGAGTGGTCATGTCAATTCCACTTTCATGTTGGGTAGATACAACAATTGTGTCAATACGACAAGGTTTATTATCTTTGTCGTACTCTACTGTTACTTGTGTTTTGCCATCAGGACCCAAATAAGGGATGATTCCTTTTTTGCGAACTTCAGCAAGTTGTTTTGCTAGTTTATGTGATAAGTAAATTGGCATAGGCATATAGGCTTTTGTTTCATTGCAGGCAAACCCGAACATCATTCCCTGGTCACCAGCTCCTATATCATTTTCTTTTGTAACTGCATTGGCAATATCGGGGGATTGTTCCTTTACTGCAGTAAGAACAGAGCAAGTATTTCCGTTGAACCCCCATTTTGGAGAATCATAGCCAATTTCATTAACAGTATTTCGAGCAATGGCTGTAAGGTCAACATAAGCATCAGTAGTGATTTCTCCCATAATAAGTACAAATCCGGTACTGGTTACTACTTCGCAGGCTACCCGAGCGGTTGGATCATTTCGCAGGATATCGTCCAGAACTGCATCCGCAATTCTGTCACATATTTTATCGGGATGTCCCTCTTTAAGGGATTCCGATGTAAAAAGATTTTTATACATGTTATACCTCGCTTCTGAGAAGATCGCTTTATTTACTTTCCAAATAAAGTAGAAATGTTATTGTGTAGTTCTTTTGGATGAGAATACAATTGGTCTGGATTGCTTGTTTGTAACTCCTGTTGTGAACTAAAACCCCAACCTACGGCTCCAACAGTTATATTGGCTGCCTTCGCAGTTTGTATATCCACAGTGGAATCTCCAAAAAAGATTACCTGAGAAGCTGGAACATCCCATTGTTTCAATACAGCATGAAGACCATGGGGATGCGGTTTTTTAGGAACAGAGTCCTGGGCACCAATAATGGGGTCGAACGGAATGGAGGAGAAAAAATGGTCGATCGACTTCTCTGCCATTGCTTGTGGTTTGTTTGTAAGTATGGCCAGGGGAATGTTCTTAGTGGATAGATCTTGTAATATTTCGTGAATGTAAGGGAAAGGTTCTGAGAGTACTCCAGAATTTTTTCTATATTCTGTTAGTACTTCTTCGTATATGGTTGGGAACAGCTCGTGTGAAAAAGGGATCTGAAATGACTCTTTAATAAGATGTTCAACTCCATACCCTATAAAACTCTTATATTCATGTTCCTGATACGGAGTTTTTTTATGTCTTTCCAGTACGGTATTTACACTACAGGCGATTTCAGGAAGGGTATTTACAAGCGTTCCATCTAGGTCAAAAATGCAACCTTTGTAGAATCGGTTTACAGGATTTGCCATAGATTGATACCAATCTCTTCATCCTTTTTTCGATCAATTGTACCCTCTACTTGGTCAATGATAATTTCACCAGTGGCACAAATAGTAGCCTCATTTAGGTGTCCTGCAACAGCTTCTAGTTTTTCATTTGAAAAAGTAGCATGAAGGTGTAGATAGATTTCTTGATTCATTGTTGAAACGTTCCCCAGCAAAGCAGCCATTTCCATATCTTCGGGGAAAGTTCTTTTGAAGTATTCTTTTTTCTGGGGATCGTACAAACCCATTGTAACATTTTTGCATGCTCCAATACCGGAAATACTACCCAGTTTTATTTGGTTTTGTTCACAAAACTCTTTTAAAGACTGCACTACTTCTTCTCCTTTTTGGAGTCGAATAAACCACTTTGAGCCAATTTTTCTACCAACCATGAAAACCTCTTTCTGTTATTGATACAATCGTATTTGTATTTCTTTTGTTTCTGCAACCCACTCTACTTCTGCTCCAAAGCTTTCTGCAATAAAGCGTAAAGGGACTACCGTTCTCCCTGATAGTACTTGGGGAGGAACATCTAATTCATATGTTTTACCGTTTACTACAGCACGGTTAGATCCTATCTTTAATTGTATATAGTACGCTGTTTTGTAGAGAACGATTTCAAGTACAGTTTCCGATTGGTTGCCTGCCTTGTCTTTAACGGAAATTTTCAACGTATTGTTTCCCTGCTGTAGTTCATAGACTATCTGGAATATACCAGGGCTTGTTTCAGTCATTGGGTTATTTTGCAAGGTTACTTTGCTGCCAATTTCAGTTTGAAGTCGAATTTCGACAGATTTGTTTTTTGTGTAATAAGGATTTTTGGTTGGAGATAGAATTTTGATTTCTGGTTTTTCAGAGTCCCGATATACAGTGAGAGTTTTTTCTATTGAGTTATTCGTTTCATCTTTTAGCTGGAAAACAAATTTGTTTTCTCCTTCTTTCAGGGGGGCATTAAATGAAAATCGACCATATAAATCTGTTTTCAGGACACGACTATTCAAAGTTAAAACAGCTTCCGGAGTGGCAGTTCCTTCCAGTAAAATAGAACTCGCATTCGTGTACACCGTTTCCTGTTTAATTTTCAATTGAATTTGCAGAAGCATGTGTTTCCAGGAAACTGAATTGGACCACCCAGAAACAAGTTTTTGGTCGGTTGTAAAAAGACTGTATTCATAGGTTGATCCCGTTTGGACATTCTTATCAACAAATGTGGTTTGGTTAGTAAAGGTGTGAATCCATTCGGGAACACCCTCTTTTTCTTTTCGACGGATTCGATATACATTGTCTGGCAATAAGCCTTGTACGGATAATTGAACTCCTTCTTCAACAGAAGTACATTTTAAAGCAGGGGCATGCCATTCATTGTTAGCAGGGATTCCTTCAATGTTTACATAAAGATGCTGTTCTGGTTGATTGTTGATAGAAAGTGGGATTTGTATGTCTGTTACTCCTTCTGGAACTGCAGTAATTGTAATAAATATCTTGTTATCCATGGAACTGGTTTCAACGTAAACAGGGGTTTCGCCGATTTCAAGTTTTGAAGGAGTTTCGCTAATGTAAAATGTGTGTTTAGTTTTATACCCAACTGGCAACATCTGGCTCCAGATAGGTTGTCGAATGGAAACAATTGTTTCTTCTTGTAAGGAAAAGTGTACAGGAATTGAACCCACAGGTTTTTTTGCCTGGTCTTGTACAATTATGCAACCTAAAATGGGCTGGTTTGTGTTGATCAAATTTCGTTCTTCATTAGTAGAAGTAATTTGTACTTTGCATTCGTTTCCAGGGATCAGATCAGAAGGTGAAATTGTAGCTTTATAGGGAGAAGGAAAACTACTGGAAAGAAGGTATTGATTGGGATGTTCTGAGTAAGAGTAGATATCAAAAAGTAATTCTACTGATTCAGATTGAAAAAATACGGGAATAGAGGGAATAGTTGAGTAAAAAAGCTTGTCATCAATTCCTGCTAAAATTGGAATTTTTGTATCAATGTTTTCCTTGTTCTTCTCTTCAGTCCATTGAATACAGGAGTTCTTTGTTACCTGTTCTTGAAGCATATTTGCATAATGCAGGCTATAGAGGTATCCAGGATGACATTCAAGTGATGGAATAGAGTATATAGGTTCTAATGTAGGGTCTTCTACTATCTCAAAATTTGAAATTGTGTTCCATCCGTCTTTCATTATCCAATCAAATGTAAATTGGTTAAAATCGTTGCTAATAAAAATGTTTTTTTGAGATGTAAATGAAGTGCCGGTATTCTTCTCCAGATATGTTGTAGAAATTGTATCAACATCCTCCTGGGACAATTCTTTTTGTTCATAGAAAGGGGCTGAAACAATAATTGGTTCTGAAAGAGAATCCGGGGGGATACGGAAGTACCCCCATTCGTTTACAGCAAATTCGTTAACATGAGCCTTGGACAGAGGATTACCATCATAATCTTTAACAAATCCGGTAACATAGTTAGTGTGAAGAGAATCAGGAAGAGTAATAAACAGATCTCTTTTTTCATTGGTTGTTTGGTTTTCAATAATCAGCTGAATTGTACCTGATGGAATATCATTTGCAATTGGGATTTGAAGATGATTAGTTGATTGTTTGTATGCCTCTATTTGCTGGTAAATGGTTCGTTCAATCTGATCTTTTCGCCAGTAAATAGAAAAATACCCTTCTGTTTCTGTATAAAACCACAAAGGAATAGTATTTGTTTCTACTTTGGGTTCCTCGTTCCAAACTAATAACTGGTACGATTCTTGCAGTGGAATATTCCAGGGAGAAAGAACATTTTCGCTGTTTTCGATGGAGTCAGCTGCAAAAGAAAAGAAGAATCCATTTTTTTCAACAGAAAAAGTGTAAGATCCATGTGCCATATGCTTAAATGTGAAAGTTCCATCACTTTGACTGGTAGTGGAAGCAAATGTGGGACCATCTGATACCTGCACAATTGCTCCTGCTACTGGTTCCTGCGAATACTGGTTCCGTATGGTACCCCGAATTACGCTTGCTCCTTTTAACTGAGGTTTGCAAAAGAAATAGAAGGTTCTACTGTCTCTATACCCTCCCTCTGATTCAAACGAAACAGTGCACATGCATTTAGAATCGGGTAATTCGGGTAGAATAGGTGTCCACGAATAACGGGTACCACTTGTTATGAAAGACTCTTTTAATGTAACTTGAAGAGGTCCCGATTGACATGAAACAGATACCTTTCCCGAAAGAGTTGATTGGAAATGTATATTTAGAGGAGATCCAATAAAATAGGAAGGACCAGCTGGTTTATCAAGAGATACAATAATGGCTCCCT
>CAYRBR010000047.1:11946-12686 GCA_964422555.1 uncultured Caldisericota bacterium | reverse complement strand
ACCGGGTACAGCGGGAACATCATGTCGTGGAGAAACAGCTGGTCTATCTACTAGTCCCCATCTTGTTTCACTAACTTTTCCCCAACATCTCATAGTAGGGCGATAGGTGGTTCCAATATTCTCACTAGCATCTCTTCTACCATTGCCATTTCTATCTTCAAAGTAACCCTGTTTTACAAAAATACTATTTATTTTTTGCAAGGCATCTCTATTCCCACGGTATTTATTCTGCAGGGAATCGTATAAGTCTTTCATTGTCTGGGGTTGATATTTATTCAACAAACAATAGATATCTTGCCAACTTGGCATAAAAAATCCATCATCGTCAGTTCCATGAATTACTGCATTGGGGGTGGTATCGTCGTACCAACCAGCATTGTCTACTAAATCAAGCAATACTGCTGCAGCGGCTATTTCTTCAAAGGAATTACGAATACATAATACATGTCCATCTGAATCAACTAATCTGCCATTGTTATCAATACTTGTATTGTTTCTGTTTACTGCAACAAAATCACCATTAGGTTTGTAATATCCATACTGTGCATTTTGAGTAGTTAAGTTGTTATCATTTTCAATATCGAATGCTCCACCAAACCAGCTGTAAATGCCATTTTGGGGTGTATTGTAATCGTCGCAGCAGCTGTCTTTTGCTTTTAGTAACCTGGTTATCATCAAGCTTGTAAATTCAGCAATACCCTCTAGTAGAGCGTCTTTAGAATTACTATTCAGAAAACCGC
>CAYRBR010000047.1:11273-11936 GCA_964422555.1 uncultured Caldisericota bacterium | reverse complement strand
AATGTCAGCTACTCCATTTCGCCATTGATAAGATCCGTTTTTAAGAGAGTATTTGTCGCAACAGCTATCTTTGTTTTTTATCATTCGATGAATCAACATACTTGTAAATTCAGCAATTCCTTCAGCAAGAGAATCTTTTGAATTGCTGTTGCTAAATCCAGCATGATTCCTGTCACCTCTGTCTCTTTTGGGAAGATTCATTAAAGAATCCTGCAAAAAATGACCAAATTCGTGCCATTCTCTATTTATTGGTCGATTGCCAGAATAGATAGAGCTATCATTTCTATGAATATTTATATGTCTTTCATCTCTTTCTCTTAAAGGAACTTGGCTTGCGGGAACTTCTGGATGATAATACGTTCCCGCTGTCCCGCTATACCCACACACCTTCAAAGGCATCATACTGTCTTTCAACATAGGGTCGTCTCCACATTTCAGGGAAGCGAAAATGCCAAATGACTCCATCATATGACAGTATATTTGAGCCATAGATCGAGCATCATGTGTAAAGTCTGCTGGAAATACCAGGTTCGTGCTTTGACCAATATACAGGTTGCGTTCTGTGGTTGTTTCTCTGCATGGTTCTTGCACTCCATCGATATCAGAAAACACAAAGAAGGTATTGGAGCAATCCTGGTAAGTTAGATTCATGTATTCATTCTT
>CAYRBR010000047.1:0-11263 GCA_964422555.1 uncultured Caldisericota bacterium | reverse complement strand
AAAAGCACCAGTACTCGGTATTCGTGTTTGCAGTCTTTATCGATAAAGTGGAATCGATAATACCCCTGTGAGTCAGTTTTGGTTTCAAGGTATAGGGAATAATCGGGTAAATCTTGTTTTGCACTGTGATGCACCCCTTCCAATGCTCCCATTTCAACCGTAAACGAACGATCGTGTCCACATTCCGGTTCGTAGCGCAAATAAAGACGTACTGTTGCATTGGCAATACCACACTGGTTTCCTTGTACGTTTTTAAAGGAAACTCTACCGTTTATGGTTCTTTCAGTGGGGCAAAGAGTGACTCGGAAAGTTTTTGTAATGGTTTTTGGGCACGGTTCCGGGGAAATTGAAAAGGTTGTTGTGATCAAGAAAACTTGAATTTCAGGAACCAATTCTGGTACATTGTGAATTTCCAGTTCCCCTTTCAAGTTATAGGAAGACTTGGCTGGAAGAGCAAACGAGGTTGGACTCCATGTTACTTTGAAAGTAATGGGAAGAGAGCCTTCTATTTGATCTACCTTGCTACTAACCCCAATAGAAGCTCCGATGTCCCCACTGTTCGAAAGAACATATTCCAAATCTTCGTATTCCGCATACGCCTGTTCTTCATAATCCCAGGTAAAACAAGTCGGGCAGTATATCTTAGGTTCGATTTCGTTCACACCAATGGCACATTCCTTTTCGATTACCTCAATGGTTTCAGGAATAACCGTTGTTTCTCCTTGTAAGGTACCTGTTACTCGAACCCTGTCTCCTACCTCAACAGGCATGTCTCGCTCTGGAATTTCAATTTCCATAAATACGTCAAAAAAGGAATCAACTCCAAATTTACCTTTATCTGGGTCTAACTCTCTAACGATTCCTTCTAACTCAATTGGCTCTGATTCTTCTGAGTCGCCACTTGGGCAATCTGAAAAATCAATCGGTAGCGGAACAGGAGGGCAAGGTGGAGATGGTTCAATACGTGGAATTGGGAAATCTGTGAAAAAAACAGTAATGTCTTCTGTTTTTTTCTCTATGTCGTTATTATTTCTTTGTGTTAATTTCTGGATTAGTTTTATTCGGTATCGAACAATGTCAATATCTTTTCGATTTATACTCTTTTCTCGGGATACTTCATTGCATTCTAGTGTTTCAGAATACTCATATCCCTTCATGAATGGACAATGATCTTGCATGGAACGTAGGAATTCATCCCAATCTATTTCACATTCTTTCGGAGTTAACTGATCTACAAGATCGTTGTAAAAAGTAGAGGAAAGCGAAGTTGGGTAACAAACTCTGTTTTCATCACCACAGGAAACATCTACTGTTCTGCAATTCCCAATATCGCATAATTCAGACTGTAAGTCTTCTACTTCGTTGCAGTCTAATAGAATTACCACTGGTCCAAGAATGCTTAGCTTCATTAGTTGTTTCTTTATCGATTCAAGAGAAAGACTTTTTCCGTTAATCAGTAGACACTTTTGTCCATTCCTCGTATGCCATAAGCCAGAAAGATGGATCCAAAGAGTGGGTGTTTCACCTGTCCGTAAAACTCTTCGCATAGGTTCATCAAATGAAGTGAATGCTTCTTCGATAGCAGAAATAGAGTATTTTTTTCGACATTCTCCCGAGAATAAATCATCGGTTTGCACGGTTGGTTTTTTAAATGGAAGGAACAAACCAGAGTGTTTTCGGTTAAACGGAATATGCGAAATGGTTTTTAGCGCTTCCGCAGTTATGCATTCGTGAATGGATGGCGGGAAGTTGCTATCTGCCTGCAGGTACAAGAAAAAGTGGTTGGATTCCAAGGGGAATTTACCCCAATCGGAAAAAGCAGAATGAGTTTGGGGGTATTGCATAAGCGATGTAAAGTGTCGTTCTATAGGTTTGGTTAATCGCAGAGAACCATCGTGGTAGATTCCTGTAAATGTCCCAAAAACAACATCACCATAATTCTCTCTTGGTAAATGACCACCAGGGTCTTCTACCCGAAGAGTAACCCTATAGGGATTATCAGGGTCATCACATGTGGCTAGGTCATCCGTTATAATGGGAGGAGAAGATCGAGCCAAATGACTGGTTACTTCTACTTCCCTTCCATCAAAACGTTCCCCAAGTCTCCCACCTAAATCTTCTACTCTTACAACAGCTGTTCCTTCAGAAGGCGTAAGACGGAGGGAAACAGTTCCTATTTCAGAATCGAAAGCGCGAATAATAATACGTCTTGTCTCGGGTTTTAGAAACCCGTCAGTTTCAACTCGAACCGGTATTCGAAGACGTTCACCTTGCTTTATGGTTGTCTGTTCAGGAACAGAAAGTTCAACGGTTCCCGTAGAGGATTCATCGGTATGAAATGAAACCGTAGTATCACATAATCGATTTAGAATAGTAAATTGTTTATCAACAGAGCCAACTGGTGGTAATTCCCATTCCTGGTAAGGGTTGTCTATGTGGATAACAGGGTTAAGCACTCGAAGAAACACAGGTATTTCAGTGTAATTTGGTTTGCAATTGGATTCTAGCATAATTTTATCGGTGTATCTGCCAGGAGTTAATCCCCGAGAATTAATTGTAGCTTTTACATCTTTTTTCCCACCTGGTGCAAGAGTTATCTGAGATGGAGTTATGGTTAACCAATCCGATTCCCAGCTTATAGTAACATTGCAAGCTTCATCGTTATCGGGGTGGGCTGTAACGGTAATGGTGGAATCGGTAACCATATCGGGACAGACTTCAAACTCAAGTCCCCGGGCTGCGTACGTATATTTGTTTATAGACAGAGGGTTTATAAACATAGTGGTGATACAAAGAACGAGCGATAACATAATGCGCAAAACAGTTTTCATTGCACCCTCCTTCCAAAGGTTTCCTACATGAAATGAAACTACCTTAATAGTAGTTGAATAGACAAATTCAGGCAAGAAAAAACACGTGTATTTTTGACATCAATAAATTATGTATTATCTTAAAGTATAATTTAAGGTTTATGCATTGAGGAGTTTGTTTTCTGGATAAATAAGGATCTTCGAATCGAGTCTGAATGGACAAAAAATAAAGTTGGAATATACCATATTGAAGTATACATTTTTTTTCGCTATGCTTAGGAAAAACCATAGTGAGTGTTACTAAAAAGGAGAATTTATAAATGAATTGCAGTGTTAATTTAGAAGATAACAAAAGTCAAAGTCGTGTTTCTTTCTCTTAAACGTACCCCTCTTATTGTTGCTTTAACAGTATTGTTGTGTGTTTCCAGTGTTCCTTTACAGGCCTACGCAGCTGTCCAATCCTGGGTGGGATGAGTCCACTACAATACAGACAAAGTTTACATATAGCATGTTAGTCCAAGATTATGTCCGCACCCCTGACTCAGAAATGGAGTTGCATTAAATGAAAAGAATGATTTGTTATAGCTTGGTATTTTTAATATCATTTTTTCAAATTGGTTGTAATGGGTTAATGGGAGCTAACGATAAAGATGCTCCTTGTTATATGCAATATTTGGTGCAATCAAAGGGAGATAACGCTTTGTTAGCTAACATTGCATATAGCGAGGAAGGGGGAAATAGGGGTATTCCTCAATACTACCGTTTAAACCTGCAAAATTATCAAACAGAAATAATTAGTTCTACAGAAGGGAAAAATTTATATAAGCTTAGGCAAGAAAACGATGACTTTGATTTAAACAACTTTATTGCTAAATCACTTGACTACTATTCAAAGAAAACTGAAATTGGTTTGTTCCAAGACACATATACTTCTTTAATTGAAGATTCATCAGCATCCGTTCTTTTTGATTCCATTCAAGATAATAAGTGTGTTTATTGCATTGAATGCGATAGTAGTAAAAACGACCCTAATAATATGAGGTTAAGCGACTCTGTTTCTATAATGGATAGAGATGGTACGAATAAAAAAGCAATTCTTCTAGGGACTGAAGCAGTTATAACAAAATACTGTAGGCTTACATCTACAATAGGATGCATATATGCATACAATGCTGGTCCTGAAAGACTATGTATTACAGCATTGATTAATTTTGATACTGAACAAGTAAAGTTGTTCATGGAATCAGGCAAAGCCTATGACGTTAAAGGTATAATAAATGATTCATTTTTAATGATTGAATCTGATATTCAGGCAGGTACTTCTCGTTTCTTTTTAGTAAATTCTGATGGCACAGAAAATCCTGATTTGTTTCAGCTTACCGTTAAAAATGTTTTTGGGAACCGATATAGTTTAGTAGATGTTAAGGAAAATCGTTTCTTTTATGCTTTTATTAACCTAGATAATTTTATTACTGTTTGTTGTTATAATTTTTCAACTATGGAATTGTATACTGTTTTGCCAAGTGATAAAAATCCAGATAATACTATAGAAGAATTACCAAATAGTCGATACTCAACACCTTTTCGCATTATCAAAGAAACTAATACTCTTTCATTTGTTCTATCAGACCAAGAGCGGAATGAAGTTTGGTATTTAATTAATTTAGATACAAAAGAAGTAGAATCCGTATTACTCCCAAAAAATACAGACACTACATTGTCTTCTGATGGTAAATATGTTTTATGTGCTAATACAAATGGGAAGAATAGGAAAAATGGGATCATTGCATTTGATGTGCAAATTTACACTCCTTTTTCTGAAAAATTGGATCTTGGGGTGCGATCTGGTCTTTATAACCCTGTTATGCAGGAATTTATTGTTCCATTGAAAAATGATGTTGATGGTAATGCTTTGTATAGAGTGAATGCAAATGGAGAAATAAACAAAATTCTACTTAGATAAGTAGAATTTTGTTTATTTGGATTTCGTCATCGACTGTGCAAGGTGAACTGTTCCCAAAAAGTAGACACTCAATAAGAAATACATTCTAGTACAAACAAGGAGCGAATGATGGCAACAAAAGATATGAGAAACAAAATGGAATTAACTGAAGAGCAGATTTCTTACATTCAGAAACCTTCGATTTCTTCGTATATGGTTGTGCTATATTTAGTATTTCGAAAAATGTATGTCTTATGGATTCTTTTACTAATAGCGATTGGTTTTCAATACTATTTTATAGAAAACTTCCAATTACAATATGCAAATTGGATTTCTTTTGGGTTTACATGGCCCTTAATAATAATCCTTTTCTTTTTTGGTCGCAGAATTTCTTGGAAGCTAAACCAATGGCAGAGTTTTGAAGCATTTAAAGAATCTGAAAAACGATGGTTTTGGCTCGGACTTTTATCGATAACAGTAGGAATTATCACGGCTCTTGTTAAAATATTCGCTGAAAGACCCTCTTTACCGTCATTATAAAATACGTGAGTACACTACTTCCCAAAAAAACAGAAAAAAAACGCGTTTTTTCCAACTCAAAAATGGACCAATATTTCAATTTAAAATGGATTGTTTTACCCTTTGAGGTATGTACAATTGTTAGCAGAAGAAATTGGATATACTAGACTGGGTATCTATACATGGAGAAAAATGTAATGATTTTCCTAAAAGATCGTCAACACTTTAGAAGGGTTAAATGAAATTGAAGAATTATTTGCGAAACATGAAAATTTTTATAAATGTAGTTTACATATTGTTGATGTTTGCTACGTATATTTTCCTAATCCAACCTTTGCCATATTTAACAAGCTGTTATCAAGAACCTGAATTCTCATATTTCTTCAATTCTTTTTTTGCTATTCTTTTTGTTATACTTGTTACATCAGGTTTGCTTAATAGCATTTGTCAAAAGAAATTTTCCTATCTGGTTTTTCAAAAACCCCAAAGCAAAGAATTACTGGAGTATATGGTATCTAAGTATGAGGGTGAGAAATTTTTCGAGTTCCCTATTATAGGAGATGTAAAACTTATTGCATCTGCTGCTAAAAAATATGGTCAAAACTACCAGAATGAAGTTAAAACCCGTCTAAAGAAAGCAAAAACAACGAGGAATAATAAAAATCTATTGGTTTCATTCTTTATAATTATTTTTTGTACAAGTATAGGCTTATCGTTGTCTAGTAGCTTTAGTTATGCTAAATTCTCTATGGTATTTTTATGCGTAGCATTCATAGCAGTTTTTTACTATCTTTTACTAAAAATGATTAACAATTTGAATGTTTATTGCGATGAATTGAAACTGGAAAACTTGAATTGTTCCCAAAAAGTAGACACTCAATAGGAAATATAGTTCATAGAGATATCAGAAAGCGAGTCAGATAATGAAAATATTAAAATCTGGGATTTTGTGTGTGGTGATATCATTAATGTTCGTTATATCTTCGTGTAAATCTGATATTGCAGAACAATCTGTTTTTAATGTAAACAATACGATTATAGAAAATTCAATATCATCTCCAGCGCTTTTTGTTAAAGACAACTGTATAAGCTTATTGAATCCATCTTTAAAAGAATTTGAAGATATTGTTACATTCCCTGAATCTAGCAAAATTACATTTTCAAAACCATGTATATACAGAGCTAATGCCATTTATTTCGGCATTACACAGAAGACAATTACTCAAAACTTATTCAGTATCTGGAAATTCGAAAAAAGTTCAGGCATACTGGAAAAACTGTACACAATAGAAAATTCTAACTACCAATTAAAAAACATTGATAGCGAAGAGGCTTATATAAGTCTTTGGGATACTTCATCAAAAAAAGTCTTATGGTATGATTGCTCTCGACGTGAACTAATTGATCTGAAGTTAAATGAAGATGAAATGGAACAGGGGATAGAACAGGAATCTTTTTTTACAAATCAAACTGCAAGTGTTATATGCTGTAATCGCATAACAAATAAAGAGACAAATAGTGTTTATAAGTATTACAAAGTGGATATTACAGACATTAACAAAGCTTCTTTTATCGGAACCGGGAAAAGACATAAACTTAGCAACGATGGTTCTTTATTCGTTTTTGAGTCAAGTGAGAATAGTGAGTTAACTTTGTATGATATTGAAACAAAAAAGACATCATCTTTTTCTTTTGAGGAACAGAACATTTATTGGGATTTTTGGGGAGACAAAAGCATATTTGTTATTGTAAATGACCACAATAATCTTTTTAAAAGTCTGCATAGGTTGTCGATAAATCTTGGTGACAACATTGTTGAGTTACCATTGGAAATGGAAAACAATATTCGAAAACGATTTTCTTGTTCATTAGGCAATTCAATATACCTATATAATTGGACAAACGAAAAGTATGAGTTATTTATTGTAGATGAAATGGAAAATTGGAACTCAGCTGTTTTGTTAGAAAAACCAAATTATTCAACTGAAAATACTTTTGCACAAACTGTAATTTCACAAAAAAAATACACCAATCCTTTTAATTCAGAACTTTCCGAAGGCAATATTTTCTGTAACCAAATTGAGAATAATTCTGGTGAACCAAAAAGTGATTTAAGGTTGTTTGCATATAATGAGGCTACAAAAAGACCATTAGTCTTGAGTATGCATGATTATGTATCACCAGAAGAATGTTCATATTATGATAGGCATGCCCAACTAAAAACATTTTCTGATGGGGGAGAAGGTGTGGTTGGTTCTTTCAACAGGTTCTATACAGAATATTATTGGAGCTTCTTCGAGGATGACACTGAATCAAAGACATGGTTGTATTATTTCAGCCCAAGTAAACAAAAAATAATTATTCTAGATTCATTTGTTGTTAAAAAAGATGAAGATATCTCATTTCATCCAGTTTCATTATCTAATCAACTTGATAAAGTTCTCTTGAGGAAAACTAGTATAAAGAATGATGCAAATGAAGAATTGAAACTAAGCCTGGAATACGTATTTTATGATATTAACAAAACCAGTGACAACAAAATAGAAATTGATTATGATTACGAAACACTTAGCTTTATGTTTTGGATAGATTAGGGTTAGTTGCATCCAAAAAAGTAGATATTCAATAAGAAATGTAATGTAGTGCAAACAAGGAGCGAATGATAGCAACAAAAGATACGAGAAACAAAATGGAATTAAATGAAGTGTACTTTAAAAGATTGTAAATTCCATTTACAGTAGTGGAAGACTTGGTAAGTAGGAACAACTTGTTGTATACTAGTAATCGAATCTTTTAGTATATGTATGGTTGGTCTGATTACTTGGAGGAATGGATATGGATTATGAGTTTCTTGGGTTAGCATTAAAAGTCGCTATAGCTGCAAGTCTTGTACTTCCTTTTCTCTATGTAGACTATGCTGTTCTCCTTCAGAAGAAACAACCAATGCACAACTCTCTTGTTTTCTTTCCCGCTGTTCTTCTAATTATTATTCAATTTGTCTGGTTGTCGTGGGATGAGGAAATGTGCTATACCTGTTCCAGGCTTAGCTTCTCCACCATTTTATTAATTGTATTAGCTGTGCTGGTGGGAATATTTACCTTTTTGGCGCAGCGTAAAACCTATTTATTCTACGGAATGAACGACACCATAAAAACGGCACTGGAAAAAGAACTTGTGTTCTCAAATGAACCGTTTGAAGAAGACTCTTGCAATCAAATCTGTTTAACGGATAAGAAGAATTCCATTCGCATTCATAAATACTGGACTGGTATCACTTCAGTACAATTATTCCACATGAAGGACAGAGAGTGGTTTAAAACGTTTGTATATCAGACAAAAGAGAACCTTGAAATGCAGGACATTAAACCCAAACCTGGTTTTTACCTATTCTTTTTACCACTATTAGGGATCTTGTTTTATTACTTTATACAGTTATTTGTGTAACTTAATGTTGGAGAAAATGGCATGAAATACAATTATTTTGAATATTGGACAAAAGCGTTTGATTTTACAGGGAGAACAAGAAGGAGAGATTATTGGATATCATGTTCTATTAGCTTTGTACTTTCACTACTGGTTTATGCATATGCCATTGCAACTCAAAGCCCATATTTACCTGTTATTGATTTAGTGCCTGCTCTATTATTATTTCCGTCTATCGCTATGGGTGTACGAAGACTTCATGATGTTGGTAAAACTGGCTTGCTAGTATTAATAGGTTGTACCGGTATTGGTAGTATAATATTGTTTTGGTTCTATTGCCAGGACAGTCAGCCTGGTCCAAATAAGTGGGGGAATAATCCTAAAAATGTACATTCTAAACCTTTTTCTAGCTCCCTAATTAACGAAAAAGATAAACCTGTATTCACGGACGATAGTATTCAGTTTAATCGTGGCAACCCATCAGACTTTAACTCCTACTACTAATTGGCTTTTTCATTTTGATTATCCCCACGTAGTAACCGGTACAATACACTTGCCATTTCTGCACGAGTAACTGCTTCGTACGGTCTGAAACCATGTTCATCTCCCGACATGATGCCATTTCCCAAACAGAAATCTACAGCTTCTTGAAACCAGGGTTTACGCGTTTCAAAATCTTTCTTTTTGCCTGGTGTTCCCCCTGAAGCTGGTTGTTCACATAGTTCGTTCAACACTCTGGAAAAAGGAAAGTGTTGTCCTGGGCAGTCGGTGGGTACTAACATTTTGTGTTTCACAATACAAGTTTGCGTAAATTCTGCTATAGACAAGTGTTTAAAATACTGGTTATAGATCGAACGTAAAACTTCTACCAGTGAATGGTACTGAGCATTTTGCATGGTTTCTTTTTCAAAGTTCCCCATACAACTTATTCCCAGTGCATTCCAATTGTTTATTTCTCCTTCTCCTTGGTCAATACCACAATGAGGGCATACCTGTCCATAAGGTTGTCCTTCAAATACAATCCCCGAAAAACCTATAACAGTATGATAAGGAAGAATAAATCGAGTACCATATTGTCGCTTAGTTACGTTTTGAAGAGACTTATAATGGTCTTCTTCTGATAATAGGGATGTGTGAATTCCCGTATGGTGAAGAACCACGTATTGGATTCTGTTCATTTCTATCATTACTCACTCCTTGGTTTGGTATAAAAAAATATCTCACTATATAAATCGAAGATCGTCAATTTTTTTGCAATAAAATTCATCTTTTTCGATTTATATAGTGGACAAAAAATTTACCATGTATTTACAAAGGAGCTCAAATGTAATGAAACAAAGCATTGTTGAAGTACATGGAAAACGATATATGAACACCTATGCAGCAGCAGTATTGTGGAATGTATCTGTTCGAACAGTGCGCGATTATTGTTTAGATGGGAAAATACCAGGAGTGTTTAAAGATACTTCCAAGCATTGGTGTATTCCTATAAATTCAATCAAACCACTTACAGACTGGAAGATCAAAAAAATACTGTTTTTATCGCTTGAGCTAATGAATAATTCAACCTATAGTATCGATTATCAAAGCTTGGGAGTGGAACCAAATTGTCTGTTAAAGCTATATCAGTACCTGCGTAACAGTGGATTTGTGAAACCCTTTAACGAAAAGGAGAATCCGGCTTCCTTACCCTATCGAATTCGATTAACCGAGAAAGGTATGCATATTTGCAGAAGAGCAGTATCGACGAAAACGAAAAAGGATATTCTGCAAATAGTGCGCGAATGGTGTCCGATTGTACTACAACTTATAAGTATGTTGCAATAAAAGGTTTTTTATAATTGATATAAAATAAACAGAGTTGTAAGCTTGCATCCATTACTAACAGTGCTTACAATGGTAGTGGCTAATGGCGATGTGTTTATGAGCAAATGAAAGAGGGTACAAATGAATAAGTTTGAAGATATGGATACCTTATCCAGGTCTATGGCTTGTGCTGCCAAAACCTGTTATACTGCCATGGAAATATTACACGAAAGCAAGCGTAAAACTCATTGGAAAGATATTATTAAAGAAATACCAAATCGAGTTGAGTTCAATGACTGGGAAAACGAAGTGTATAAGAAGAGTAAAGAAATACGCTGGCAAAAAATATTCTTGCTTCAATCAATTGATATGCAGAAAGCAGGTTACTTACGAAAACAGGATGGAATGTGGAGTATTACCAAAGCTGGTGAAAAGGCGATACAAATGGGAGCAGTAGGTTTTATTAATGCTACAGCGGAACGATACAGAGAGTGGGAGAAAACACACAAAGAGCCTGAAGAAACCCTGTTTCCACTTGAGCATCAAACCAGATGGTCACAGTTTTGGCAACCTGTTGTGAAAATATTTAAGAGAGGCTAAAGAGTAACGTTCGATACACCTAATTAGGAGCAATCTTGCAAGTAAAAATAATAAATGCACCAATTAACCTGTAAGTAGCTTCTTTTGTACTAAGCTAATCATCAAAGGTAATGTATAATGTGAGTAACGTTTATTAACACCAATGGAGTGTAAATATGGGTCA
>CAYRBR010000046.1:0-12735 GCA_964422555.1 uncultured Caldisericota bacterium | reverse complement strand
TCATATTCTTCTTCGAGGTCTTGCCCGTTGATTCGAATAACTTCATTTTGTTTAAAGTTCCACGAGTGTTCTCTACTATCCCAATATTCTTTTGAAATCGAGATATTTATTTTTACTAAAGAAATGATTGAATCTTCATTAACTATTTTTACAGGAAATCTTTTTAAATGACCAACCTCAAGGGATATCGTAGGACTTAAAATATCCAAAAAATATTTTCCAACAGTAGATTGTAACAATCCGCAGCAATAATACAAATCCGCTTCATTCCCAAAGGCACAAGACCCTGTACCATCAAAAGTAAAGCCATTCCCATTTATTCTAAAAGATAACTTTCCCGCAGTAATTCCTGTCCAAGTTATAGAATTCTTAAAATAGAAATCTCTTGAAGGAAGTTTGTTTCCAGTTTTAGTTAAAATAGGAAGAGTATCTTCATTATATCTTAAAATATATTCGTTATTCCCAAACCATTTGCAATATACACCCCCTTTCTGATGTGGTACATATTTCTTTTTCTGCTTATGATATTGATTTTCATCATAAAAATCCAATCCAATAAAGGAGTTATCTACCTCGTGCCAATACCTAAGAAAACGTTCATTATTTCCTGTCCTTAATCCTTGTCTGACAGACAACAAAGTATCCAAGTTATTTAGTTCGCTAAAAACATCAAATATTTCATCATTCAACCAATATGCGATGGGATTTCCAGAAATCTTGGCAAAGTTCTTTTGATTAGTTATTTTAAATCTTCCATTGTCTAGTTTCGGAAAAACAAATGGTCTATTTGTTTTTCTATCAATATCTTCAATTTCTAAATATGAATATGTACCCTTGAATTCTTGTTTTGGTTTTGTATTCTCCAAAATAAACGATACTGTCCCAAAAGCAATTCTCATAACATGCCAACCAAAATGACTCAATGAACTGATTTTGTATGATGTTATTAAATCTTTTCTAAAGTCTTCAAAACTTGAAAGAAACATCCAACTTTCCATAGTTACCAAACCACTAAGACCATTGATGGGCAGAAGGTTGAGAGACCTTTCAATAAAACAACTGAATAAATCTGACTTAGATTTTGGGTACTCTTCTTTGACCCAACTCAAAATGGTATCATTCATTTTTCCGTCACCCATCTAGGGTGGATTTGCTGAAATACAATGATATTTCTCTGCAAGAATTATGAGTTGGCTGCATGCATTTAACAATGCATCCATTTTACTTCGTTGGAATACATCAACACTTTGGGTAGAATGATTTATTTTACCAATCAATTTAATTATCTCGTTCTTTTTTGTTTGTGGAATAATTAATGAACCGAAATTCGTTGCCTGTGTCATCAGATTCAAATCATGTAATAGTTCATCCGATACTTCTATGCTCAACGAATTTAGGGTTTCCTTAATTTCACTGTTGCTAAGATGTAAGTCCTGAAAACAAATGATATTAGGTTGGATGTCTTTCCTTAATGCTCTGCGCTGGTATTCTCTGGCTTTCATCATTAAAGCCAACCCAGAAAGTTGTGCTGCCCTTTCATCGATTTCAAACCCATAAAGGTTATTTTCAATAATTAGTTTTGGAATTTCATTAGAATCATAACCCTCTTCTTCATATATCTTTGTAAACAAATCAAATGCATATACTAATATATGACCGCTGCCGCTTGCAGGGTCTACCATTCTAATTTCTTCTGGTGAACTTATCTTTATAAAATCATCTACAGTAGGGGAAGTCGATTCAATAAAATATGACATAAATTCACGCAATCTGGATTTGGGTCGGTTTTGCAGCCACAACTTACCAACTGTATTCTGAACCATATATTCCACAATCCATCGTGGTGTAAACAACTGTGTTGCTGCTGGAATATCTTCTTTTTTAACTTTTGATTTAGAACCAATTACTTCATCCTTTTTTTCTGAGATATAAAATTGATACAGCCAACCTATAATTTCAACATTCTTACAATCATTAATGAACATGCCTTCACGAATATCCGTTACAATTGAAAAGTCGCTGGTCAGGTCATCTGGGAGCAGTAATTCAGTGTAATCGTTGATTTTTTCAAACAGGAATGGGAACACAGTATTCAGATGATTGCAGGTAGCAATTAGGAGTTCCTTAAATGCTTCATTCTGTGGATTTGTACTTGGAATTTTGCCGTCAAGCAAATCATATACTTTTTGTCTTTTTACTACCAATTCTTCTGGTATGTTCCCACGTTTTGCTTCGTCCAACAATTCTGGAGAGGTATATCCATCATTTGGCGTTATTATCCTTATGCCCAATGGCTGATAATCGTTGGCATCCATGAAGCGCAGTGCCATCAAACGGTTAAACCATGTGTATGCTACCTTTTCAATCAATTGCTCCTTGGTTGTTTTGTTCAACTCTTCCCTGAGTTGCTTGATTTGTTGTGTTTTCTCCCGCAATTCAGGAGAATCAGTTGTTAGAACAAACGATAGTTTTGAACCAACCTGTTCCAATAATTTTCTTCGTGCTTCCTGAGCAAACCTTTTAAGTTCCGCTGTATTCATAATCTCACAAGGATATCCGTTTGTTTTCTTTTATTAATTCAGCAAGTGCCGTCTTCAATGCTTTAACATATTCATCAACGTCTTCAATGGACTGCAATTCGCTTTTAGAAAAGTTCAATTTGACTGAAGTCAATCGCTGATAATGAACTGGTGGTTCATCTACTTCAGGGGGAGTTGCTAACCGTACCATTTCATTCAACTGCTTTTCCAGCAGACTCCCTTTTACCTTTGCCCTTGTTTCACGAAGGTTTGCTATGAATCGTTGTTCTTTGAGTTTCTTTAACTCTTCATCAAATGGCTTTACTAACTCTTTCTGTTTTGCATCATCTAATTTACTGTAATCGACATGCGATTGTATTCGCTTCTTTGCTCTGTCAATTTCACTTTCTGTAAGTTTCCTCTCATCTTCAATTAGTGCTTTGACTTTGGAAATTAAAGAATCTTTGGCTGCTTTTGCATCTTTTATAATGTTTCCTTTATACGGTTGCATATGCTCGATAACTTCTTTAAGAATATTGAGTTCATCGCCTTCAACATATTCCAGATTCGACTGATTCCCTGTGAAAAATGTACGTATCGAATCATATATCTTCTTCTGTTCACCATTCCAGAAGCGTTTAATCGGGTCTATAATTGCTTCTTTCTGGTCAAGGAGTTCATCTTCAAATTCTTTAACATTAGTCAGAAAAAATGAATAGTCCTTCTTTGTAAGTTTTTCGATAAAATCTGAAACTGGCGACAATTCATCCAAAAATGCATAGGTTTCTTTATTCATCAAAAGTTGGTTGAGCCATACATATTCATCGTTGAGTTTGTTTTTAAAAGTAATGGCAACATCTTTACCCTCTTTGGCAGGGCATGTTTCATCAAAAAAGTCATTATAAACAGTTGCCAGTTCTTTGATAAGTTTGGGGTCAATATCAACCTGTGGCTCAAGCAGTGTGTTGCTATACAGCCTGTTATTCGTTAAAGAATTCAATACCCCATCATCATCCAGTAAATTACTATCCTGTCTGAATTCCACCTGACCTCGCTTATATAACTTTGCCGCTATGCTCCAGATAGCGTTTTGATACCAACCATATGGTTTTCGTGAAAAATGGTCACGTATATCAATTAGGGAACTTCTGTCAGCCTGTTGTTTTCTTCGCTGTATGATATTTAAAATCTCTCTTTCGGCTTCTGACATGGTGGTATCATCAGTGCCAAACAAATCATCCTGCTTACTTTTAATGATGGATTTTATAGTTTCTTCCGAGAATAAAATGCTACCAAGCATTTTCAGATTTGGGTATGCCAGTTTAATCAGGTTCTGGAAGGCATTAACCATTTTGGTTTTGCCATCAGAAGAACCAGTTATTTCCTGTTTCATACCATTCATATAGATTGTTGATTCACCCAACAACCTCTTTAGAAGTATTACAAGGTCGCCTCTTCTTTTGGTGTTATACTGTGCTTTTTCAAACAATATTCGTTTAACGTTATCCTTATTTGTTGTTGATTGTGCAAGACGAACATATTTATCTGTTTTAAGATACATTCTTACATCCAACAGCATATGCTCATCATGTGGCAATACCATCATTAATAAGGTATTATACCCCATAGTTTGCCCTTTTAATAAGTCTTCTTTATCATGGTCTTTGAAGTTTGGGGTTATAATTTCAACAGTAAGTTCTTTCTCCTTGCCAAGAATTGTTCCGTCAATCTTGCTTGTGAAATCATATTCCTGTTTATTTTCCAGATATCTAATCTTATTTTCCCCGATGATTGTATCAAAAACAATCTCTTTTAAAAGATTGGTGACCTGACCATCGTCAATGTCAGTTGCTTTTATTTCCTGTTCAATATCTTTCTCATCATCAGTAAGGAATTCGTACAAATCACCGTTTCTTTGAATGTATGTCTGGTTTTCAAGCAGACTTAATGCTTCATTTACCTTCTTATCATGCTCTTTTAAATCAATATGCATATTATCAATCATCAAGGTTGAAATATTCCTTGGTGTTGTTTTGAAATTCGGATAATATTTCACCATGAATAGTGCTTTGAGAACTCTTTTGGCGTAGTCACTATCGAGGTTCTTTTCAGCCAGAATAATTGCACTTTGAAGTTCACCTCTGATGGTAGAACGGAGACCTTCATACAGCAAATCAAAACTCACCAGTGCTTTTTCATCTTTTGTTTCTATGCTCTGGACTACATCCTGAAAAACTCCAAGCATAGACCTTTCACCAACCGATGCATGTTTCCCCTGAAATGCATTGTGAGTTGATAATGCTCTGATGCATTGCTGGAATAGGTCGAACTGGTAGGCAACAAATGGGTACTTGTTAATAAAATCATTTTCACCCTTATAGCCTTTGAATTGTACACCGACTTCAGAGAAAGAAAGTATGGTTTCCAGATTTGACTGCTCTTTCTTCCATACACTTTTTAACAACGTTTTTGTTGGGTCAGTTTTATCAAGGAGTCTTTTTTCAATAACTTCATCCACATTGGCTGATGTCAACGGAATTTTTAATTTAAACCGTGCTTGTATCTTTGAGAAATCATTCTTCTGGTTTTTATTCATATCACCGACCACAGATTCCATGTCTTCTTGCGAAGTCACCAGTATCCATGAATTTCCTTTTGTTTTTGTGGCAAGGGTTTCAGCAATTGTTTGAAGATTTAGCATAAGTTTGGAACTTTCAGAAATATACTGTCCCACTTCATCAACAAAGAAATTTAATCTGAAACCTTTTTGTTTTGTCTTAATATATTCATTGACTTTATTACAAAAATCATCCACCGACAGAGTGGAATCAGTACGCAACGTCTCAATAATATTTACATATTTTTCTGGAGTCCCACCCATTAATTTTGACAGAACATGCCCTATTCCTTCTTTAACCTTTGGTGAAAAATACTTTCTTCTTGCGTCTGACCATTCATCACCAGTATTAGATTTAAACTCATCTTTAAATTTTTTATAGACACCCTCATGGTCAAGCCATCGCTCGAATTCAGCCACATACTTTCTTTCCCCATAATAACCAACGTGGTCATTAAAAACTTTGTAAAACACATTTAAGAGGGCATCCTCTTCTTGTTTGGATGTAATTTGTGCTTGTTGGTCAATATTATATAAAACTGATTCTGAAGGGCATTTAGTGGCTTTTATAATATCTGCTTTTAATATCTTATCATCCTCAATTTTTTCAGCAAATAATTCACCCAGTTTTAATCCATCGTATGCCTTGTTTTCAAGGACATATGAAAGAATCTTCAGTAGGTGTGATTTGCCTGAACCAAAGAAACCGCTAATCCAGACTCCGTTTACTCCACGGTAATCATTGTAGGCTGAGAAGAAGTCACGAATCTTCTTTGCAACTTCATTGGTGACGATATATTCTGCCACTTCATCAAAAACATGGTCTTGGTCATCGGCTTTGATTACCGTTTCAATTGTGCGGTTGATGTCCTTTACAAAAAAATCCTTGAGTATCATACTTTCAGTTTATAATTTTCAATATTGAATGCCCTGTAATAATTATCATCTTTCAGTAAACCAAATAATTCAAGCGAATACCCATTATATTCGCCAGCAAAAAATGCAAGCGTAGGAGCATTTCTTGCCACGTTCTGTAAATTGTTTAAAACGTTATGTGAACGGATATATGGGTATACCATACCAATTCCTGTGAGAAAATACACCCTTGCTGGATTGCTATCTATAATTTCTTTTATCCGTGGGATTAATACTTCTTTAATATTAAGTGTCGATTGAAGAGCATCTTTGAACTCACTTTTATTCATGCTTTTTTCAAGTTCAAATATCTCACCTTCACCAAGTTCTTTGTTTAATATCTCAATGGAAATATCATAAAGATTTAATTCAAGGACTGGTATCCCATTTTTTTCCAATTTGTTTCTTAATCCCTTGATGGCTTTATCAACTTCACATTGTTGCTTGGCATCAAATGCGAATATGAAAAAAGGTATCTCACCACCGAGAGATTCCATGCGAAGGAACTCTTCGGTTGAAATTACCTGATAAAGGTGCTCGAATTTCTTTGCTATATCTTCCATTTCAATGAATTAATTGTTTTATGTCTCTGTCGGGCATCATGAATACCTTCATCCATATAGGGTCATCCTTTATAACTGAATTTATTACTTCTGGCTGAAGCATTTGTGGTTGTATTATTCTTTCCACAGCATTGTTTATGATACCTGACTGTTCAAGTATATGAAACATTACTTGTTCTGCTTTCCTTAGAGTGGAATCCGAAAATTCTTCCAATTCTGGATGCAATTGAGCCTTGCCGTGAATAAAAGATTTAAAATCAGAAACATTTATTTTGTAATCGAAGACCAAGACCTTATCTCGGATAACATCCACCACAAAGTCCCTGATAAAAGTGTAACGTTTGCAAACCGCAAGAAATGCAATCTGTTTTTGTGAAATAAGGTCACCATGAATCAGGAGTTTTATCTGGGCAGGGGTTAATTTTTCTAATCTCTTCTTTATTTCACGAAATTCCCTGTCGGATGTTCTGTTCTTGACAGAATTAAACACAACACCACTTTCTTTTACAGTCTTCAGGTCGGATGTATCGCTCTCATATGCAGCCTTTGCAACCTTCACCATTTCATTCAACCGTAATGAGGCTGCTGTAAAAGACAGTATGTATTTGGAAGAATTGCTCATTATTTATTCACGATTGTTTTTAATGGTACACCGAGCAATTCGCTAATCTTTTGAAGATGTGCTTTCTTTGGCACACTCTTACCCGCACACCAATTGGAGACAGTGACTTCAGAAACTCCAATCTTACTCGCAAGCCAATTCTGCTTTAAGCCTTTGGACTTCAGTAGTTCTTTAAGAAGCATATGTTTAAGAAAAATTAAAGTATTACTTCACTAAATTAGGTATAAAAAATGAGACACAAAGGCGAAAAGCAAAAATATTTGTCAGTACATGGTTTATGTCTTGTGGGTTAATTGAAAAGTAGTTGCACAATTAAAAACAATGACTTTAAAATAGTCTCAGTTTTAGTTGTTGAAGAAATAAATGGTGCAGCGGTTTAATCCTCAGAAATTAAAATCCCTTTCCACAAATCTACATGCTGAGGATGATTTTCATTGTAAATTGAGAGTACAATTGCATCTTCATGATATGCTGAAGCAGTTATGATTATCGGATGGAAAACATACATACCATTGGAGAATGACTTTGGGTTTAAGTAATCCATCCACAGCCGTTCTGGCGTTTCTGGCAATGGTACATTTTTATATCCCACTTTGTCAAGTAATATTCTTGCTTCTGCCAATATTTCTTCATTTGTTCCTCGAATATTGGCTGCAAAGTGCCATCCATCCGTATCTTTAAATAAATCTTCACGTGAATAATTGCTGAAAGTGGTCATAATGTTTCTTTTAGAAGATTAAAATTAGATAAATCATTTGGCATTTCCTCAACAAATTACAGTAAATAAACTGTTTAACAGAAGACCTTAACTTTGTAATAATGAATAATTCATATAACTTTAGAAGTATCTTTTTACATTTAAAGCCTTCAAAATGAATGATAAATTTGTAAATGACAAGTTCACAATAGATGAACTTATACGCAGGAGTTGGAATCTTCGTGATAAGAAAGATTTTACTAAGTTCATCGACTTCATAGCAAAATTCGAGCATTATTCCAGATTTAATACCATGCTTGTATACATTCAAAATAAGGAAGTTACGTTCTTTGGTGGAGTGTCATATTGGAAGAAAACATTTAATCGAACTATAAAAAAATTTGCTAAACCATATCTTATCCTCGCACCAAAATCACCAGTTATGCTGGTATATGATGTTATGGAAACAGAAGGGAAGGATGCTCCCAAAGAGTTTCTGGATAAGATATTTGGCGAAAACCTATTTGAAGTCAAAGGACACATTGACCGCAGATTGTATGAAGGTGCTGTTTTAACTGCTCAGTCTTGGGGAATTCAGGTTATTAAAAAGCCGCTTCATTATTTTAAAGCAGGTTACGTTACAACAGCCATTACCGAAAGACTCGAAATTAACTTACAGGAAGGAGCATCTACTGAAGAAAATTTCACTGTTCTGCTTCACGAATTAGCACACATTCTTCTGGGGCATACTGGACATAAAGAATTGCGTAAAAAAGTGACTGACCAGAGAATTGGACTCCCAGAAAGACAGAGAATATCCAGAAGTACTGAAGAACTTGAAGCAGAAACCGTAAGTTATCTAATCAGCACCAAATTGAGGTTGATAAAAAGGTCTGAAGAGTATATTGCTGGATATTTGAAGAATGTTGAAGATTTGATGCAATTCAGTTATGAATTGGTAATAAAGACTGCAGACAAGATAGAAAATATGTTCCTGATACCCTCAGATAAGTCCCTTCAAACTCAACAGCAATCTTTATTTTAAAATTGTGTATCTATTAGTTATATTCATTCGACCATTTGAAGCCAAGATAATTGTATGAGACCAATAGTACCATATGATAGTAGTAAAGAGGACTTGATTGATAGATATCTATGTGAGTTTGATAAAAATCCAATAATTTGCACTGACCCCATTGAAAGGACATCCTACCTTGGAATTTCATATACAAGGCATAATCGACATAAAGGCTTTTTCGCAAGTTTTACTAAGGAATACAAGGACTATTTACAAGAGTTTGTACAAAACAACCAGAGCAGTCCAGAATCCCTCGAATATAAATAAGTTTAAGAATGCACTGAGACAATTTGAAACTTCCCCATTGCGTCAAGAATGGAGAATGGAATGGCTTATGTCACGAAGGGATGATGAAGATGAGTCTGACGAAGATACAGAGAAAAAAACTGAGGAAAAGACAGAGAATGAAGCAGAAGAGGCAAGTGATGAGGTATTTGTAGGTGAATTAACTTTAATTGAAATAACTAATGATTATGAACCTTATCATTTCTTTCTCCGAATTTCAACAACACAGATTCTTTATCTTAAAGATTTAAATGATTTTATAACCGACCTTTTAATTCCAATAAAAATTACAAATAAAGCCATATCCCCATTTAAAAAGGTAACTGGTAAAATCGAATCTGAGAATGTTTATGTTTTCAGGCTTACCAAAGACGTTGCAAAGGAAGCAGGGGAGATTTTAAGTATACTTTACTCAGGTTTGAAAAAACATGGATATATCAACTGCTCGGCACATGAATTCAAAAAATTATTCATTAACCACACAAATACTAAACCCTTAAAGTCACCACCGCCTATTATTTGGCGATGTGAGCACTATAATCATCTTGCCTATTTTGTTAAATGTCTGACATCTAATAAAATAGTCACCTCGACAAAATTTCCTTCCAACTATAAAATTGCCTTGAAACTTTTCTGTGATAGAGACCATAGCAATTCCTATCATCCCAGTAAGGAAAGGTATGATGGCAATTTGAATCCAAAAGACCAAGCAAAGATTGATTCAATTATTGAAGAATCGTTAAATAACTAACGACAGTCTGATTTTAGTTTAAAACTACCTCATCCTCTCTCTTCTTCCTGAGGGCTTCGAAAATTCTTGTTCCTATACTTTCAAGTGGACGACACATTAACCGACATTCTAATTGTCGGTCAAATCCTCTTTAATACGCACATTATCTTTGCGTTAGCACTTTGAGAGATAATTATTTATAAATGATTAAAAACTATGAATAAAACGAGAGTAAACGAAATCGGAAAAGTCTTTGAATGGGAAAACCAATCCAAACAATATCCCTTATTAGGCAAAGGCATTATGTATTTCAAAGGTAATCTAACTGTTAATAGATGGGTGGATTGCTTACTATATTACGGAGATGATTACAGTCTTCAGGGGATATTAAATTATTATTCATTCGATTTTCTCCCATTTGAAAGGAAAGGCAATGTAACTATCCAAGTGCGTGAGGATAAAAGACGAACTGGAATTGCAACTTCATTGCTTGACGAAGCCATGTCGATGTTCCAGATTAACCTTTATCAACAGAAATATACACTATTGGGTAAGAAGTTTATTATGTACTACATAGCCTACAACAATGGTAAGAAAAATGTCAAAAATCAATATATCAATCTTGGTAAAACCTGAGCCAACTGAAAAGAAAGAGGGTAATAGTGTTCTTAATAATCTATTCAAATTATGAAAAATTTAAAACTGACCCCAGAATGGGTCTTTGAAAATCTCCCACACACTCGCTATGCAGATGGCGAAGGTAAAATCAGTCTTTACACTGATGATGCAACAGATGCTAATTTCATCGAATTAGCATTGAACACCTTAAATATCTTTTATGAAACTTATGACTACCTCGATGATGATAATGAAATTGTCTTTGGGTTTGACTTCAGTATAAAAGATATAAAAGAGGAATGTCCTTCATTCTATCATAATATGAAGGAATTAGATAATAATAATATGTTTCACAAAAAATCATTAAACAATTAATTTATGGAAAAAAAAACAAATGGGGTTGATAGCCATTTTGAAAATAGCATCACCCACAAAGAAGAAAATTCATCGGTTTCTATGTCAGATTTTTCCGATGATGAAAGCGCAATGCAAGAATACGTCAGAGATTTGCACTCAGAGTGCTTCCACTCATTATTATTAATTTCATTAGGCGTTGGTCATAAAGTAAATGAGGAAAATAAGAGGAATCCTCGTATCAAGGATGCTCTGAAATTGTTGAGCAGGCAGTTGAAATCGAAATGCCGATATTATCTTGACCAAGACCACAGTCTTTGCTTTCAATTTAAGGGTGGAAAAGAGTTTGAGGAATCGAATGAATCAGGTTTGGTTGTACTGTTAGGCGTTTTTGCTTGCCTTAGGATTAATCTTACATACCTTGAGAAACAGAATGCAGAACTTGAAGGCTTAAATATTCTGTTTACCACATTCTACCCAGATATAATGTCTGCTTACAATAAGATTTCCAACGAATTTGCATTTGATGGTACGGTTCAACTTGGGTTTAACACATCTGACCCTGATGAATTACTTGTTCATCTTAAAAATATGAAAATTGAACGATGGTCTGAAAAAGTAAACTCTGCTTTGGAGATATCAAAGGAGTCAAATGTAAATGACATGACTTTCAGAAATGATGAAAAGAATTCTTCTGGGTCTGATGATAAAAAGAAAATAGGATTATCAAATGTGTCTGTAGTTAAAAATTCTAAGGCTTGCAAAAGCAATAAAAAATCTGGGATATTAACTACATCCAGAGGATAGTTTTTATAACCAACTTCTTGGTGTTTCAAATGATTTAAAAGGATGGCACTATTTCAGAGTAAATAAAATATCAGGGTATAACCAGTAAGAATTTGCAGAAGAAAAACTCATCCTTTTTAATTATTAATTAACGTTTAAAATAAAGATTATGGAATTAGTAAATATTGAAATTAATTTACAAAAAGGGTATAGTCCACGTTATGCCGCCTCTTGGAAGCAGATTAATTACATACACACCTTAATGTTACAAAGAGGTATGGATAATGAATTTAAGGCGCATTTTATGAAAAATGGGGAAGGCATATGTAATAGTATTACAAAAGCAAGCGCATCTAAATTAATAGATGCATTACGGCACAAAAAGACTCAAATATGGTTTAATAAGTTCGTTACAACTGCTACTGAATTGCCAAAACCTGTAATTAAAAAACTATATCAGCCAATTAAACAAAAGAAGGACGTGCGGAGAATTACAATTGAAGAACAAAGAGCACTGGAACAAAAATACATAGATGAACTGTAATAATGATATGAGGTAGGTTAAAATGGTTATTATCAAAGACAATATTAATTATTCAAATGTCAAGTTTGGCAGGTTTGTAAACTCGCTTCTGGACGATAATAGGATTTCTCCGTTTGCATTTAAATTAATGTGCCGATTGATGAATTGTAACTCAAAATTGTATCACCCGACAATAAAAAGTCTGGCGAAGCAATTTGGCGTAGACACAAATACGATTGACAGAGCCGTGAAGGAATTGAAAA
This sequence comes from uncultured Caldisericota bacterium, assembly GCA_964422555.1. GTDB lineage: Bacteria > Caldisericota > Caldisericia > UBA6126 > UBA6126 > JAGLCW01. The sequence goes on along the minus strand of CAYRBR010000046.1, from coordinate 165 downwards.
GGTATGGTTACCTCGTGTCAAGTGGAAATAAACATCATACTATATGGAATATTCACCCACTCCCCTAACTAAGTTAACCCCGACAATGATGCTAAAATTAACCCCCAATACCATCTGCCATGGCACGAACGTCCGTGTTCACTTTGCCGAGCGTCGAAAAATCAA
>CAYRBR010000045.1:0-13742 GCA_964422555.1 uncultured Caldisericota bacterium | reverse complement strand
TCGGTGTATCGTACTTCTTTGTGGTTTGGAGGAACGCGAGGACGAAGAGATAACGATAGTGGTGGAGATATTTTTGCACTTATTGGCTTGTTGCTTATCATTTTTGCACCATTTGCCAGTAAAATTATTCAGTTAGCCATTTCAAGACAAAGAGAATACTTGGCTGATTCGAACGCTGCATTGCTTACAAGAAATCCTGGAGCATTGGCAAGTGCCTTGCAGAAAATATCCACAACTCATACGAAAGCTACGTTTCAGAATACAGCTGTGAATCCACTTTTTATATCCGAACCATATTTAGGCGTTACTAGTAAAGAATTTTTTTCTACCCACCCGCCCATTGAAAAACGAATTAAGCGATTAAATGAAATGGCTTATTCTAGGGGTGATTTGGTGAAGGGGGTTTAAGATGCTTATTAAAGTTGGTAGAGAAGTAAACCTGTTAGATTTCAGTAAAAAACTGGAAAAAGAGACAGGAACCGATGTAAAAAAATGTTATCAGTGCGGAAAATGTACAGCAGGATGTCCAATGAGTTTTGAAATGGATATTGCTCCTACACAAGTCATTCGCTTTTGTCAACTAGGTATGGAAGAAAAAGTGCTAAATAGTAGAACGATCTGGTACTGCATCTTTTGTGATACCTGTTCTACCAGATGTCCACAGGGAGTTGATATTAAAGGTGTTATGGACGGACTTCGAAGGATGGCTGTGGAAAGAGGTATTAAACCTCAATCAAAAGTACGATTTCTTGAAAAAGCCTTTCAAAGCATAATTTATATGTTTGGACGAGTATATGAGCCTGGTATGGTAGCACAATACAATCTACGATCTGGAAATTTATTCCACGATGTAGCTTTCTTCCCACTTTTACTTTTCAAACGAAAAATTAGTTTGAAACCACATTTCAAAAGAACGAAAGAAGTGCGAAGAATGATGAAAAAAGCACAGCAAATTCGAAAAAGAAAACAACAAGACAAGGAGGAATCGAAATGAACTATGGATATTATCCTGGATGTAGTGCAAAATCTACCGCTCCAGAATTCGATGCTTCTACTCTTGCATTAATTGATTTTTTAGATCTTGATATTAAAGAGTTGAACGATTGGGTATGCTGCGGAGCAAGCTCTTTGCATAGTGTAGATAAAATTTCTCATACTGCATTATCTGCTATGACCTTAGATGCAGCAAATGCAGAAAAAAAAGATATTATGGTTCAGTGTCCTGCCTGTTTAGCACATGTATTGGAAGCAAAAGAGGTTATGAATGAAACGTCAGAGCTTCATGATGATGTGAAAGAAGCAATCGGAAAAGACATTGAAGCAAAAATGAAGATACAGCATTTCTCTGCCATTCTCCACAATGAGTATGGCTTAGATAAGATAAAAGAAAAAGTAACCCATCCTTTGGAAGGACTAAAAATTGCATCCTACTATGGTTGCTTAATTGTCAGACCTCCAGAGCTGATGAACTATGATAACCCTGAAGATCCTATGATTATGGATAATTTACTAACTACATGCGGGGCTGAAGCGGTAGAATGGCCCTTTAAAACTAAATGTTGTGGTGCTGGTACTGCTATCTCTGACACCGATATTACACTTGATTTGACATATGAAATATTACGTATGGCAAAGAATAACGGTGCTGATTGTATATCGGTTCTGTGTCCACTGTGTCAAAATAATTTAGATCTCAGGCAAAAGACAATTGAACAGCGATATGGTGAAAAGTTTGACTTACCGGTTATTTATTATACGCAACTCCTTGGTCTTGCATTCGGACTAGATCCAAAAGCGTTACAGCTTGATCGACTTTTTGTAGACCCATTTCCTTTGCTGAAAAGCAAAGGAATATTGTAGGAGGTGAACCATGGCTAGAATTGGCGTATTTGTTTGCTGGTGCGGATCGAATATCGCAGAAACAGTAAAAGTTAGCAAAGTAGCAGAAGTGAGTGGAAAAATCCCTGGAGTTGTCTATTCAGTGGATTATAAATACATGTGTTCAGATCCTGGACAGGAACTGATTAAAAAAGCAATTAAGGAATACAATCTGACAGGTGTGGTAGTTGCTTCCTGTTCCCCCAGAATGCACGAGAAGACTTTCCGTAAAGCAGCCTCTGAAGCTGGGCTTAATCCCTATATGTTAGAAATGGCCAATTTACGTGAACAGTGTTCTTGGGTTCATGATAACATGGATGATGCCACACAGAAATCTATTGATTTAGTTCGAATGATGGTCGAAAAAGTAAAACGGAACAAGCCATTAGATGATATATCAATTCCTGTAACTAAGAAAGCATTGGTAATTGGTGGTGGAGTAACTGGTATACAGGCAGCATTAGACATTGCTGCTGGTGGTGTACCTGTCATTTTACTTGAAAGAGAAGCTTCTATTGGTGGTAAAATGTCAGCCTTAGATGAAACATTCCCAACCTTGGATTGTTCGCAGTGTATTCTTACTCCTAAAATGGTAGAGGTTGCCCAACATCCTCTGATTGAAATTAAGAGTTATTCTGAATTAGAAAAACTAGAAGGGTTTGTGGGTAATTTTAAGGCTACAATTCGAAAAAAAGCTCGATATGTGGATGTTGATGCATGTACAGGGTGTGGAACGTGCTGGCAGAAATGTCCTGTGAAAGTTCCATCCGAATTTGAACAAGGCTTAGGGAAACGAAAAGCAATTTTTATTCCCTTCCCCCAAGCTATTCCCAGTCGTCCAAGAATTGACTCGGAAAATTGTCTGAAGTTAACAAAGGGTCGATGTGGAATTTGTGAGAAAGTTTGTCCTACCCATGCAATCCACTACGATGATGTGGATACATTTGAAGAAGTAGAAGTAGGGGCCATTGTTGTAACCACCGGATACAAAATTATGCCTGTTTCTGAATTCCCAGAATATGGTGGTGGTAAATACAAAGACGTGGTTACCTCATTACAGTTTGAACGAATGGTATGTGCTTCTGGTCCAACCTTGGGTGATCTTCAACGACCTTCCGATGGGAAATTACCTGAAACAGTAGTATTCGTGAAGTGTGTCGGTTCTCGCGATCCTGAACACCATCATTCCTATTGCTCAAAAATCTGTTGTATGTATGTTGCAAAACAAACAATGCTCTATCGACACAAAGTGCACCATGGGAACTGTTATGTTTTCTACATTGATGTTCGATCGAATGGTAAAAACTACGAAGAGTTTGTTCGAAGAGCACAAGAAAAAGAAGGTGCACAGTACATTCGAGGACGCGTTTCTGCAGTATACAAAGACGGGCCCGATATGGTTGTCGAAGGAGCGGATACTTTAACGAATTCCCAAATTAAAGTAAAGTGTGATCTGGTTGTTCTTGCTACTGCAATGGAAGCTCCAGATGGCATTAAAGAATTGGCTCAAAAGCTTGGAATTGGATATGACCAACATGGCTTTTTAACAGAAGCTCATCCAAAACTTAAACCTGTTGAAACAGCTACAGCTGGTATCTTTTTAGCAGGTTGTGCTTTAAGCCCAAGAGATATTCCAGATAGTGTTTCAGAAGCAAGTGGTGCAGCCTCTAAAGTATTGGGTCTTTTATCCAAAGATTCTCTTGAAAAAGAAGGGGTTGTGGCAGTTGTCAATGAAGCTAGTTGTGTAGCCTGTCAGAATTGTATCAGGGTCTGTCCGTACAATGCAATCGAACTGAAGGACATTTGTACTCGCGGTGGTGAAGTTATCCGTCGGGTTGCCAGTGTTAATCCAGGATTATGTACCGGATGTGGAACTTGTACTCCTAGTTGCCCTTCCAGAAGCATCGAGCTACAAGGTTTCCGTGATTCTGAATTGTTTGCAGAGATTAATGCTCTGGCAGAACTATAGAAGGGAGATACAATATGTCTGAAAACTGGGAACCCAAAATTGTAACTTTTGTTTGTAATTGGTGTACCTATGCTGGAGCAGATTTAGCTGGTACATCAAGATTTAAATATGCTCCAAATATTCGAATCATTAAAACACCCTGTAGTGGAAGAATTGATCCAATGTTTATTGTGGCAGCTTTTGAAAAAGGGGCTGATGCAGTATTGATCTCTGGATGTCATCCGGGTGATTGTCACTACAACGAAGGTAACTATAATGCTCGAAGAAAATTTACCATGATGAAACGATTGTTAGAAACTATCGGTGTGGACACCCGAAGAGTTATCTTTGCCTGGTGTAGTGCATCGGAAGGTATTAAATTTTCTAGAATGGTAAATGAAGTAACCGATACTATACGTGAATTAGGACCATATACTGAATATCACCAGTTAAATCAGGAAGCGAGGTAAGTCGATGAAAGAATTAGTCCAAAAAGCAAAAGAACTATTAGAGCAAAAACAAGTCGATTTACTAATTGGATACCAGCAAGATGGTGAGAAAAAAACAAAACCTCTTTTTGTAACCACTCCTGATCAAGCTGAAAAATTAGTATTCAATGAGTATTGCTTGAACAATCTTGTTACTTATTTAAATCGACCCGATGTAAAAGCTTTGTCTAAAGTAGCTATTGTTGCCAAAGGGTGCGATATTCGAGCAATTGTGATGTTATTGTCTGAAAATCAAATTACTCGGGATGGTGTTTATATAATTGGCATGACTTGCGATCATGTTGTATCTCCCGATGGGGAAGCTGAAAATGAAAAATGTCAGTACTGTAAAGTACGCAATCCTCATTTGGCAGATGTTGTGATCGGAAAACCCGTAGAAGAGAAAAATGCTAAGGAAAAGCCTGTCAAATTTGCTGATGTCGAAAAATTAAACAAAATGACACAGAAAGAAAGATGGGATTTTTGGAACGAAGAGTTTTCAAAATGTATTCGATGTTATGCCTGTAGACAAGCCTGTCCTTTATGCTACTGTGAACGGTGTATAGCTGACTTTAATAATCCACAATGGATAGATACTCGGTCGAACCTTCGTGGTAATTATGGTTGGAATATTGTTCGAGCTCTTCATTTGTCTGGAAGGTGTATAGGCTGTGGTGAATGCGAACGAGTATGCCCAGCGAACATTCCTTTAATGTTGTTAAATCATTCCTTGCAACAGGAAGCTTACGAAAAGTTTGAGTGGGAAGCTGGGTACGATCCAGAAAAACAACCTCCAATAACTACTTTCCGTAAAGAAGACGATGAAAAATTTATTCGATAGGAGGGAATCATGGCTGAATACTATATAACCCAAGACAATGCTAAAGACTTATTGTTATCTTTAGCGAAAAATGAAGATATGGAAGTATTTGGACCGGTAAAAAAAGGAAATGATGTTTATATTTCAAAATTGAATGATTCATCTGCTCTTTGCTTCGATTACTTTATGACTGTTAATTCCATTAAGGAAGCTCTTTTCCCTCGATTTGAACCCATATTAAAATACAATATCGACAAAGAAGGAATTACTTTAGAAGATTTGCCTGCTCTCAAACCATTGGTCGTATTTGGAGGGCATCCTTGTGATGCAGCCTCTATTCCTTTAATGAAAGATTTATTTAGCTGGGACTTCAACGATGAATTCTATTTAAATCGATTGGAACATGTGGTTGTTATTACTCTTGCCTGTCATGAAATGGATGAAAACTGTTTTTGTACTTCTGTGGGTGGTTCTCCACAGGGTGAAACTGGATCGGACGTTATGTTAACTAGAGTTTCGAAAGAGGGCTGGAAGGCGAAAGCTGTTACAGACAAAGGGAAAAAGTTCCTCGAAGAACATGCAAAACAATTTAACTCTCAAGTGAAACCAGATAAAAACTATCCATCTATTTCTGATAAGGATATTCCAAAAGCGTTTGATCCTGAGAAAATTAAAAAATGGATTGAAAACAATTTTGAGAATCCACTATGGAAAGAACTTGCTTCGAATTGCTGGAGTTGTGCAGCTTGTACATTCGTTTGCCCTACCTGCCATTGTTTTGATATTACTGATGATTCCACTATGTGGAAGGGTGTAAGAACGAAAAACTGGGATGCCTGTACGTTGCCATTCTTTACTAAACATGCTTCTGGTCACAACCCAAGAAGTCAATCGTATGAACGCTATCGGCAACGAATTTCACACAAATACAGTTATTACATTGATCTCTTTAATCATGTTTCTTGTACAGGCTGTGGTCGATGTAGTCGTGTTTGTAAAGCCGGAGTGAATATTCTTGATATCCTAAAACGAATTGACGAAGAAGCTTCAAAAGGAGGGAAATAATGTCAGAAAACATTTACAAACCCTATTTAATGAATATTGAGGATATTATTCAGGAAACCCCAGATACACAAACTTTTCGATTAACCTTTAAAGATCCTGCTGTCGCTGAGAAATTTACTTTCAAAACTGGGCAATTTGGATTATATTCTGCTTTTGGAGCTGGTGAATCTACTTTTTGTATTGCTTCTTCCCCAACACGAAAAGATTACATTGAATGTACATTTAGAACTATTGGAAGAGTAACTTCTCAGCTAGCAAATATGAATGTTGGGGACACAATCGGATTTCGTGGACCTTATGGCAACTGTTTCCCTTTAGAAGAAAAGTTTTATGGGAAGAGTATTACTTTTGTTGCTGGAGGTATTGCGCTTCCTCCCGTAAGAAGCGTTATTTGGAATACACTTGACCTTCGAGACAAATTTAAAGATGTAAATATTGTATATGGAGCAAAAACCTATGCTGATCTTGTGTACAAGCGTGAGCTTAAAGAATGGGAAGAAAGAGACGACGTAAACCTGGTAAAAACGGTAGATCCAGGTGGCGATAAACCGGAATGTGGTTGTGATATAGCCTGGGATGGTTGTGTCGGTTTTGTTCCAACTGTTCTAGAAGAATCTAACATTAAGGGAGGAAAAGACTCTATTGCAGTAGTATGTGGACCTCCCATCATGATTAAATTCTCTCTTCCAGTTTTGGAAAAAATGGGATTTACTCCTGAGAATATCTACACTACCCTTGAAAATAAAATGAAATGTGGTCTTGGAAAGTGCGGACGTTGCAATGTCGGGAATTTCTATGTATGTAAACATGGACCTGTAATTAACTATGCTGATCTTTCAAAATTACCACAGGAATACTAGAAGAAAATTTCTAAAAAGCGGAGAGAGTATTTTCTCTCCGCTTTTTTGTATTAATGGAGAAAACGTGAATTTAAAAGAAGCTTGTGTATGGAATTATTAGAAAATTTTAAAAATCCTCCCTATGAATTTGGTCCAGTTCCGGTATGGCATTGGAAAGAACAAAATTCGTTGGAGGATTTACTTGAAACAATAAAATCCTATAAAAAGAAGGGAATTTCTGAGTGTGTTGCACCGGCTGATGCACTTCGAGACCTTCCTAAAAAAACGAAACAAACCATTTATCACTATTGCCGAGAAAATAATTTTAAAATCTGGCTGTATATTAAAGGATGGATCAACACTCCTTCCTCTGATTTAACGTTTTCCACTTTACGTATGCTTCGGTATCCTGTGCTTGAAAACAGACTTCTTAATTTAGCTCAGTATGATGGATTTATTCGAGCCATATTTCTAGAAAAAGATAAAAAGTTTCGCAACATTCCTGATATTTCCAAGAAAGACCAAATCGTATTACTTTCTGATGAGGCTGATCAAGTATTGGTGTTTCAGGAAGAAGAATTAGAAATACCTGCTAGTGAAAAAGTGGATTTGAATTCATATTACGATGAATTCAAAGAAGAGATTAATCATTCCATACACGGTTTTTTTGTAGATCCTGTCGGTTTTTATCGTTTTGTTCGTGAAACTGCCTCTAAATCTTATGGGAAAAGAGTATTGTGGAGCAAAGAACTGGTTGAAAGCCATAACGATAAGGCTGCTACAATTGATGCCAATCAAATTTACCGTATTTGGTTTGATGAACCCGATGTGATAAGCCGATTTCGTGTGCAATATTACACGGCATTAAATAGCTTGTTCAAGAAAAACTATTCGAAACCCATTCAGGATTTTTGCAAAGAAAAAAAAATAAAAGTGATTGGTCGGTTTCATTTTGATGAGTTTCTAAATGAATCGATTCAAAATTACCGTCATTCGGATATTTCAACTGCTATTTTTTCCTATGCTGAAAAGTTAACTAGTTCAGCATCCTGGATAAGTGGAGAAAAAAGAACCATTTCGGAAACCTATGCTTTTAGTCAATGGGAATCTACGTTAGAAAAAATGAAGTCAAATACCGACTGGGAGTATCTGAAGGGCATTGATAAGGTTCTCCTGTATGGAGATTCAAGTGATCCTCGCTTCAAAAAGTATTCCTATTGGGATCATTTTTCGCAGTACTCCGATTATGTGAAAAGAATGGGATATGTACTAGCGAATAGTAAGAGAATCTGCCAGGTGGGAGTATTTTATCCCATTAAAAGTTCATATGGATTGATGGTTCCAAATCGGTGGGATCAGGTGGATATTCTCGAATCGATGTTAAGCGAATTTTCGAATCTTTTGTTATCGCACCAGATTGATCACCATTTTATTAACCATGATAAGCTTATGGAAGAAAACCTGGAATTCCCAGTGTTGATATTTTGTCGCTGCCAATGTTTGTATCTTTCCGAAATAAAAAGAATGCAGCGATTTGTAGACAATGGAGGAAGTATTTTGTTTCTTCATACTTTGCCGAATGTAAGTATCAACAAAAAAAATCAGGATCAATACGACATTGCATTAGCTACCCTGTTACGTTCTGAAAATGTACATTATTTTACGCAGGAAAAAATAACAAACCCGTTAACTTATTCTATGAATCTGCAACCCGTGTTTTCTGTATTCCAAAAGCTACATGTTTCGGATATTCATTTGTTAGATCCCGATCCGTCTATTCATCTTGTACATCGACAATCAGGATCTACCCATTTTTATTTTATTGTAAATACAGGTGGGGATATGAAAAACAATGCAATTGTATTTCCAGATCAACACAAACTGGAGATGTGGAATGCAGAAACTGGGAAAGTACAACCTATACGAGTTCGGTATCATGAGAAGAAAGATGTTTATTCGATGCACATGTATCCGTACGAATCAAAACTCTTTGTGTACAATCCAGAGAAACAGGTGGCTCCTTCTTCTGTGTTTGTTTTTCACAATGGTAATTACAAGATTGGGGGAATTCCTGTAACGGTAAGTGGAATACCTTCCTCTTTTGTACTAAGGGGAGATTGGATAATAAAAATGGAGGAAGAATCGTTATTTGAATCTCATCTTTCTTCGTTACAACAGTTGAACTATTCTACCCAGGGTGCCTTTCGAGTTGTGTATAAAAAGAATTTTATTTTACCGAATGAATATTCACATTTTGGATTGGTTATTGATCTTGGGGATGTAAGGGATAATGCTGAATTGTATTTTAATGGAAAATTCTATGGTAGAAAATGTTGGGCTCCGTACCGATACCAAGTTTTTAAATCTTCTTTAAAAGGGGAAAATTCCATTCAAATAGAAGTTACTGGGTATAATACAGAACAGACAATTGGAATTAGTAGACGAGTTGGTTTATTGGGACCTGTACGGATAATCCCTTATCAAGCTCTATAATAGGAGACAATTATGAACGAAGAATTAATTGATATACTTGTTGAAAACGAAGATTTGGATGGATTGATTAGTTTGTTAAATGATCCAAAATATGCCTATCGAATACAGGTAATCCATGCCCTAAAAATGAATCGAACCAAAAAAGTGTTCCAGGTTCTTCTTTTTGTATTACGGAATGATCCTGACGAAGATATCCGAAGTGCTTGTGCTCAGGCGATCGGATCAATGAAGAATATTTCATCCCTGACACCCTTAATACAAGCTCTTAAAGATCCTTCGGGGAAAGTCCGTTCCAGGGCGGCCGAAGGACTGGGTTTACTAAAGGACGATAGAGCAGCTTCACAGCTTGTTCGTTTGCTGAAAGATGAAAACCCAGGTGTTCGGAGAATTGCTGTACATTCTCTTGGACTAATAGGGAAACCAAATTTACTTCAACATCTCATTCCTATGCTACAGGATGATGATAAATATGTTGTGGCTGCCACTGCTGGTGCCAGTGGAAGAGTGGGGATGGTAGAAGGTGTAGAACCTTTGCAAACATTGTTAGATTCCTCATCAGATAAAATAATCCGTTCTTGTGTAGAGGGTCTTGCGCGAATAGAAAATGAAAAGTCTTTGAAGGTGTTAAAGGATTATCAGGAAACAGGGAACTGCCCTGCTCGAATTGAAAATGTGTTAAATCAGGCTATCGTTCGATTAGAAAACAAACTTTTCCGACAAGATATGCAAAATACAATCGACCAAATAAAAACGTCTGATGCCGATGTAACCTACAAGAGTTTCAAAGAAATTCTAGAAAAGATGAAAGATGAAGACATATAAAACAATAGTAATCGGAGCTGGACCTGCTGGCATGATGGCTTCAATTCAAGCTTCTTCAAAAGGGGATGTTTGTTGTGTAGATACGAACCCAATTCCCGGACAAAAACTACTTCTAACAGGGGGAGGTCGGTGTAATATTACGGTACATGTTTCCATACAGGATTTTCTAAAAGGGATTCCTGTCAATTCTTCCTTCCTATATTCTGCTCTTTACCAATTGTCTCCTGAAAGAACGATTCAATTTTTTAGGGAACAGGGAGTTCCTTTAAAAGAAGAAGATAATCATGCTATGTATCCTGTAACTGACCAGGCTAGTACAATACAGTCTTTTTTTAGAAATAAAATGAGAACAGAATGGGTTGAGTATGTTTGTGGATCGGTAACAGCTATAAGTAAAAAAGAGAATAACCTGTTTGATGTAAAAGTAGTATCGAAAAAAGGAAGTTGCAAATTAGTTGGAGAATCAGTTATATTGGCGACTGGTGGGAAAAGTTATTCTTCTACTGGTTCAAACGGTTCCGGGTATGAATTGGCTGAGAAGTTAGGGCACACTATACATAAACCTCGAGCTGGTTTGGTTTCATACGAAGCAAATCCCTATCTATGGGAAAGTTGCCAGGGAGTAACCCTGAAGAACATTATAGTTCGGTTTTATCAATCCAAAATAGAAGAAACCGGGGATATTTTATTTACGAGAACAGGGTTTTCTGGTCCCGTGATGTTGAATGCCAGTTTACGATCATTTCATGCTGAAGAAATGGGGATTCAGTTTTGTCCGAATGAAACGCAAGATACCTGGAAGCGTTACATGAAAGAATGGCGAATGAATCGTCCAAAATTAACTGTTCTAAATTGGCTATCAAATTGGTTACCAAGACGTATCGCCCATGTAATTCTCGTTTTTTGTAAAATTCCTATTGAAAGAATTGGAGCAGAAGTTACTTCAAACGAACAAACTGCATTAATACGAGCCCTGGATGGTGGGATTCCCAATTCAGTTCAAAAAAACTCTCTTTCTAAGGCTATGGTAACTCTGGGAGGAGTGGATTCAAAAGAAATTAATCCCAAAACGATGGAGTCAAAAATTTGTCCTTCTCTCTATCTTGCGGGAGAAGTGATTGATATTCACGGGAAAACCGGTGGATATAATTTACAGATAGCCTTGTCAACAGGATATGTTGCAGGGAATCTTCAAAGATAAGAAAGGAATCGGTATGAAAAAAAATCTACTACTATATATATTATCTTTCGTTTTAACTATTTCGTTTTTGACTGGGTGTGGACATAAACCTGTTGGTTTAACCTGGGAAACTAACGTGGGGACAATTGAAATGGAATTATATCCATGGATTGCCCCTAAAAACACGAAGAATATTATTCAATTAACGAAAGATGGGTTTTATGACAACAAGCGATTTCATAGAGTTGTCAATGGACAGGTAATCCAAACTGGTGGGTTTGATAAAGGAAGTAAGTCCATGGATATGCTGGACTATGAAATAGAGGATGAGATTAATCCAATCGATTTGAGATTGTCTGAAGAACTTATTAAACAATACGAAGAAGCAGGCTATTTGTTTAATTACGATGTGCGATCAATGCCGTTACGATATGGCACCGTTGCTATGGCCAATAAAGGACCCAACACAAATCAATCGCAAATTTTCATTGTAACAAATCCAGATGGACTCCAGTACTTAAATGGTCGTTATACCCCAATTGGTCAGGTTATTTCGGGTGTAGAAACTATGACAATCATTGACGCAGTGGAAACTGATACGTTTGATGAACCTGTAGAGGAAATATACATTATATCTGCTTCTGTTCATTAGTTAATTCTGTTTAAGAGAATTCTTCCTCTTTCTATATCGATTTCCTGAATTGTTACACGTATTGTTTTCCCAATGCCAGTTTCTGAGAAAATTTCATGAATAGGCTTTTTAATGGGGATAAAACCACTGTGTTCTATTCCTATATCTACAAATATCCCAAAATCGGTAATACTGCTTACGGTTCCTTCTAGAGTATCTCCTTCATGAATATCGTTGATCGATTGAAGAGATGAATATAGAATCGGATCCGATTCCAATGTTCGACAATCGACGGTTTCTCGGAGAAGCTCTGTGTAGATATCAAGCCGAACACCGGTTTCTTGGTTTTTCTTGGCAGAATTATTCTTGATGTCAAATTGCTGCAGCTTCCTTTGGCTTTTTTCACGATTTGAACTATATTCCTGCAAAGAACTTCCAGCTTCCTGTAATAATTCTTCTGCAATTGAGTACGATTCAGGATGGATGCGTGTATTGTCAAATGGATTGTTACTGCTTGGTACTCGGCAGAATCCAATGCATTGTTCCCAAGTTTTTTGTCCAATCCCTTTTACCTTTTTCAAATCAGATCTGTTAGTGAAAAAACCATTTTTATCGCGGTACTCAACAATATTCTTAGCAGCTGTTTTGTGTAGTCCCGATATATACTGAAGAACTTCTTTTGAAGTAGTATTGAGATTCACTCCAATACTATTGATTACTAGCAATGCTTCTTCGTGTAGGTAATCGTGTAAATCTTTTTGGGGAAGATCATGCTGGTACATCCCTACTCCTAATGATTCGGGTGGGATTTTTACATATTCTGCCAGCGGATCCTGTAACCTTCTTGCGATTGAGATAGCCCCACGATAAAGCAAATCAATAGTGGGGAATTCTTCTGATGCCAGTTTCGATGCAGAATAGATTGAAGCCCCTGTTTCTGGAACAATTGAAAAATGTAGTGGAAATGCTTCTTTGTTTATGAATTCAGCAATACACTTTGCTGTTTCGTAATGGGCAGTTCCGTTTCCTATTGCGATGATGCTATAAGAGAATTTACGATAGAGGGTTTTTAATGAGTTGTGTGTATCTTGTATTTTATTCCAAGGTGGAGTGGGATAGAATACTCCTGTTGTGAGAACACTTCCCTTTTTATCTATGATGGCCCATTTACATCCATTTTTATAACCAGGGTCGATGCCAAGTATTTTCTGAGGTTTTATAGGTTTTTGAAGAAACAGTGAATGTAAGTTTTTTCCAAAAACATACATGCCTCTTTCATATGCTTTTTCTTTCAATGTATTCATAATTGTTCTTTTTATCTGAGGCAATAGTTTTGTTTTTAGGCAGTTTTTCACACACTGATTTAAAAAAGTGTAATAGGGATGGTGGTGTTGAAGATAGGGAATTCTACTTTGTACTCTTTCGACTAATTCCGGATGTTTTGAGAAACTAATCTTGAGTATTTTTTCTTTTTCTCCACGAACAATTGCAAGTGTTTGGTACGGTTTTATAGTTCGAATCAGACGATGGAAATCGTAGTATCTTTTATACACTCCTTTTGGGTCCGATTCTTCAGTT
>CAYRBR010000044.1:0-13779 GCA_964422555.1 uncultured Caldisericota bacterium | reverse complement strand
CTTTGTGTTAATAATCCTGAACCAGCTTTTGACAAAAAGGAATCTGCATGCCCATGATAACACCCTTCAAACTTAACAATTATATTTTTTTTCGTATATGCTCTTGCTAAACGTATCGCAGACATAGTAGCTTCTGTACCAGAATTAACAAGTCGTACTTTTTCGATGGATGGAAAAGCATTCACGATTTCTTTGCATAATAATATTTCGTTAACAGAAGTAGAGCCAAAACTTGTTCCGTTTTCTAGAGCTTCTGTAACTGAGTTCATTACTTTTTCGTTAGTATGGCCTAATATAAGTGGCCCATATGAACAAATGTAATCAATATAACTATTCCCATCAACATCAATCAGCTTCGATCCCTCTCCGGACTTAATAATAACAGGATCCATATTCACATGATTCCAAGCTCGTACGGGACTATTTACACCGCCAGGTATAAATTTTTTTGCAGTTTTAAATTCCTTTTCTGATATTTTGTTCACCATCTACTATTCTACTCCTCTTCAAACGAATATTTCATGCTGGTTTTTTTCCACTCTTTTGTGCTTCGAAGTATTATATATTCTGAATCTCTTGATATCAATTTCAAATTGTTAATTATACGACTAAACTCTTTTTCGCTGGTTGCATGAATCATTGTAAATAACGGATACGGAAAATCATCTGGACATTCTCTTTGATAACAATGACTAACATTGTTATGTAAACTCATTTTCATTCCCACATCATCGTACTCATTGTTTTTACATTTCCAAGCAACCATAGCATTATAGGTGAATCCTACATTTGTATGAAATAAAATCGCGCTAATCCTACGTATTATCTTTTTTTTAATCAACTCTTGAATAGTTTCAATAACGTTTGTTTGGGAACAATTAAGATTTTTTGCTAAAGAGTAGAAAGGTTTTTTTACAATCGGGATATCCCCTTGTAAAAAGGAAAGAATTTTTTTTTCTTTGACTGTTAAATTCATTTCAATTCCAACATAACTCTTGATTTGTATTTTTTGATAGCAGGGAAACACACAATTGAGTATCCAATCTTATCTTCAAGTTTGACCAAAGAACTTTGTATTTTTTCTTTTTTTTCAATGAAGGTAAACCAGAGTGAATATTCATGTGCACGCTCGTAATTGTGTGTAACAGATTGTTCTTGATTAAGTATTGTGGCAATTCTTTGAATATCGCTTTTTGGTGCTTTCACAGCACATAATGTAGATGTATAGTCAATTTGGGATCCATCAAGTATAGCACCAATTCTCCGGATATACTTTCCCATTTTTAGTTCTTTGATGATTGCTAAAGTCTCTTCTTCGGTAATATCACACAAAAGCGCAATCTCTTTATAAGGTTCAATAGAAACAGGTAATTGGCTTTGTAACAAAGAAAGAACTTTTAATCTTTTTCTATCTAGTTTTTTTTGGGATATATCCACAATATGTGTCTTCTTCCATATAGTTCTTCTTATAGTAATAAGCTCGGGCACGACACCCACCGCAAATGTTTTTAAACTCACAAATACCACATTTTCCCATATAATCGGTTGTACGTAGTTTCTTTAAGTCTTCATTGTCTTTCCATATAGTATCAAATGGTATTTCGCGGACATTTCCAAGAGGTATGTTTAGATAAGCACAAGGCTGTACATCTCCAATAGGACTCACAATACAGTAACTCAAACCAGCTAAACACCCTCTAGAAAATCGTGTTTTAATGTTCTTTAAAGATGCAATTCTCATGAATTGTGGAGCGCAAGTAGGTTTCAATTCGATAGGGCATGTAGGCTGCTGGGTTACAATTTGAGTTAGAACTTTCTCATATTGATCAACATCTAATGCTTGCTGTTCAATCATTTCACCTCTGCCTGTTGGAACTAAAAAGAAAATATGATGAGCTTTTGCTTTCATTTTAATTGTGAAATCAGTGATTGACTGAAGTTCATCTACGTTCCATTTCATTACAGTAGTATGAATTTGAAATGGTACTCCTTCTTTATAAAGGTTTTCTAAACCTTGTACTACCAGTTTAAAGGCACCTGGTAGTTTCCGAAAAGAATCATACTTTGATGGATCTAGGCTATCAAGACTTATTCCAGCTGCAAGAAAACCTGAATTTTTTAGTGATCTTGCAACTTCATTTGTGATTAAGGTTCCGTTGCTACCCAAAACAGGTCTTATCCCAATGGATGATGCAAATTCACCTAGTTCGTAAATATCCTTCCTCATTAAGGGTTCTCCACCACTAAAGATAAGAATATGGAACCCAGCATTCTTCATTTCTTGAATCATCTTTTTCGCTTCTTGGGTATTTAACTCTTTACTTTGCCTTTTTCCAGATTCTCTGTAGCAATGATCACAAAACATATTGCACTTGTTTGTGCTGTTCCAGGAAACTAAATTCATTGATTCTTCTCCATAAAATGTATCATATCCAAGGTAGCATACGATATAATTTTATCAGCTCCAGCTCGTTTCATAGACAAAAGAGATTCATACATACATGCATCGTATTGAATCCAACCTTTTTCTGCACAAGCTTTTATCATTGCATACTCACCACTTACATTATAAGCAATGATTGGAGTTAAAATGTTTTCTCTAAGTGAGTGAATTACATCTCCATATGAAAGAGCTGGTTTAACGATAATGTAATCAGCTCCTTCATTTACGTCTAAAAGTACTTCTTCAAGTGCTTCACGAATATTACCAGAATTCATCTGGTAGGTTTTTCTGTCTCCAAAAGATGGAGCACAATCGGCTGCCTCTCTAAAAGGTCCGTAAAAACTTGACGAATACTTAGCCGCATAAGACATAATTGGGGTTAAAGATAGATCATTTTCGTCAAGACATCTTCGAATATGAGATACTCTTCCATCCATCATGTCAGAGGGAGCCACGATATCAGCTCCGGCTTTGGCATGAGATAGAGCGATGCGAGAAAGCTGCTGACATGTTTCATCATTATTCACATATTGGTCTTTTCCAAGTATTCCACAGTGACCAGAATTTGTATAACTGCACAAACAAACATCTGTGATAATGAGAAATTCTGGAACAGCACTTTTTATCTCTTTAATAGCTTTTTGAACAATGCCATCTGGGTTGTATGCAGAAGTGCCTTTTTCATCTTTTTGCTTTGGCAAACCAAATAGTAAAAGGTATCGTACTCCAGATTTGTACAAACTTCTTGATAAAGAACGTAAATCTGCCAGTGGATATCTATAAATACCAGGCATGGATGATATCGATTCTCTTTCAGAAATGGTTTCATCTACAAAAATAGGCATGATAAAATCTTTAGGATGAAGAACTACCTCTTGTGAGAAATCACGAATCTTGGCATTTTTTCTTCTTCTTCTCATTCGGATTGTCGGATATTCCATTTTGCTCCCCTAGCTCTTTCTTTCTTCTTCGTTTAAATAGCAAGCTGGATCTTCATCCCAAATATCACCTTTAATAGATTTTGCGCGGATACGACACCCTGAACAAATAGCAACATATTTACATTCTTTACAATATCCCTTTACATTTTCAGCTTTGTTCCGTAGTTTGTCCATTAAAGGATGACTTTTGTTCCATAATATACTAAAAGGAGTTTCTTTTACATTTCCAATCACAGCATCCTGCCAAAACTGACAAGGGTGAACATTACCAGTAGGTCCTACATTCCCAAATTTTGTTCCAGCAGAACAACCACCATGTAAAGTAAGTAGTTTCATAACATCTTCTGCTCTATCAGGTTGATTTTTTAGAACTTCTTTATAAACAAACACACCATCAGCATGATTGTCCGTTGACAACACCTCAGTTTCTATATTTCTTTTTGAAAAATCATACACCTTGTCACATATAAATTCAACAATTTTACGTTTTTCGCTAGTTGGGATATCATTGTTTGATTCACCTTTTGCCCTACCGGCATATACTAAGTGATAAATACATAAACGAGGAATCTGTTCTTGCTCCACAAGATCAAATATAAAAGGTAGATCCTTGTAATTGTCTTTTGTTAAAGTAATTCTTATTCCTGTTTTTAACCCTTGCTTTTTTGATTCTCTAAGACCTTCAATAGATTGCCTAAATGCGCCTTTTTTATTTCTGAAACGGTCGTGGGTTTCTTCTTTTCCATCAATACTTACACCAACATACATGATCCCAGATTCTTTTAACTTTGTGACATTTGTTGAAGTAAGTAAAGTACCATTTGTAGATATAACAGGACGCAAACTTCTAGCAGAAGCATACTTAACTAGTTCAAAAAGATCATGCCTTAGAAGCGGTTCTCCACCAGAAAAAAGAAGAACTGGGACATTCATTAACGACAGATCATCGATAAAAACCTTGGCTTGTTCTGTTGTAAGTTCTTCTGTATAATCTCGATCTTCTGCTTCAATATAACAATGTTTGCATTGCAGATTACATCGATTTGTTGTATTCCAAACAACTAAAGGCCGATTGATGGAGGAAAATTGTAACAAATGAGGAGGTATCGATTTTGAATTTTGTTTACGTATAACATCGGATACAGTTGCCGTTCCGCATAAAAGTTTGGTAAAGCCTATCATAATTTCTCTTTTCTATGAAATGGAAACCATTTCATTCTCAATAATTTTCTCAACAATTCCATCAATCGAATATTCGCTTGCTTCTGTAATTTTCTTATCAGTATATTTTCGGAGCGTATTGGATGTAATGGGACCAATACTGTATAAAGAAGCTGTATGATAAAAACTATGACATTCATTTTTACAAAGTTCAAAAAAATTGTGAACTGTTGAGGAGCTAGTGAATGTTATACAATCTATTTTTTGTTTCGTTTCTATCAATTTTTTGAGTGTTTTTGCAGACTGAGTATCAATTACTGCTTCGTACAAACCAATTTCCTTTACGAGACAGTTTTTTTTCTCTAGATAATCGGGTAAAAATTTTCTGGATCCAATTGCTCTTGGTAATAACACTGCGTCGCCATTTTCAAGAAAAGGTTCTATTTCTTCAGCCAATTCTTCTGCAATAAAACGTTTTGGTAAAACATCAGGAACAATACCAAATTTCAGTAGTCTATCCGCAGTTGCTTTACCAATAGCAGCAATACGAGCATTGTTAAGGGATCGGCAATCCTTTTGTAAAGTAAAAAGTTCTCTAAAAAAGATATCCACCGCATTTACACTTGTAAAAATGATCCATTTGTATAGATTTATTTTTTGGATTGCTTTTCGAAGATTTTGATTGTTTTCAACAACAGAGATTTTAATTGTGGGTAAGCAAATGACATTTGCCCCCAAAGATTCTAACCTTAATTTTAAACTGCTAGCTTGTTGTCTCGCTCTTGTTACTATAATTGTTTTACCAAACAAGGGTTTTGTCTCGAACCACTTAAGGTTTTTTTCCAGCAAAACAGTATTTCCAACAATAATAATACAAGGAGAAAAAATGGGTTGATTATGAACAATTTCTAATATCGATTCAAGAGTACCAATTCTCTTCTCCTGGGAAAGAAGAGTTCCCTGCTGAATAATAGCAATGGGGGTATCTTTTTTTAAACCTTCAATAAGCAAAGTATTTACTATCATTGGAAGGTTTTTAACACCCATCAAAAAAACTAATGTATCAATGTGTTTTACGGCTTTTTTCCATGAGTAATCTTCAGTTTGAGGTTGATTCATAGTGTGACCAGTAATAACAGCAAAACTTCTTGAAACTCCTCTGTGAGTAACAGGAATTCCAGCATATTCTGGAACAGCAATAGCAGAGGTAACTCCAGGTACAATTTCAAAATTGAAATTGTTTTGCTTTAATGTTAGTGCTTCTTCTCCACCTCGTCCAAAAACAAAAGGATCTCCTCCTTTTAATCGAACAACAAAATTGTACTTTTTTGCACACTCTACCAAGATATTGTTAATCTCATCTTGTGTTTTCGAGTGTTCACCTGGTTTTTTCCCAACATATATTTTTTTAGCATCCGGTAAGGAATAAGAAAGAAGTTCTTTATTAATAAGTCTATCATATATGAGACAATCAGCATTTTTAATCAGGCGCATTGCCTTGCATGTAATTAACTCAGTATCACCAGGGCCAACACCAACTAAATAAACTCTTGAGGTAAATTTTTTATGAATCAATTTCTAGTAGCCTCTTTTATAATTTCTTTCGCTCCATTTCTCAAAAGTTGTTCAACTGCCTGATCTGTAAGAAACTTCCATTGATCTATTAAGCCACTCTTTTTTACAAAACAGTGCTTTTCTCCATCCGGATGAACAACTCCAATGGAAAGAAAAAGTTCGTGTCCTTTGCATTGACAAATAGCACCGATAGGAGTTTGACAGCCACCTTCTAGTATATCAAGTACACGACGTTCTACTTCAGATGAAAGAAAAGTATCAGAATGATTTATGATAGCCATCAACTCATTTAGGGGAGAATCTTGTAGAGATTCAATAGCGATAATACCTTGCCCTGGAGCTGGTAACATTTCCTCTAAGGAAAATATTGTTCTACAGCAATTCATCATCTGTAGACGTTTGCAAGCAGCATAAGCCATAATCGAACCAGAATAATTACCATTACATGTTTTTCTATATCTAGTTTCTATGTTCCCTCTTAAAGGCAAAAATTGTAGATTTGGTTTGAGTCTTTTTAGAAAAGCACGTCTTCTAATACTGGAGGTTCCAATCACACCCTTTTCAGGAACACTTCGGAATGAACTATATTGTTTGGACAAAAAGGCATCTCTTGGGTCTTCTCGACTGAGAACTGCTGTAATTTTGAAATCAGAAGCAAGGGGTACGGGTAAGTCTTTTAAGCTATGCACTGCAATATCTATTAGATTTTCTCTTAGTGCACATTCAATTTCTTCCGTAAACACCCCTTTTCCTCCAATTTCAGTTAAACATTGATCCTGGTTTTTATCACCTTTTGTATGATAACAAACAAGTTCAGTAGTACACTTACCGGTATCTTCTAAATAGTTTGCAACAAGTTTAGCCTGGTATAAAGCAAGTGGGCTTTTTCGTGTCCCTATTTTAAGGTGTTGCATTTTTTTCCTCATCAGAATTGTCCAGATTCTTTAAAATAGTTTTTGTAGAGGCAGATTCTAAATGAAACAATTTGATTACACTAAATAGAAGGTCGTAATGATATTCTTTCTGAACAGAATTTTTTAACTCATGTATAGGATAGTGCAAAATTTTATAAGAGAGTTTGTGAGCAAATTCCTCAATTGCCTTTGTTTGAATACCAGATTGATTTCCAAGCTTTCTTTTCAAAAATAACAGTTCTTCCTCTTTGATTGAATCAATGCTAGCTTTTAATTGCTCAATAATTGGATCGGTGTGAATAGACTGAATCCATACTTCAAAAGATCGTTCTTCTTCTCTTACAATCCTTTTTGCTTTGTCTATTTCTTTCATGCGATCTTTTTTATGATCTTGAACAATTGTTTTGAAATCCTCCATATCAAAGTATTTAACTTGGGAATTGCATTTTAAAAGAGGATCTATACTTTTGGGAACTGACAAATCAATTATCACACGTAGCTTTGAATATTTCAAATCAAAATCTTTTTCTGTTACTAAAAAATGAGAAGATTTTGCACATCCTACAACGACATCTACCTTATTAATATATTCCTTATATTCATTGAAAGGTAGAACACGAATAGAGGATTCCAGCAATTGTATTGCTTTCTTTTTTTCAGGAGATCGATAGGGTATAAAAAGGGTATATTTTTGATTCTTTGCCAGATTCTTAGCAATTGTAGCACCAATGTCACCATATCCTAGAATCATTATATTTATGCTCTTATCAGAGTGGAAAGAGTTCTTTATGATATCGGAAGTTAAACCAGCATATGACAATGCGTTTCTGCTAATCATTGACTCAGTTCTCACTCTTTTTCCAACATGAAGAGCTTTTTGGAAAAGACTATGTAGTACCTTGTCGACACTTCCACATTCTTTAGAACGCTGATAAGAAGACCTTATCTGTCCAAGTATCTGATCTTCACCAATCAAAAGAGAATCTATACCAGAAGCAACTGTAAATAGGTGGTGTATTGTATCAAAACATGTATACGATTTAAATTTGGAAATAATGTTTTCTACACTTATGTTTGATGCTTTTGAAAGCTCCCTAAACACATGATCAATAGATGTACTTTTATCATTACACGAAACATATACTTCAAAACGATTGCATGTTTGCAATATACAACAACCTAAAATAGAACTATAGGTTAACAAAGACTTTTGAATGCCTAATATAGTTTCATCGTCAAAAATAAAATTGTTATCAAAAAATTGATCTGATAAGGTATGATTAAATACTAATGAACAGAGATACATGACTGAACTTTCTCTTCAATTTCTTCAATTGTTAATTTATCAATATCGTCACAAATATCACTATATAGATAGGATTTTAAGATTTTTTGTTTGGAGTCTTCGTGTTGGTTTTCTTTAATTTTATTGCGAATGCACTGCAATTTACTTAAAAGAATTCCATAGGTAGGTGTAATAACTGATTCAATTTTTTTTCTAACAATCTTGGCAAATCCAGGACAACCACCATTTGTTGACACTGCTATGGAAAGGTTATCTCTTGTGATCAAAGCTGGCAAGAAGAAATCACAGTTTTTAGGATCATCAACTGCATTTACCAATATTGATTTTTTCTTACACATAGAGTGAATTGATTTATTCAGTGCTGAATTATTGGTAGCAGCAATAACAATGAAGACTTCATGCAAATCAGAGGGGTGAAATTCTCTTTTTTCAATTACGATTTTTTTTTCATTTGAAAGTTGAACAATTTTCTCTGTAAAACTCAAACTAATTACTCGAATGCGGGGTTTATAGTCCAATAATCGTTCAATTTTACGAGTAGATACTTCTCCTCCCCCAACTACAAGAATCACTCTATCTTCAATATTGAGAAATATAGGATATAGCTTTTTCATACCAAGTCTCTTTTTAATTGCATGAAAATCATTTTAAAAGATATACTCTGACATTTCAAGCGTTATTCTCTTGTATTGGGCTTTGTAACAGTTTTTTAACCAAAAGAACGAATGGATACGGATGATAGATACTGTTCGAAAATTCGTTTATACCTTACTAATGTATCAATATCAGTTCGATTCAATTTTCTATATGTCGGATCTGGCAAATTATCCCTTGGAACAAATGGTTGTAAAACAAAGTTATTTATCCCCTTTAATTCTATCGCCATTTGTTCAATGTCTTCATCACTGTGGAGAACGGAACATATAGTGGTTCGTATTTCGTATTGTATCGAACTCTCCTTTAACAAGTTTAAGCTCTTTGTAATTTCAGATCCGTTATTTATAGTTTGAGTAAGGGTATGTAACTTTGAGATAGGCATTTTATAATCCATTGCAACATAGTCTACTAATGGTAATAACATTTTTAGTGTTTCAGGGTAAGAACCTTGTGTATCTAGCTTTACCAAAAAATCAGCCTTTTTAATGAAATCAACGGTATCCAAAATTCTATCATCTAGAGTGGGCTCTCCACCTGAAATAGAAACAGCATCTATCCAGTTTTGCTTAGCATATTGTAGAATATCCCCTAATTCGGAATACAGCATTGTATTGTTTTGTTTTTGTAGTAACTCAGGATTATGGCAATAGCGACATTTAAAATTACACCCCGATGTAAACATTAAAATGGAAAGGTGATTTTCAAAGTCAATCGTCGATTCTTGTGGCTGATAGGTTAAAATAGCAGATCGAATATTGTTCATAAAAAGAATATTAGTTCGATCTCATTGCAACAGAAATTAATTCTTCTATTTCATGATTCTGAATTGTTTTATGATTTGCATAATCAGTTTCAAGTTGCAAATAAGTGGGGTAAAAACAGGAACCACCCTGTTTGTTGAATAACTCATCACGCTTGTCTACTATTTTTTCGTATACACACGCATCTTCATTGTACTTAAATATTTGTAAAGCTGGTATTCTTTGCCCGTTCACAGTCTCTGCTTTTGCGTAGGCTATTAATCCATTCTTTGTAGATAGATTTTGAATATCTACCGAGAAGGCATCTGAATAGTTTTTTAACACTTCCTTAACTTTACGTTGAAGTTCAACACAATGTGGGCAACCATCTTTACCATAAACAACCAATAAATATTTTTTCATTATCTCCTCCTTAAAGTGTACATACTCCGTCTTTACATTCATTTTCGGTCGAAGTTACTTGCATACTTTCGATAGAATCAATAATACCTGATGAAGGGATATATCCATTGATTAAATTTTTGGGCCTTTTAATTGGTTTTTTTGCTACACTGTAATTTCCTTTGTGTCTAGCTTTTAGCTCTTCAATTTTCGATTTATTCCAATTGTTGATAACGCTGAAGTATCCAACAATTCTAGAAATAGAATCAATGTCTGTGCTACCACACTTATCACACGTATCTCGAACACCCGTCATTTGGTAGTGACAATGATTGCAATACGAAAACTCCGGACTTATAGTTACTTGTGCAGTTTGGGTTTTGAAAAGCGTATTCTTTATCAGATTAAAAATACTAACTTTGGAAGGTCTTTCTTCTCCCACAAAAGCATGTGTGATAGCTCCTGATTCAATAAGACCATGGAACATTCCTTGTACTCTAATTCGCTCAACAATTCCAACAGAAGCATCTGCAGATAAATGAACAGAATTTGTATAGTAGACATTGTCGTCATCAATGCTTCCTTTAACAATATTTTTTGAATGATTGTAATAATAGATTAAATCCGTTTTTGCTAATCTTCTTGCTGCACTTTCGGCAGGGCTTTCCTCTAAAGTAAATTTTAAATTGTATTTGTTAGTGTATTCTTTTATTTTGATGTTCATAGCAGCAATAATCTCAATTGCCTTGTCAACCATTTCAGGAGATTCGTGCATTTGTTTCCCATATAAATAATGCAATGCATCATTTACTCCGATAATACCCAAAATATAGGTACTTGATTCTAGGTCAACGTAAGGAGATCCATCGTTTGAGATCTTTCCAATTTGCCATAAAGGACTTCCTTTTTTCATCATCTTATTGTGTACAAATTCTTTTTTTCGAAGGTGGGCGTCAATTGCCATGTCCACCGATTCATAAACCTTTTCAAGCAATCCGTCCATATTTTTCTTTCCATCTATAGCAGCAAGATAAGCAGCCTGCGGAATGTTGATTGTCACATTCTGAAAGCCACAAAAACGCATTGTTTCAGGATGTAACAGCATATAGTTATCTGTAATTGTGGTTCGTAAACGACAACAGGCAGAAAGCGTTACCTGGTCACGATCGAAAATAAAATACACAGAGCCATTTTTAGAGGCAACTTCTACTGCACGTTCTAGAACGACTGTTTGTTTGGGATCACTAAATGATTCTTCACTAACATGAAAATCACATTTAGGAAACTCAAAAACTCTTCCATTTTTGTCTCCTTTTTCCCAAACATCTAGCATTGCTAATGCAAAATCACGGGCAAGATCCTCAAAATCACCATATGTTAAAACATGATACCCTTTTTCAATGTTTCTTTCTTCAATTGCTTGATTGTATTCGATACTACCATCTTCATTTAAAACTTCTTCTAATACAACTTCATCTTGATACATTAGTTTCATTAGGTGTCGACCGGAAGAACTTGTCTCATCGGACATAATTTCTTTCAGTGAAACCCTCTCAACACTGTCAATGGTCATTTTGTATTTTCCACCCTCGCATACTGCAGGAACTTTCTTTAAATAAGAGGGAACTCCCGTGTGAATGTTAAAATCTAAAAATACTGTTTGTCCACCCCTAGCAAAAGCGTTTTGAGAGCCATTAAATATTAATTCTTGAGCTCTTTGATACAGCACTTCCTCTGACAATCCTTCTAACAACGGTGCATACATAATGTTTATATAGGCTACACCCAACGCACCAGCATAATAAGCCTGCATCGACGCGATAAATGTATTCAAGTGTCCAGTTAGAACCTGTGCAGATTTTGCAGGTTTGGATTCACTGTTTAAATTTACTAATCCAGTGAGACCAAACTTTTTTATATATTCTATAGAGTGAGATGAACAATATACTCTGTCTGGAAAACCAAGGTCATGAATGTGAATTCGACCGGTTGAATGAGCTCTAGCTAAAATATCTCCATAGACATTGCGTAAGGCATATTGCTTCAGAACATATTCACCAATCGTTTGTGTTACCGCTTCGGGATTATTGCTCTTAATATTGCTATTCTCTTCCGATTTTTCAAACATAATATTTTCTAAGGTAGCTTTCGCGATAGAGAATTGTGCTAAATCTTGAAGTTGAGTTTTGTATCCTCTTTCTTCCAACTCATTGTTAACCATCTCCCGTATTAAAGTAGTACCAATTTCTGATCCTTGCCAGGCAAATGCTTTATTTTCTACAGCTTTGGCAATCCCATGGGCTTCATCGTACGACAGAGAGGTTTCTTTCAGTAAAGAGGTAATAATTCTTGATTTGTCCCAGGGATGCGTAATATTTTCTGAAGAGGATTCAACCAAAAGAAGTGCATCTGTTGAATCTCTAGAGTCTTGTGTTAGCTTCGTACGTATTTTCAATTGCTTACGAATATTGTCTCTTTGTTTCCTATATTCTTTATAGACAACCATTACATTCGGAAAACCTTCTCTGCTTAGTGTAATTTCTACAAGATCTTGCACGTCTTCAATATTGGCAATCCTTTTCCCTTCAGTTTTACGAATAAAATAAATTGAGGTAGGGTTATTCAATTCTTCAAGAACTCTTTTTGCGATATAGTCAGGATCTGGAAGTTCAGAAATTTCAGGATTTTTTCGAAGCACTTGTTCGGTAGCTTTACGAATTGCACTCGTTATTTTCTCTAGGACAAACGGTACAACACTTCCATCACGTTTTCTAAAACCATCCATTTCAAACTGATACAAAGAGGGTTCATTACACAAAACTTGAGTTCCGTTAGAATTACGATTGTTCATTTTCACTCATCCCTTCATCACATTGTAAACCATGTATTTCATTGATAAATTCACGAATATTACGAAAATCTTTATAAACAGAGGCAAAACGTATATACGCAACAGGATCAATTAAGCGAAGTTCCTGCATAATTAGATTGCCAATTTCTTTGCTACAAACATCTTTTTCATATTTTGTTCTGACTGTTGATTCGATAGAATCCATCATTAAGTCAATTTGTTGAGTAGAAATTGGTCTTTTCTGTAGGGATTTCAATATCCCATTTTTTATTTTATCTCGATTAAACGGTTGACGGGAACCATCTCTTTTCACAACCATAATGTTTCCAAGGTCAATTCTTTCAAAAGTAGTAAAACGCCTACCACAAGATAGGCACTCTCTTCTTCTTCGTATTGAATTACCTGCTTTACTTTCTCGTTTATCTAGAACCTTGTGTTCACTAGAGTTGCAAAATGGACATTTCATATTCAACCACCTCGTTGTTAAAAAAGGTACCAAATTTTTTCTATTTGACAAGACTCTAAACACAATATATTGTGGTAAATAATATACTAACAACAATATGTTGATATTTATCAAAACACAATCAAAGCCATTTTCGGACATTATTTTTATATTGTTGATATTCACTTGGGAATAATGAAAGCATTTTCTTTTCTTCCATTGGTATGAATTTGCACTGGATAATAACAAAAAAAGCAATTGGAAAAATAAAAGGGAAGAGAGATCGAAAGAACCATTATTATTCAATATTTGACCACTCAACACAGGCAACCTGCCTTGTTGAC
>CAYRBR010000043.1:1732-13877 GCA_964422555.1 uncultured Caldisericota bacterium | reverse complement strand
CTAACAGCTGTAACAATATAATACCATTTGCCGGTATTCTTAAAGTTTGTTGGATTGCTGTTTAACTGAATAGGCATTACTCGATAATTAACATCGTTATCTTCTGGAATAACAGGCTTAATCACCGGGTAGTGTGCTAACTTCAGAATCTGCTCTCCACCGTCGGCGTAATTAATAAGAACTTCTCCACTGATATCGGTCCAACCCTTGGTTAAGGTTAAACCGTAATCAGGATAGTTGTTATTCATGATCGATACATTGGCAGACATGACACCATAGTAATCGAATCGAATGTCACCTGCGGAAATAGCATTTAGTCCACCAACATCCTGCACTATCATTTCACCTGGCTCATACATGTTGTTAGGGATGCCATTTTCGGTGTGCATATAAGTATTACCAGCACCCTGGAATGTAGAAAGTGCTAATCCGTTATCGAATTCGCAATTCCGTACAATGGAACCAGCGGTATAATGTACCATGCTGCTACCGTCCCAAACAGTAAACCCAGTTAAGCGAATATCGCCTTCACTAACTGTGCTGTTGTTGTCTAAATCTCGGTATACCGGATCGGTAACCCAATAGTTCGTGTCGCCATCGGTGTCGAAGAATTTTTCGTTAACAGCAAAATCAAAGAGTGGAACACCAACATCTGCGTCACTTGCAATGACACCCAGTAGATCAGCACGCATATACTGTGCATACCGAATGTTGGTTCTTCGAGTATTACCAGCTGATACAGCAGCAGGTAGATTTCTAGGCATGTTATACAAACGCCAAGATTCAAAAGTGTTAATACCTACTGCATTAGTATAACCAGTGGAAGATCCGGTAGCACTCCAGGGAAATACTTTTATTACTGTTCCAATGTCAGTATCACCAGGTACTACAGCAGTTTGTGGTGCATATACATTTGAACCGGCAATGACCCAGCTCCAACGTGTATCACCTGCTTGAACTTCTTTATTAACGTTTGGCCCAGCCTTCTCGTATATATATTCACCATTATCGTAAATACCATTGGCAATTACGTTGTCAGCAAACATAAAATCTAGTGGCCCACTTGGTGGATCAGTCCCCAGCTGAGTAACGAGGTTGGCAACATCCAAGTCAGTACCTTCAACGGTAGAACCAGCCTGGTAGTCAAAAATACCAGCAATTAAAACATCGGTTCTATCAAGGTAATTGTTCTGGTTTCGATCATCTACTAGCCAATCGTTTTCGTTGTAAATACCATCGTTGTTTTTATCAACAAAAGTTAAATTGGTGGCAGAGAAAGAGGTGATAGGCAAGGTTGGATCGGCTCCAACACCAAAATCAAGATCGCCTACTTGTACCAAGGAACCCTGGCGGAATGTTGCACCAGCATTGGTAACAATACATAGTCTGCGGTCACCCACAGAAATTTTACTATCGTTATCACGGTCTTCGTATATCCATTCACCAGCATCCAACTTACCGTTACCGGATCTTGGATCGGCTCCGCCGGTTAAAATGTCCCAAGTGGAATCATAATATTTGACATTTCTTGGTAATTGTGTGTAATCCGGACCGGGTTGATATCGATAGTCTACAACTACGCGATCCCCTTTACGAAGAGGATTCATAAGACGAACTGTACCCGTCCGATAATCAAGTTCAAAATCAGCACCTACTAATTCTTTGGGATTCACACAAATATTCCCAGAAGAAATCGTGGAATCAAGATTCGTTTCTTTCGGAAAAATAACAGAAATGGAATCTTTTCCAGCTTGCAGTGCAGAATTTACATTAAACTTAACCTGGTAGGAAGCTTGTGCTCCCGCGGTTTTCGGGTACGGTGTAACCTGAATATTCTGAGCATCCGCTCTGGTGGTATCAATACCAGCAAAAATAGAAATAAACAAGGTTACTGCAATTAAACTAGCTACGAATCGCATTGTTTTGTTCATAACCTACCCCCCTTTAAGTAAACTGTAGGTTAAGGTGCCTAAAATTAAACTTACTGTAAAATTAACATTACACAAGGTCATTAAAAATACTACTTTTCTATAAAAGTATTTAAACAAAAGTTTTTTTAAAAATCAAGAAAAAAACCACTTTTTTTAGGTTTTTTCAGATTTATAATAGGAATAGGGGGAGAAATTTGATTTGGTTCAAAAAAAAACTGAGCTTATATTGATTCATCTAAAAGATGGTATGCTCGCATCTTGTTGAACAAAGAGCGACGAGAGATTCCCAACGATGTAGCTGTTTTTGTTTTATTTCCTTTTTGCATTTTTAAAACTTTGCGAATATAGTCTTTTTCGAACTGCTGAACAGCTTCTGTGAGGGTAAGTTCAGTATAGGTTTCATTTGGGTCAACTTTTTGTATAGTTGGGTTGTTCAAAAGAAAGGTTGGTAAATTTTCTTTTGTGATAAAATTACTTTTCGCAGCAATTACACAATGAGTTAGCACGTTTTTCAATTCACCTACATTCCCGGGCCAATCGTATTGCTTTAATACCTGAAGACTTTCAGATGTAAATCCTTTTATATTTTTACTGTACTCTTCATTCAGTCGATCAATCATAAAAAGCCCCAGCTCTTCAATGTCATCGACTCTATCTTTTAGTGAAGGAATAGAAAGTCGTATG
The DNA here is from genome assembly GCA_964422555.1 of uncultured Caldisericota bacterium. Taxonomy (GTDB): domain Bacteria; phylum Caldisericota; class Caldisericia; order UBA6126; family UBA6126; genus JAGLCW01. The sequence continues at coordinate 11,262 of CAYRBR010000043.1, read as the reverse complement.
GCGGAAAGTGTAAAATACAATTGCTCATTATACTGTCCACCTTTCACCCGTTGAGTAATTTCATTTGTAGTAGAGGAAATATATCGCGCATTTTTTTCTTGCATGATTTTCTGGAGAAGAGCTTCCTGGCAATCGGTGGATAACAAATGAATATCCTTTATATAGATTGTTGTATCGGATGCTGCTTTTATCTTTTTAATTTCTTCCCGAAAGGATTCCTCGTTTTCGAAACAACTTACTTCAATAAATTGTCCGTTTGTTGGAAACGCTTTTTGGTGTATGGTACGAGCTACCTCTTTACATTCTGTTCCAGGATCACCCTGCAACAATACTGAAGCAGTGTTCTTTGAAACCATACCAATATTCTTAAACACGTCCTGCATAATATGAGAAGAACCGATTAATTCCGTAGAAGAAACAGGTCTTTTCTTTGATTTAAGAGATGAAATCTCGCTGGTAAGTTTCTTTAAGTGCAGAGCTTTTTTTAATACAATTCGTATTTCATCAATATCGAACGGTTTTGTTATATAGTCGTAAGCCCCCTGCTTCATTGCCTCAATTGCGAGATCGGAAGAACCAAAGGCAGTAACAAATATAACAGGAGCGTCAATCAGATCTTCTTTCAGTTTCTGAAAAACTTCCATACCATCCATTTCAGGCATTCGAACATCTAGAAGTATTACATCGGGTAAATGCTCCTTACTTTTTTGGAGAGCTTCCAACCCGTCTGAAGCAGTAACAACTTCGTATCCTTCTTCTTCGGCTATTACCGAACACAGATCGCGAACACCTTCTTCATCATCCGCTATTAATACTTTATCTTTAATCATAGTACAAATGTAAGTGGAAAGGTAAAAAATTCAAGTGAAACTCCTGGTATTGGATACGAAGTAACGATTATTCCTACGACAAAGAAGAAGCACTTTGTCGCCATTTTGTAAATTCAATACAAAATACGGTTTGTTCTCCGCATACACTGTCAAATGTAATGGATCCTTCCATGTCTTCCATCATTCGTCTGGATATTGCCAATCCAAGTCCTGTTCCTTTATCTTTTGTAGTAAAGAAAGGAGTAAATATCTTTCCAAATTCTTCTTTTTCTATTCCATACCCGTTGTCTTTAACACAAATTTTCAGAGATTCTCCATGTTGCTCGGTATAAATCTGAACCACACCTTCTCCAATTGAAACAGCCTGAAGAGCGTTTAATATAAGGTTAAATAAAACCTGGTGCATTTTTCTTTGATCGGCAAATACTTCATACCTTTCCAATGAAGAAATATGAAGTTGCACCTTTCGTTGTTGAATTCGTTCTTTTAACAAACTTTCGATTACAGATACAATATCGGATACTTGAATCCATTCACAGTTCGTTTTGGATGGTTTAGCATAAGTAATTAAATCTTTTAGCAAGCCTTCCAGTCGTTCAATCTCTCTTGAAATTAGCTGCACCATTCTATCAGTTCCAGATACACTTGCTACTTTTCTACCTAGCAATTGAACAAATCCTTTTACAGAGGTAAGAGGGTTTCGTATTTCATGGGCAATTCCTGTAGTAAACATACCCAGCATTCGAAGAGATTCATTCTTTTCAGCTTCCCGAATTAACTTTACATTTTCAGTTACATCATCAAGAGTAATAAGTGCATTCTGTTCTCCGGTTGGATCTAGGTGAGATTTAATAACAATATGAAAGAACTTTTGCTTTGTAGGCAAAGTAACTGGATAGTTATCAAATGAGAAGGAGTGTCCAGCTTTCAAAGCTCTGGAAACAACATTCTGAATCATAGGACCAAGCGTAGAATAAATTCGATCAATCGTAAATTCATTGGAAGGAATATCAAGATGATCTACAGCTGCCTGGTTAAAAAATAGTACGTGTTTTTGGGTATCAATTGAAATCATAGCCGTTGCAGCATTATTCAGAATAAGATCCGATCTAGTTCGGGACAAAACCAGGCTTTGTGCCAGTTGAGTAATACCGTTGGAAATCTCACCCAGTTCACCACTAATGGCGGGAAGAGGAGAATCCAGATTGGTTTCAAGTGATTTTAATCCCCGTAAAATGCCTTTAATTCGATTTGTAAAGGAAAAACCGAATAAGAACGAAAATAGCAATAGCAAAACAATAACCAATCCGGTAATCATATTTGTTCTATGTTGCAATTCATCCAGCTTTAGGTTAATGTTACGGTACGACTCTTCCACCCATACAAAGGAACCATCCGACCCTATAGGCATTGTAGCAATTAACTTTCTGTAAGGGTACATGGCAGGTTCTTCCAGAAAGCCATAAATTCTCTGTTGATTTTGAATATAGAATCCAGCTCCGATTTCATCCCCGAAAAGCTTTGTGGAATTTTCTACAATGGAAGTTAGAAAACTTTTTGTTCTCATCGCCACAAGACTTGCGAAAATATCATCTTCTGTTTTGGGTTCTTCCCCTTTGTAACTTTTAAACTGTGCTTGCGCCTGTTTACGCAATTCTCCATCAACGGGATCAAAATAAAAATCATAATTTTTTACAAGAGAATGTGCCAAATTATCCAGTTTCTCCTGCTTCTCACTGATAAGCATTTGTTCGGCATTACGAGTTAAAAAGAAATTCAGAGTTAAATTTCCCGCAAGCACTACTAGAATTGCAAATAAAATAACCTGGAATCGAACAGATCCAAATAGCTTTAACATCGCTGCCACCAGATATCTTTATTAGAAAGAAGCCGTTGCAGCTCGGTCGTTAACTCCATACTACGAGTAACATGAAAGTTGAACGAGGGTAAAGTTTCAATGAAATAACCCTGGTAATGCAATTGGAAGAATACTTCCGAAGAGCCAGGATGCGACTGTAATATGCCAGCAATTTTCTCTAAATTTTCTTTGTGTAACTGATCCAGGTTTAAGCTAATAAACAATCGGGATGGTTTTTGCAATTGCTTGTGAACATCCGACAAAGTATAAATGCGGGATATCTTTTTTATCATATGGCGAGTAGAATCACCAAAATGAGATACCTTTACTTGCAAATGAAATGCCTTAATTCCATCTGTTTCTCCGCGAACAATCTCGTCTATTTCTTTTGCTACATCACCAAAACAGACCAATTCTGCTGAACCCGATAAATCAGATACATTACACATTCGAACCATATTCTTTGTTTTTTTTCGGGGAACGCGCAACGAATCGATCATGCAAAAAACAGGAACATCGGTATCTTCATGGGTAGCTTTTAAGGTATGAAGAGAATAAAATTCAATATTTGGAAATGCTTCCAGAAATTGAACCATGGGATTCATACTTATGTAAAAACCCAGGGCTTCTTTTTCGAATAGTAAATTTGTTTCGATAGAACTATCTCCATTGTTAGAAGGTTTTTCCTCCTGAACAACTGACCCCCCAAATAAAGAAGGAGCGTCTTTCTTTCCAGTTTGTATCTCATCCAAGAGTCCTGCTCTGTCTCTATTATAATAGTCGAAGGCACCGGCTTTAATTAGGAATTCTACGGTGCGTTTCGTTACTTTATTAGTTTTATTTCGATTCTTAAAACCCTTAATTCCGGTATAGCTACCATTCTCATTCCGTTGGCTGATAATTGCTTCCAGAGCAGCTTCTCCGACATTTTTAATAGAAGCCAATCCAAATCGTATTCCCCATTCTTGTGTGTCTCCTTCTGAAGAAGAATTTGACGTTTCTTTATTGGTTTTTTCCAAACTAAATAAAACTTGGCTTTTATTAATGTCGGGAGGCAAAATTGGAATCCCTAGAATCCTGCATTCATCAATATAAGTTTCCACTCTTTTTTCATCTGCTCGGAATGTATTTAACAAAGAACACATATATTCCGGGGGATAATTTGCTTTCAAGTAGGCTGTCTGATAAGAAAGTAGTCCATAGCAGGCAGCATGTGCTCGATTGAAACCATATTCAGCAAATTTTTCAAGCATGGCAAATACATCTTCGGCCAGCTTCTCGGAGTGTCCTTTTTCGATGGCTCCCTTAACAAATTTCTCATGTTGCTCTTCCATGAGTGATGCGATCTTCTTACCCATTGCTTTTCGAAGCTTGTCAGCATCGGCCATCGAAAACCCACTCATAACCTGGGCAATATTCATTACCTGTTCCTGGTAGATACAAATGCCGTATGTATTTTTTAACACAGGTTCCAGGCAGGGATCATCGTAACTAATACGGGATTGATTCATTTTGTTCTGAATAAATACGGGAATATTCTGCATCGGTCCTGGCCTATACAAGGCAACCATAGCGATAATATCTTCAATCGAATCGGGTTTCAATTCTTTCAACCACTTTTGCATACCAGGGCTTTCGACCTGAAACACTCCCTTTGTTTGCCCCTTTTTATACAAATCGTACGTTTTGGAATCATCTAGCGTGAGTGAAGCCAGATCAATCGTGGTTTCGTGATTGTCCGAAACCAGTTCCACACAATCACGTAAAATGGTTAGGTTTTTCAAACCCAGGAAGTCCATTTTGAGAAGACCCAGTTCTTCCACGGTGTTCTTCTCATACATAGACACTCGCTTTTTGTTTTTATCTATTGCAAGGGGTACGTAATTCCACAAGGGCTCATCTGTAATTAAAACTCCACATGCATGTGTGGAGAAATTTCGTACCGCGTGCTCTAATCGCTTTGCAGTGTCATATATTTTCCGAAAGGTTTCATTTTCATCTACTATTTTGCGAAAGTTTTCACTTTGTTTGTAAGCACTTTCTAAATCCATGCCAGCAGGAATTTTCTTGGATTGTATATTAATCTCAGAAGGAGTAATTTTGTATGCTCTTGCTACATCTCTGAAGGCAGCTCTGGATTCAAGTTTCCCAAACGTTCCTATTTGGGATACACAATCGTCTCCATACACATTTTTTACATAATCAATAATTTCTTCTCGACGAGAATCTTCAAAGTCAATATCAATGTCAGGCATCGAAAACCGTTGTGGATTTAAAAATCGTTCGAAATATAAATTGTAGTGAAGAGGATCAATGTCGGTAATTCGTAACAGGTAACTTACAATACTTCCTGCAGCTGAACCTCTACCAGGTCCTACAGCAATATTTTTTTCTCGAGCATGCCGAATAAAATCCTGCACAACTAAAAAATAATCGACAAAATCCATGGATTCGATTACATTTAATTCGTAATCAAGGCGTTCTTTGATATCCGATTGAATGGAATCTCCATAGCGGAAAGCAAGGTTGTTTTCACAGAGTGTACGTAAGTATTTTATTCTATCTTGCTTCGTTACAATTCCTTTGTCTTTATCGACAAACTTCGGCAAATGTTTTGTTTTAAAATCAAATTCTACATTACATTTGTCAGCTACCAACGCAGTATTTTGAATTGCATCAGGTAATTCCGGAAACAACTGCAGCATTTCTTCTTCTGATTTCAGATAAAAGCTATCGCCTGTAAATCTCATTCGTTCTGGATCGTCGTAATCTTTTAGTTGCTGAATGCAAAGCAATATATCATGTGGGTAAGCATCTTCTTTTTTTACGTAATGGGCATCATGAGTGGCAATAATGGGAACATCATATTTTTTTGCAATATCCACTAAAAGTGGAGCCACTTCTAATTCTTCGGGAATACCGTGATTCATTATCTCAATATAATAATCTTCCCCAAAACGATCTTTGTACTGTTTTACAAGTGCTTCTGCATCCGTTTTACGGTCAGCGAGCAAAAGACGGGGAAGTTGTCCCTGTACACAAGCACTGCTAACAATGATATCGTCTCCCAATTCGGAAAGAAGTTCGAAATCTACACGAGGCTTATAGTAAAAACCTTCGGTATAAGAACGTGAAACAATATTACAAAGATTTTGATACCCTTTGTAATTTTTTGCCAATAGCAACAAATGGAACAGGTTTGTTCCATGATACTTCTGATCTTTTGATAAACGACTTTCAGGAGCGACATACACTTCACAACCAATAATTGGTTTTACTTTCTCTTTTAAACACGCTTTGTAAAACTCAATTGCCCCAAACATAGTTCCATGATCGGTAATGGCAATAGCAGGTTGCCCCAATTCTCTGGCTTGCACAGCCATTTCTTTTGTTTTGCTAAGACCATCCAACAAACTAAATTCGGAATGATTGTGAAGATGTACAAACGGCATAATTAGCCTTCCAGGGCTTTAATAAACGTAACGATACGCTGTACTAGCTGATCTGTTTTTTTTCGATCGGGCGTTTCTACCAATACTCTGAATAAAGGTTCTGTCCCCGAGGGACGAAAAACCATTCGGGCTTCAGGATACTCGTTTTGTACTCGTTGAATTTCTTCCTGAAATCGCACAGATTCTAACAATGTGTTTTTGTTTTGCACAGGAACATTTGTAAGGTTCTGTTCGTATAAAGAAATGGTACCCATTTCTTGCAACAAAGCATTATTGTTGTCAATAAAAGCCTGCATATATTCCAGAGCAGAAATTAATCCATCACCGGTTGAACTTCTGTCCAGGAATAATAGATGCCCAGACTGTTCGCCTCCTACTTGAGAAGACAGTCGGATCATATCACGATAGACATATTTGTCACCCACCTTGGAGCGATGAAACTGAATGCCTTTCTTTTTCAGGAATTCAATAATTCCCTCGTTTGTCATAACCGTACCCACAATGGTATCGTTAGGTAATGAGTTTTTCTGTTTACGGGTTAGGGCAATGGCAGTAATCATATGGTCACCATCCACCACATTCCCGTGAGTGTCAAATGCAATAACCCGATCACCATCTCCATCGTGGGAAAAAATAAAATCAAATTTTTTGCCCGTTTCAGCAAGATAATTTTTAATCACTTCTGGATGAAGTGAACCGCAGTTTTTGTTAATACTACTTCCATCTTGTTTTGTATGCAAAGCAACCACCGTTGCTCCCAAACTACGTAAAGTAGCTGGGGTAGTATAAGAAGTAGCTCCATTGGCACAATCTACCAAAACCGAATACCCCTTTAAAGAAAGAGAGGAATACATCGATACGATAGATTGTACATACTCTTCTGCTGCGTTTTCTTCCATTGTAACGGAACCAGGTAAACCTGGCGTTTCTTGAATCAACCAGGGGCAGTCAAGAAGAGTTTCAATTCGTATTTCTGCTTCTTCACTTGCTTTTTCTCCATATTCATTGAACAGTTTAATACCGTTGTAAGGATATGGATTGTGGGAAGCTGAAATAACAATCCCCATTTGATAAGACTGTTTCTTGCAAAGCTCCGAAACGGCTGGAGTGGGAACAATGCCAAATAAGTGGCAATGAATTCCGACACTTTGAAGGCCGTCGGTAATATTTTTTTCAATACGAGAACCACTTTCTCTTGGATCTCTTCCAATACAAACGTGAATCTCTTTATGGGGATACGTCTCTTGTAAGTATCCGCCAATTGCTTTCCCTATTTGTAAAACGAATTCGGGACCTAAGCCCTTATTGGCTAGGTCCCGAATTCCATCTGTACCAAAATATTTCATTATGCTAATGCTTGTTTGGAAACTCCTACAAGCTGAGAAAAGTTATCTTTGTTTTCAACAGCAATTTGAGCTAAAACTTTTCTGTTCAGGGTAATTCCAGATTTTTTTAAACCATTAATAAATTTTGAATAGTTCATACCAGAATCATTTAACCTAACGGCAATATTGATTCTTTGAATCCACAATGCTCTGAAATCTCGTTTAATTAATCTTCTACTGACATATGCATTACGTTCTGCATGCATTACTCGTTCTTTGGCCGCTCGGAATCGTCTACTTGAGGATCCCTGGTAACCTCGGGCTTTTTTCATCAGCCGTTTTACTCTACGGCGACGAGCAAATCCACCTTTGACTCGCATAATAATCTCCTTGCTTGCTAATAATTTTTAATTCTATTTGTGAATTTTCACGTTCGGAATCATTAATCGTACAACGCGTAGTTTGTCTTTTGGTACTTGATGCTGTTCGTTTAAAGCTTTTCGGGTGACCGTTTTCTTTTTACTGAGCATATGGTTATGTCCGCTTTTTAGGTACATAATTTTTCCAGTACCGGTAATTTTAAATCGTTTCTTTGCTGTTCTTGAAGAGCGTATTTTGTGTTTCATGTGACTATCCTTTCTTTGAGATTGGGGCTAAAATAGCAATAATATTTCGTCCCTCCATTTTAGGAGGTCCTTCCAGCTTGCCTTGTTCTTCTACAATATTGGAAATTCGTTCTACCATTTGGAAGCCGTGCTTTTTGTAAATAATCTCACGACCTCTAAACATAATAATTAGTTTCACTTTATCACCAGAAGATAGTGATTTTTTAATTCGATTCATTCGAACCATAAAATCGCCTTCTGCGATATTCAAACCAACCTTGCAGATTTTTAAGTCGTTATGGACTTGTTTTTTCTTAGCTTCACGATTTTTCTTAGCCAAATCGTAAACATATTTTCCATAGTCCATAATTTTGCAAACCGGGGGTCGACTGTGTGGGGCTATTTCCACTAAGTCATAACCCTTATTTCTTGCCATATTAAGAGCCGATAAAGTATCTACTACACCGACCTGGTTGCCTACTTCGTCAATTAACCTGACTTGTTTAGCTCGTATGCTTCCGTTAATTCTATGCTGTTGTTTAATATACTACCTCCAAAGATTAAAATTCTTACTATTTTTACATAAACAGGACGTAATTGTCAAGATACGAACCAGTTACCTTTACTCAATTATTTTGTTACTGTTTTCTTCCAAAAGCCGGTTAATGACTTCTGTTAGTGTCATTGTACCCAAGTTTATTCGATGCCGCTTTCTAACGCTTACCATTTTATCTTCTTCTTCTTTTTTTCCAATCACGAGAAGATAAGGAATTTTCTCAATTTCCCCTTTTCGAATTTTTGCATTCATTCGATCGGAGTTCTCATCTACCGTAACACGAATATTATTCTCCTTTAATTTACCGGCAACTTCTCTTGCAAAGGGTACATTGTCGTCCGATATGGGAATAATCCGAACCTGTTCTGGAGAAATCCAAAGTGGTAAATTCCCACCGTAATGTTCCAATAATATTGCAATAAATCGTTCCATTGAACCTAAAGCTGCTGTATGAAGCATAAACGGAGTGTGTTCTTCCCCATCTTCTCCAATGTATTTTAAACCAAACTTCGTTGGTAAATTAAAATCTACTTGAATTGTGGTACATTGCCAGAGTCTTCCCAGAGCATCTTTTACTTTGATATCAATGGCGGGACCATAAAACTTGGCTTCGCCCGGGTCGATCTGATAGGGAATACCCATTCGCTCAACAATAGAAATAAACTCCTGTTCAATAATATCCCATTCTGCAGGATCGCCTGTATATTTACCCGCATCAATATGAGCCTGGTCTCGAATACTGACAAATACTTCCAGATTTTCAAATCCAAAATCATGGAACAGATTTTCAGAAAACACTCGAATATTGTTCAGCTCCGATTCCAATTGATCACGAGTACAGAAAATATGAGCATCATCCTGGAATTGAAAAAATTTTTATTTCATCTTTCTCTTAGAGAATCTT
>CAYRBR010000043.1:0-1722 GCA_964422555.1 uncultured Caldisericota bacterium | reverse complement strand
CGCGTACAGAAAATATGAGCATCATCCTGTTCAAAACTTCGTACTCGTAAAAGCCCGTGTAAAACACCTGATTTTTCATATCGATATACATTTGCTAATTCAAAGTAACGGATAGGTAATTCTCGGTAGCTTCGCAATTCTTGTTTATAAACAGTTAAGTGAAAGGGACAATTCATGGGCTTCACCATAAATGTTTGATTATCTCTTTCCATTTGAGGAAACATACTATCTAAATAATGATAGTAATGCCCTGAGGTTTTCCACAGGTCAACCAGTCCTAAATGAGGACTTCGCACTTCTTTATAACCGGATTCTTCATGCTTCTGAATGTCGTACTCTTCTATCATTCGTAACAGTTTGGCCCCGTTTGGAAGCCAAATTGGGAAGCCTGAACCAACTTGTTCGTTAAAAGTGAAAATACGAAGATCTTTACCTACTTTTCTATGATCACGCTTCTTTGCTTCTTCAAGAAGATGCAAATACTGTTTTAATTCTTTTTTGTCGAAAAATGCAGTACCATAAATACGTTGCAGCATAGGGTTCTTTTCATTCCCCCGCCAATACGCGCCAGCAAGCTTTAACAGTGTAAAGAATTTAACTCGACCAGTAGATGCTAAATGAGGTCCTCGACAAAGATCGATAAACTCACCTTGCTGATATATTGATATAGGATCCCCTTCCGGGATATCCTTTAAAAGTTCCAGCTTATAGGTTTCACCCTGTTCCTTCAAAAGCTTTTCAGCTTCTTCTCTGGATATTTCTTTTCGTTCAATAGGAAGATTCTCTTTGATAATATTCTTCATTTCTTCCTGAATGGTTTCAAGATCATCGGGAGTAAAGGAAGTTTCTCGATCAAAATCGTAGTAAAAACCTGTTTCTGTAGAAGGGCCAATGCCCAATTTCACCTCCGGATATAATCTCTTAACAGCCTGTGCCAAAATATGAGCAGCAGTATGTCGAAGTTGTTCTACAGATTGATTGTCATTACTCATTTCGATCTCCTTTCAGATCAGTTCAATACAAATAATACCAAGAATATTATAGGAAAATTCAGAAAACTTCATAGGTGAAAAAAGAAGAGGATGAGAAATCGGGGAGAGAAGATTTGAACTTCCGACCTCTTGATCCCGAACCAAGCGCTCTACCAAACTGAGCCACTCCCCGAAATTAAGAAGGAAAAAAGATGGTCGGAGCGAGAAGATTCGAACTTCCGACCCCCAGCACCCCATGCTGGTGCGCTAGCCAAACTGCGCCACGCTCCGAAGCCAAAGATTACTTTAAACATTATACAAATATCGCAAAAAAAGCAAGTACTACTCTTGTTTCAAATCACGCTTCATCAATTCAAGAATAGCTTCTTTCGCATCTTTATTTTCAAATAAAACTTCCTGTAACTTAGAACAAATAGGAAGTTCTACTGAATGCAATTGCGCCATATGCAACAATGCGTGCAAATTGTCAATTCCTTCAATCGTCTTGCCCGACTGTGTTCGCAAATAATCAGCTGTTATCCCTTTTGACAATTGAAGTCCTGCCCAGAAATTTCTACTTTTTGGAGAAGAACAGGTTAGAATAAGATCCCCCAAACAGGCAAGTCCATACATTGTGTGATCGGTTGCTCCCATGGCTTGTAGTAATCGCTTCATTTCCTGAGAACCTCGAACCAACAAAGCAGCATGGATATTTTGACCCAAATTCATACCAGACAGAATTCCTGCAGCT
>CAYRBR010000042.1:9132-14070 GCA_964422555.1 uncultured Caldisericota bacterium | reverse complement strand
TCCTCTTCTATGTTGCATGGCAATGGGAGGAATTTTCTCCAATTTCTCCAATAATGCAACGCAAACATTTTCCAGTCTGGACAGTTTTACTGCACCCGTTTTGTTGCTATTCTTCATTGTATCTGGTGCAAGTCTCGACATAAAAGTACTCACTTCCGTTGGAATTATTGGTATCGTTGTTATAGTATTACGTACTATAGGGAAGGTATATGGGACATCTATTGCTGGGTTCATTACGAAATCTCCTCCGAAAATTGCCAAGTATTTGGGATATGCCATGCTCCCTCAGGCAGGTGTAGCAATAGGTTTTGCATTAACTGTAAAAAAAATGTTTCCTCAATTTGATTTTATTGTCACCATTGTTCTAGCCAATGTAGTAGTAAGTCAAGTCTTTGGTCCTTTGCTTGCAAAACGTGCTTTGTTCAAAACCGGAGAAGCAAATATCTCCAAGGGAGTAAAGGAATAATATGTCATTCCTTACATCAAATCTGATCCTAAATATTGGTTTCATCGTTATTATTTCATTTGTTGGAGCACAACTCTTAAAGAAATTCAATTTCCCCGCTGTTCTCGTATATATTATTATCGGAATGTTGATGAGTCCCAGCGTATTCAACTTAGTCAATCCTTCTTTGTTAAGTCACGATACTACAATCACTCAGGTTACCTTGTCAATCATTGCATTTTCAATTGGAGAAACTTTTCTCCTAAAAAATCTTAAGATTGTTGGGAAACCTGGGGCTGTTTTGTCTATTCTTCAAGCTGTTTTTACAACACTAATCGTCTCTCTGGGTTTATTTGCATTTAACAAGTGGCTTCATCTTTCTTTACCTTCCATCTTACTGCTTGGAACAATCGCAGCAGCAACTGCACCAGCCAGTACTTTTATGGTAATACGAGAATATAAAGCGAAAGGTCCTTTTACTAATTTCTTGCTGGCTGCAGTTTCAATAGACGACGCTGTTGGTATCCTTCTGTTTGATATTATGATTGTCGTTAGCAAAATAATGCTAGGTCGAGGAATTACGAACATTGGATACTCCATTTTCGTTCCAGTGATGGATATTTTCCTTTCTCTCGGGCTTGGGATTGTTTTGGGATTTCTTCTAGCCTATGGATGCCAACGCCTTCGTAATGATACAGCATATTTACTTTCTTCGTTAGGAATGGTTTTGATTGCTACTGGATTGTGTACCACATTCAAGTTGTCTCCCTTATTATGTTGCATGGCCCTAGGTGGCGCATTTTCTAATTTCTCAAATGTTTCGTCAAGAGTATTTGGAACAATTGAGAATTTTTCTCCCCCCATTATGTTAATGTTCTTCATAGTGTCTGGGGCTAACCTTGACATTACTATATTGCCACAAGTTGGTTGGATTGGTTTAGCTACAATCCTCTTACGTACTATAGGAAAATTGTATGGGACAGAAGTAGCAGGACATATTGCGAAAATTCCTAAAAAATTCAGTAAATACCTTGGTTATGCAATGTTACCCCAGGCGGGTGTAGCAATAGGATTTGCTTTATCTGTAAAGAATACATTTCCAGAATTTGAGTTTATTACTACTATTGTTGTTGCAAATGTAATCTATAGCCAAATAGTTGGTCCATTGCTAGCGAAGTACGCACTATTCCAAACAGGGGAAGCAACCCTGGAAAAAAGTTAGTTTTTCAGTTCCCGAAAATTCTCTTATTCGGGTAAAGATTCAGTAAAACGCATTCTTTCGCAGAGTAATGATGGAGCAACAACACCCATAAAACTGGAACCAAAAAATCGACTGGTTGTGCTTGCTGCTATGGCACTAGATAGTATTTTAAAAACACTGTCCGTATATCGCAGATTTTTAATTGGAATTTGCTTCCCGTTTTCAATTAAAAAAGTTCCATCTCGTGTGAGTGCTGTCAACTCACCCTTCATTGGATTAACCGGGTTAGCATACCAGAAACGAGTAATCAGTATTCCTTTTTGTAAGTTTTTAATGAGTTTTTCTTCCTGTTGTGTTTCCGATGAGGAAAGAACAAGATTAAATGGAAAAGGTCCTCTATTTCCAGGTGTAGCATTTCCTGTATTAGCCTTATCATACTTCATGGCATACTTATAGTCAAAAACCATATTTGAGAATACACCGTTCTCTACAAGTTTCACAGGCTTTGAGTGAACTACACCTTGAGAATCCATTAAGAATGCAACTTGCTTCGGGTGGGTTGGATCATCTGTAATAGACAAAATCGGACTCATAATCTGTTTATGGAGTTTATCGGACAAAAAAGATCTTTTCTCGTCAATACCCTTTGTGCCAAAGGAAACAAAACTCATCATTTGAACTAAATCAGCTACGGCTTCAGGTTTTAATATTACAGGGTAAATACCAGGTTCAATCTCAATCGGTTTTTCACTCTGTAAACATGTAGCTACAGCATCTTTTGTCATTCGTTCAATTTCTAATTCTTGTATACATGAACCTGAAGTCTGAGCAAACCCAGAAAGACGACCTTTCATCATTTGAGTCTGACATTTGGTAAAAGATACTCTCGATTCATTTCTAATTCCGTTTGAGTTAAGAATTCCAATATGGTGATTCTCGAACATTAGCTTTCCGTAGGCATCAATCGAATTTGATGTTGCTTCTTTAAAAACCTGGGAGAGGATTTTCCCACCAGCTTCTGAAAAAGGTTCAGATTGAATATCTTCGATTTCTTCGGTGTGAATGATTTCAGTTTCAGAAGGATAGCCAACAAATTCAGGGTTCTCTTGCACTAATGAACAAGTCTCTTTTAATTGTTCTATAATGGATGATACCTCTTCCTGTTTCCATTGATTAAGAGAAACAGAGGCAATCTTATTATCTTTCACTAGTTGAATATCGATATGTGAATCACTGGAATGATTGTTCTGATGAACTCTCGATTTTGCATACCGAAGCATATAGGTTTCTGAAGTACCAATGGTTATCTGGTATTGATACCCAGAACACTTCTGTTTAAGGGTGCTTTCTAATTGTGTGATTATTGGGGTTTCTAAAATACTCATTCTGTAACTCCCACCTTAATATTTCGAAATCGTGCAGGAGAGGTGCCATGAGACAATCGCATTGTTTGTCCAGGTTCTCCTTTTCCACAATTTGGGACTCCGTAAACATGCCAAAGATCTGCGTTGCCAATAGCATCACAAGAATTCCAGAAAACAGGAGAAATCCCTGCGTAAGTTGGATTTTTTACTACTTCTCTTAACTGACCGTTTTTAATTCGTCTACCGTATTGTGTACCAAATTGGAAATTCAACCTTCTATCATCAATTGACCAACTTTTTATTCCATCGAAAAGAATTCCATCATCAATACCTGAGACCAAATCTTCAAGAGTTTGGTTCCCCGGTTCCAGATTAATGGAAGTCATACGAATAAGAGGATAGTTCCAATACCCATCGGCACGCATTGCACCCATCGGTTTACTACCCGTTATGGAACATGTTTCTCTCGAGTTAAGATAGCCCGATAAAACACCACTCTTAATAATAAAATCTCTTTGTCCTTTTACTCCCTCATCGTCGTAGGCAAAATAGCCAAACGATCCTGGGATTGTAGCATCAGCTGTAATATCAACAATAGTAGATGCAATTTGGGATACATCTAATTTATCCAGCGTCATATACGATGTACCAGCATAGGCTGCCTCAAACCCAAGAACTCGGTCTAATTCGGCAGGATGTCCAATAGATTCGTGTATCTGCAGAGCCAATTGGTTCCCCATAATGATAATATCTTTTGTTCCAGATGGGCATGTAGGAGCTTTTGATAACTCAATAGCCTCTTGTGCACATTGTTCAGCATGACCAACTAAGTCAGTTGCAAGAACAAATTCCCATCCATATGTTGAATAATCTCCACCAAAGGCATTTGGATACGATCGACTCTGTATGTCCGATTCATTCCTGGCAAATGCAGTTATTCCACAACCTGTCTCATGTCGCTCCTGTCGAATATAAGATCCCTCCGTTGAAGCAAATATCTTATATAGTTTTCGGAAAGAAAAAGTGGCATTCCGAATCATGACAGATGGATGAATTTTCATTGCTGCCGTAGCTTCTTTCAGAAGATCTATTTTTTCCGATAATGAAATCGTAAATGGATCTGTTTTTGCCAGAGAGGGAACGGTATCCTTTACAACAGGAACAGGATGAAGAGTAATCTTTTGTTGAGAAACACTTGCCGATACTTCTGCAATTCGAATAGCTCTTTTTAAAGTCTTCTCAATTTCAGAATCAGTATATAGATTTGAGGAAGCAAACCCCCAAGATCCATTCTTTAAAACTCGTATCCCAAATCCTTTTTTTTCTCCGTTAACTAATTGCTCTATTCCCTCATTCTTCACATGAATATTTTGTGATTGGATATCTTCAATCCGAATATCGGCATACGAAGCTCCTAAAGACAGAGCCTGGTCTAAGTATTTCTGCAATATAGCTTCCATTGTTTATTCTCCCAATGCCTGGTATTTCTCTAGATAGAACGGAATTGACTTCTGCGTTAACATAACCCCTTCATATTCAAGGTTCTGCAGGAAATCAACAAGGCTATCCTCTGCCTCAATTTCACTACCATGTTTCTCAATAACATAATATTGGCGAATTGCTTCCATTAACTGCGTAATTTTTGATTCAAACTTGTTTACCTTTACTTCTAATTCAGGATCTTGTAAGAACCAAGCCTGTATTTGGACATCAAATAGTTCAGATGCTTCTTCTTTCAATATAATAATCTCTTCATCAACGCGTGCGCCTCCACGACCGTCACTCTCGACAAGGGCGCGAGAGAATACGTCGCCGCAGACTACCAACCCGTGCTCAACAAGTGGACGAGGACCGGTCAGCTCCTCACCCTCTCCGAGCTCGACGATCTGCTGACCGTCACCGCCACGTTCGAGTCCTACGACTTCCGC
>CAYRBR010000042.1:2507-9122 GCA_964422555.1 uncultured Caldisericota bacterium | reverse complement strand
AACGGGTTCTTACGATTGAATCGTTTCCGGTACTGTAAAATAACTATAGGCAAAATATCCAGCAAGCATTACAAATATAACGATAGCTACTATTAGCCATATAAAATTCTTCTGTTTTTTTCGAGGACGTTGAATCCATGTCCCAGAATCGGTTAGGTTCTCTTCAATCTCATCATAAGTACTTGTAAGATCTTTGTTCTCTTCACTCATGGTATCCTCCAAAAAGCATATTGATATTCTCTGAGTGTATCAAATAATGATACTAGAATCCACTCATCCAATCCATTGTACTAAACATTTCGAAAACGGGTAAGTACACTTTTGTAATAACAAGTAATACAATCACTCCAATAAGTCCCAGCGAAAAAGGCTCAATGAGCCTGGTCATCTTTTTCCTCTTCTCTTCCATTTCTTGCTTCATAATAGTAATAAAGAAATCGGTGTTCTCAATTAGTTGTTTTGTGTTGATACTTGATTTTAGAAAGGAGAGCAAGTATATATCTTTCCCAAATGAATGATTCCATTTTTCAAAATCCATTTGCCCTTGCTGAATTGATTGAAGTGTATATGAAAGTTCATCCTTAAATGCTTGGTTCTGTATCGTTTCAACTGCATATTCAAGTGAATGTTCAATCGGTACCTGATCTTTTAGAAGCATTGAAAACAGAGTTAGCATAGAAACTATTTCTCTGCGAACAATCCTACTCCGAAAAAAGGGAATCTTCATACTGAGCCAATCAAAACAATATCGAAACTTCCGAATTGTAAGGTATACCAATAATGCAAACACAACTGTTCCTACTAACACCCAGTACCAATAAGATCGTAACCAAGAGAACAGTGCAATCATTGACAAAGTAGCATCGGGTAAGGTAAGATTCAATGACTCAGAAAGCTGTACCATAGATGGAATTGCAAAACACATTAGTGCTATTGACATCGAAGAAGTAGCAATAAAAACAAATGAAGGGTAAAATGCCTGTGACTGTTGCTTTTTTTTATTGTCATTCCTGGTTTTGTAATATCTGTACGATTCAAGCAAATATTGACCTAAGTGCCCTGTTCGTTCCCCACTTTCAAGAATGGAAGAAAAAAATGGAGGAAGATTTAAAATTTTTTTTGCAGAATCTGTTAAGGAATACCCCTGTTTAATATACATCGTAAGATTTTTACACAACAACACTAACTTCTTCGATTTTTGAGTTTTTATCAATATCTCAAGAGCTTTGGATACAGAAACCTTCTGAGACAACATCATACTAGATTGAAACAAAAACTGAATTTTCTCGTTTTCAGTTAATACCATCTTATTCTTTTTACTTACAAACATGGAATTACTTCCTGATAACAAACATCACCTTTTTCAATCAGTCGTATTGCCTGCTGTAGTAAAGGTGACTGTATCCCTTTGTTAATGATAGAAGGATAAGAATCCATTTTTGAACTGGAGCGATACCGTAAGATAACTTTCTTGGTTTCTGGAGTAATCTCATTTAGCTCGAATAATCCAGCTCTACCTAAATATCCTGTAAAGTTACACCTTTCGCATCCTTTTCCTTTCCTTTGTGTGCTTGTTTTAAACAAAGCACTCATCGATTGAGGAAGAGATTCCTCTTCTGAACAGTAAGGACAGTTTTTTCTAACCAGCCTTTGATTGATGAGCAATTGGACAGCATCTGCAATTAAAAAAGGTTCCAATTGCATTTCAAGCAGTCGATAAATTACATCAAGAGTTGTTTTGGTGTGAATAGTAGACAATACAAAGTGCCCCGTTAAAGAAGCTTCACACGCCAATCTGGCAGTTGCAGAATCTCGAATTTCTCCTAGCAGAATAACATCCGGATCTTGTCGTAGTGATCGGCGTAGGTATTCAGCATAAGTCAAACCCAAAGGTTCATTTACTTGAAACTGTGTAATGAAAGGATTAATAATTTCAATCGGATCTTCAATGGAAAGCACCGAATTCTCTTCACAGTTAATTTCGTGTAAAATAGCATGTAATGTGGTGGATTTTCCTGAACCTGTTGGTCCATTAATAATGATCGACCCGCTCTTTTTAGAAAGAGCCTGTAGCACAATGTCAATTTGGTGTGAACTCATCCCTAGTTTGCTAAGTTCTTGTAAGTTGTTTTCAAGTGGAAGAATTCGAAGAACTGCTTTTTCTCCATACAAGGAAGGCAATATGGAAATTCGAATGTCGTGCCGACGATTCTCATGTCGAAAGCCTCCTTCTTGTGGCAATCGATTCTCGGCAATATCCATCCCACCCTGAATTTTGATTACTCGAAGCATCCTGGCATACTCTGTAAAACTAAGAGTATCTACAGACTGTAAATACCCATCTATTCGCAATCGTACTCGGACAGCTTTATCTAAAGGCTCAAAATGAATGTCAGTTGCACGCTTCTCAAAAGCTGCCTGGAAAAAACACTCTAACGATTCATCTCCCGATAAAGCAGGATCCTTATTGAACATATACTGCATTTCCAATCCAAGCTCTTGCTTCAACTTAGTTTTTACCTGCTCAGGAACTGGAATCTCAGAATGAATGATAAGATCAGTCCCATCCCAATCCATATCCGAGATTTTGTACTTTTTTTGCAGTTGATTGGAAATCAAATCTTTAGTGAATAATCGTAGCTCCATTTTTTTAACCAATAGTCCTCTCTTCTTCTTTTAATTCTTGTCCAAATCATGTCATTTGAAGGATCAATTGGGTGTACTAAAATAGTTTTCATCCCACAACCCTTCGCTCCCTTAATGTCTGTAAATAACTGATCTCCAATCATGCAGATTTTTCGAAGATCATTTGTTAAACCCATTTTCCTTGCTGCTTTCCGAAAATAGTAGAGTATTGGTTTTGCAGCCCAGGAAACATAGGGTAAATCTAAAGGAACTGATACTCGTTTTATCTTTCCTGCTGTGTTGTTTGAAACAATCACTACCTTATGTTCTTGTTTAACCAGCTGTATCCAATTAAAATTAGAGTCTGGTATATCCTTAGAATTCCGTGGTAATATGGTATTATCTACATCCAGAATAACCCCTCTAATACCCCATTCCTGTAGTAACGAAAGGGGAATATCCGACAGTGTTTCTACAATCTTGTCCGGTTTTATCTTAGCTTCCACAATGCACCTCCTGGGAAATACGTAGTGTGGGGATTGTCTTTTGTAACTCCAGGATAATGGAATGCAAAACCTCAATCTGGTCTGTATTAGATAAAACTGTAAAATAACCTTCTTCCTTTTCCATATTGGCCGATGTTAGAAGAGCGATCCCATCAAATGTCTCAATCACATTCTGTACAAACCAAATTTCAGAAGAAGGTATCATCAGTAGATACTTAATTTCTTCCCAGCTAGTGGATGTATTTTTGAACATTTCTATTGTGCTCTGTTAGATTCTTACTAAATGCATGTGTTCCATCCCCTTTGGCAACAAAATAGAAGTAATCGGTAGGAGCTGGATATAATGTCGCTTTAATAGCATCAATGCTCGGATTACAAACTGGTGTAGGGGGTAAGCCTGCATACATATAGGTATTGTAAGGAGTATCTGTTTTCAATTCTTCGGTAGAAAAAACATATCCTTCTCTCGGTACAGCATATTCAAGAGCAGCACATGACTGTAGCAACCAACCATCTCGAAGTCGATTGTGGAATACAGAAGAAACAATATCCATTTCGGTGGGACCAGCAGCTTCCTTCTCAACAATCGACGAAAGAATCATGACTTCATTCCACGACATGCCTATTTCTTCTGCTCGTAAAAGGTATTCGTCTTCAATCATGCTATCGTACTGGCGTAGCATTTGTTCAATAATTTTTTTGGAATCTGGTTTTGTAACAAAATAGGTCTCTGGATATAAATATCCTTCTAAGGTATCTGTTTGCTGAACTTCTTCCTGAAATCTAAATTTAAACCATCCACCGTTATATTTGGATAAATCCATAAACTCGATTGGATCTTCAATTAACTTTTCTTCAAACAACATAACTGCAATCTGGTTAATAGTCCAACCTTCAGGCACTGTATAACTGTACACTTTCTCCTGTCCCTGTAACAACCATTGCGTAAGTTCATCGGTATTCTGAATACCTTCATCAAAAGTATATTCTCCGCTTTTAATCATCGAATCGTATTTGTGAATTTTCAGATACATTTTATAAGCTACTTCATTCTGGATTAAATCAAGTTCTTTCAAGGTACTAATAATGGAGTCAATTGATTCTCCCTGAGAAATGGTAAAGGAAACCGGACCATTATAAGATACACTAATTCCATCTAGGTACCAATTGTATGCTGTCCAGGAGGCAATTAGAAGAAAACCCAGGATCACAATAAGAACAAGTGCTCCTCGTTTTGTTTTACTTTTTTTTGAATGAATATCAATCAATCTTGTTTTTCTCATTTTCCACTTTCTTCAAATAATCTTGTAATAATATTTGAGCTTCT
Source organism: uncultured Caldisericota bacterium (assembly GCA_964422555.1). GTDB lineage: Bacteria > Caldisericota > Caldisericia > UBA6126 > UBA6126 > JAGLCW01. The sequence continues at coordinate 4,664 of CAYRBR010000042.1, read as the reverse complement.
TTCATGTCTTTTTCATTTCGAATTTGCTGCTTCTTCTTTTTATTGTTCTTTGTTCGGCTCAAATTAGTGATACGCAAAGCAATTGTAGCAGTAAAACGCTCATCGAACAATGTAACTTCTTTCGATGGAAATTGTTTTTTTAGTTGATTAAAAAAATCGAGTGCGTGCTGGGTAGAAATGGTTTTTTTGTTTTTCAAATTTGCTGGATACCCTACAACAAGTATTCTTGCACTTTGAATCTGAGGGATCATCTCCAGCAATATAGATGAATCTTTCGAATAGGTATCAGTTGGAATTGAACACCTGGCAAAAGAGAATATTTCATTTTCGTCAGTTACTGCCACTCCAATAAATTTTGTTCCATAATCAAAAGCCACAATCATAATTACAGTATACCATATTTATATAATACGCAGTGCTAATGAAGGACAATGTGCAACACAATAACCACAGGTTACACACTTATCTTCCTGAATAACAATGCAGTCGTTTTCTTTATCATGATGGATCGCCTGAAACTGACAGAAATGCAAGCACTTTAAACACATCGCACACAATTCTCTCCTATAAAACAGTTTTTTCTTCTCAAGGTGCAATGTTTCTTTCATCGATTCTTGATACCGATTTTCAAATATGGCAATATCTACATCAATCTCTTGTTTATTTTTAAAACCAATTGCAACAGAATGTCGGTAAGAGTAGTCTCGAACCCAAGACAAAGACTCCAAAAAATCTTTGTATAGCCTACCCCCTCCCAAAGGTTTCATAAGAAAAACCCCCGTGTTTGCCTGATACAAATTTCTTACATTCGATACTTGTTCCTCAATGTTTCCATTCATCAATCCGTGACCAACTTTATTAAAGATTGGATGGACTACTTCAAATTCAGGATGCAAAAGTAATTGTTTTGTAAGGAGTACAGAATGAGTAGATACCCCAATTGCTCGTACTTTCCCCTGTTTCTTAGCAACCTGCAATGCTCTTAAAGCCTCTCTATGACCTTTTAATGTTAATGTACTCTCTTGTTCATGGAGCATAAAAACATCAAAATAATCTCTTTTAATTGTCTGTAAACCGTACTCCAGTTCAGCCATCATCCCTTCAAATGTTGGTTGATATGATTTAGAAGAAATAACCATTTTGTTTTTCATGGCAGTTGGAATATTTGAGAAAAACGGGTAATTGTCGTAAAGGTGTCCAGTATCAAAGAAATTGATTCCCTTTTCAAAAGCATATTCTAAAAGATACTGAGCTTCCTTTTTAGGAATATTTGCCTGTAAAGGACTTATAACCAGAGTACCAAATGCTAATTCAGAAACCTGTATGTTGGTTCTTCCAAGAGAGTTATACTTCATTCTTATCAAGAATGTCTTTAATACTATTTGATACAGCCTGTAATGAATCAGACTGTATATCTCCTAAAGAAACAAGTTTTGGATTTCCTCCTCCTCGAATGGAATACTCTTTTTGTAATTGCTTCAACAACTCTCTACAGTTAACTTCTCCAGAGCTTGCTACAACACCTATAGTTTTTGTTCCATTTTTAGAATAGATAAACATAACTAAAGGTTTCTGAGATTTTTTTCGAAGCTGGTCAGCGAAACTTCGCAGTAAATTCATATCTGCTTTTTGAACTGCCTTGCAAATATATTCAACAGATCCAATAGTCTCTGCATTGGCAAGAACATCGTCTGTCATACACATTAAAAGTTGCGATTGAAGTTCTTTAATCTCTTTTTCTTTTGATTTTACTTCTCCTTCAATTGCATCAATTGCAGATATAATGTCCAAACCTGGTTTATCTAGGTGCTTCTTAGCTTCAGCGATTTGTTTCCCATAATTACGAAATCGTTCGATTGCCTTATTCCCAACAGTTGCTTCAATTCTTCGCAAATTGGAACCTACACTTGATTCTTTTACGATCCCAAAAACTCGAAGTTCTGAGGTATTACTAACGTGTAATCCTCCACAAAGCTCCTTCGATATATCGCAGATTTTTACCACCCGAACAGTGTCTTGATATTTTTCTTTAAACAATGCAGTGGCTCCATCTTGCATAGCTTGTTGTAATGTTTTTACATCTGTTTTTACGTATTCAGATCGAGCAATCCAGTCGTTCACATAGTCTTCTACTTGAAAAAGTTGGTCTTCCGTTAA
>CAYRBR010000042.1:0-2407 GCA_964422555.1 uncultured Caldisericota bacterium | reverse complement strand
GAAAAGGTTCTTTCAATTTTCATTTGCCCATTGTTGGAGCGAATCTCTCCCTGGTCTCCAACAGGACCTCCCTTTTCGGGATACAGGGGAGTCTGATTTACTACAATTAAGTAGTTTCCATTTTCTTCGGTGGCATTTTCTACTTCCGTTCCATCGTAAATTATGGAAAGTACTGATGCAGATGTGGCATCTCTCTCGTATCCAAGAAAATGAGTTTTTCCAACTTGGTTTTTTAATTGTACCCAGAAATCGGTTTCTTTAATGGTGTTTGAAAAAGAATGAACAGTTTTAGCTCGTTTTTTTTGCTCCTTAAGAAGCGTATGAAACTGCTCTTCATTAATAGCAAGTTTATGCTCACGAACCAGTTCTTTGGTTAACTCTATGGGAAACCCATACGTATCATGAAGTTTGAATGCAACATCGCCAGGAAATACTTTACTGACATTCTTTAAAGCATCCTGGAACATGGAGTAACCGTCTTCAAGAGTATTGCTGAATTGCTGTTCTTCGTTTGATACAACCATTTCAATTTTTTCTTTATTTGTCTCGAGATGTGTATAATGTTTCCCCATATCTTGAATGACAATATCACAGAGAGATGGTAAAAACAGATCCTTAATTCCTAGTAAATGACCCGAGAGTTTTGCTCTGCGAATCAATCGCCTTAAAACATAACCATGCTTACTGTTTTCAGGAAATACGCCGTCAGCAATCATAAAACTGATAGCTCTAACATGATCTGCAATGATGTTAAAACGAACACGGTTCGTATCTCGGGAAAAACCTACCTTCTCTTCAATAGATCGAATTATGGGGATAAACAGATCGGTATCAAAGTTATTGGTTACATTATTAACAACGCATGAAATTCGTTCTAATCCCATACCCGTGTCAATATTTTTTCGTGGAAGTGGAGTTTTTGTTCCATCTTTTTCAAGATTGAACTCCATAAAAACTAAATTCCATACTTCCAAGAATCGTCCACACTCACATAGTGGATTGCATTCTTCAGAACCACATCCTACCGATTCACCTAAATCAACAAAGATCTCTGAGTCAAATCCAGAAGGCCCTACGTCGGCCATTTGCCAAAAATTATCAGAAGAATCAATAATTCTTGTGTTCGGAAGAAACTGACTCCATATTCTTTTCGATTCAACATCTTCGGGATAAACTGTAACCCATATTTTAGATGAATCAATCTTAAGATGATTTGTAATAAAATCCCAGCCATATTCAATAGCCTGGTTTTTGAAGTAATCTCCAATAGAAAAATTCCCTAGCATCTCAAAAAAAGTATGGTGCCTTGGAGTTACTCCAACATTATCTATGTCGTTTGTTCGTAAACATGGTTGAGAAGAGGTCATTCGCAATGATAATGGAGTTGATTCCCCTAAATAGTATTGTTTTAAAGGTACCATCCCCGCCACTGTAAACAGTAAGGTTGGATCATCAACCGGTAAAGGAGATGGTTCGATAATTCGGTGGTCTTTATCTTTAAAATACTGAAGGAATTTAGCTCTGATATCATTCGTTTTCATATCCAATTTTACTCCATAATCTGTTGAATTCCGGGCAAGGGTTTCCCCTCAATATAAGCTAATGTAGCTCCTCCGCCCATCGAAATATAGGAGAAATAGTTATCCACCCCAAAGTGTTCAATGGCGGCGGCAGTATCGCCACCAGCAGCTACTTTATAAACGTCGTTTAAATCGCCTGCAAATGTATATAATTCTCGAGTTCCTCTTTCAAAAGGTCGATATTCAAATATTCCCATCGGTCCATTAAACAAAACTGTTTTGGCATTTTTTATATCTTGCTTGAACATGGCAATCGTAGAAGGACCAATATCAACCCCTATTAAATCATCGGGAAAATCCTGAATTGATACAATCTTTAATATGGAAGGGTTTTGTATGTTGTCAGTAACAAGAAAATCTCTGGGCAGAAGAAGTTTTGTGCCGGTTTCTTTCGCCAACTCAATAATACTCTTTGCCATTTCCAATTTATCTTCTTCAAGTAAAGATTTCCCAACATTATACCCCATGGCTTTTAGAAAGGTAAAAGACATACCCCCACCAATGAGCATTTTGTCAACTTTGTGCACAAGTATTTTTAGTAATCCTAGCTTGGAAGAAACTTTTGCTCCACCCTGTAAAAGAACAAATGGTCTATCGGGTGTATTATTCAGCTGAGTGAGTTCATTTATTTCTTTTTCCATCTGAAATCCGGCATAGGTAGGGAGGTACTTTGGGATCCCAGTAATAGAGGCATGATTTCGATGGCAACAGCTAAATGCATCATTTACAAAATAATCTCCAAGGGATGCAATTTCACGGGACAAAGCATCATCTCCCTTTGTTTCTCCCTTGTTGAATCGAATGTTCTCTAATACCAATACACTTCT
>CAYRBR010000041.1:4363-14105 GCA_964422555.1 uncultured Caldisericota bacterium | reverse complement strand
TGAAAAAAGAAATACTGGGAGACCTACCTGAAGAAATGGCACTAAGTTGGAAAAAAGAAGATATAAAGGAAATGCATACGTGTCAATGGTGGGAAGAACTCCTGCAAAAATCAGAAAAAATAAACATTAAGTCAATAACAGAAATGAACTGTTTTGATGAAGCATGGGACGACTGGGTACACAGTACAAACGATTTTCAGGAATTTAGCGATAGCGACAGACCCGCCATAGAGGCAGGAGCAGGAAAATATATGAATTTTGTTTCTATACTTGCCACCAAAAAATAGAAGCTATCTCTAGTTCGCAATCTAGAGTAAAATCAGAAATGAATCTAGAATGAATCGAAAGGCTAGAATTCTGAAATTAAGACGGGTGTATTGCTAATAGCTATAGCACTAGACTGAATGCACTCTTCCAGTGCATCCTTATTCGTCATTCCCCGCTTAGTAATGAAATGAGTTACCTTTACAGTAGAAGGCAGCATGGTGGATAAATTAAGCATACCTTCGGAATTAGCAATCCACGCAATATATTGTGCTGGAGCATCGGCATACGAAAGTTTGAATAGCCTTTGCACGGCAGAATCGGTTCCATTCGTTTCTGTACCAGGTAAATTTACTTCTTCTTGTAAAGGTATCTCTTGAATGTCCTGCACACCATGCAATACCTCGGATATCATTTTGAAAGTGTAATAGGAAGGCTTGTGGTGGCCTTCGCTATCCATTAACCCCATCATGGCAAAAAACCAATCCACAGGGTTCTCCTTCTGGTTTATCATAGCAACCTGATTAAAAGTAGTTGCTCCACCCCCAAAGGTGTATAGCACACGTTTCACAAGACACTCTGCCTGATACCGTTCTAAAATGGGTCGCGTTTGGGGGTTATCAGAAAGAAAGATTGCAAATTCAATACGTTCCTCTTCTGTAATGCCATCCACCAAAATTTCGCGCAATATATCCTGCAAAGCAGGTATAGCTAGTAACTCTTCAACAATTGGAACAGCAGGAATCGAATTGTCTTCCATGTGCATAAAATGTTGTCCAAACAAACGTAAATCTAAATCGCCTGCCTCCGTACTAATAATTTCCTTTGAAAATCCACGCTCAGACATCTCTTTGTGTAACCGATCCAGAATAGTTGGAACGCTTGCGGGGGCATAAGATTGATGAAAATCAATCACATCGTAATATTCATTCTGGTTCAAAAAAGAATCGAAAATTTCTATAGCTTCTACATTTCCTGCTTCCACTTCCAGAAACATCTGGTGTGCAAATCCTTGCAGAACAACTTTCGCAGAAGGGTCACACTTTTTTATTGTGGTATAGGCAGTTTGTAGAAGAAGGATATAGTCGTCCGAAGATCCATTCCAGTATTTGTTATATGAGAATACTTCGTTTTCAATTTGCCAGTATTGCACTTTCGTACAATACCTAGAAACAAATGTTTCTAAAAAGTGTATGTAATCGTTCATTTGTATGGGTGGAGCAGAAGAAGAGGGATCGCTGCTATCATTAATTGTTCCCCATTCTGAATCACATTTGACAGTCATTATAGGGTTCATGCCTGCTTCATGAAGAACAGATAAGTGTTTATCATACAACTCAAAATTGTACATTCCTTTAGAAGGTTCAAACATATTCCACGAAAGAATCAATCGTGGACGTGTAATTCCAAGTTGAATAGCCGATCCATACCCATCCATTGGGTTACCAGGTGGGAATACTCCTAAAAAGTAATTCCGGGAAGGTTTTGAAAAAGATACAGAAGGAACACTCAGTAATAAACCAACGCAGGCAAACACCAGAACGAAAGCAACCAAACGTTTTAGTCTCATCCATCCATTCCTATTGCGTACATTCCGGAACAAAGTAACTTCCTAGTGCTTAATAACAACCAAAACCGAATTTTTAGGAGCAGTGGTTCCCGGAGTAACTCGAATTTCTGCTATCTTCCCATTAATGGGAGAAACAATTTCATTCTCCATTTTCATCGCTTCAAGAATGAGTAACAGATCGCCCTTTTTTACCGAAGCACCAGGTTTTTTTTCAATTTTAGAAATCACTCCATACATAGGGGCTCGAACAAAAGTATGGTGTTCATCATCTTGTACGGTTGCTGGTGGTAAAGTAGAATCATCTGCAAATCCAAGCAAATGAACTGCAGCTTCATTTACATCTACGCTATATTTTTTACCATTCAATTCTACAATGTACATCATGAGAAGTCTCCCGTTTGTAGTATTCCAACCGATTGCAGTAACTCATCGGCAGGAATAAGTTTCGTATTCGGTAATTGCAGTTTATAGGCAACAATCGCTGCTAAAAGCACTTTGTCCAAATCCGTTATAGATGCAGGAGAAGCAATTGCACCATCCGTGCTTCTTAACTCCCTTTCTTTGTCGGTATCTAAAGAAAAAGCCTTGTATGGCAATTTTGCAGTTATTTTTGCAGATTCATCCATTTTGTGCACTTCCTTTACAGTAGACATTACAGTGGAATGTTACCATGTTTCTTACCAGGAATTGTAGTATCCTTGTCTTTTAGCATTTCAAAGGCATCAATTAGTTTCTTTCTGGTAACTTCCGGTAAAATAATCTCATCCACAAAACCATTTGCCGAAGCAACATACGGGTTCATAAACTCTTTCTTATATTCTTCAATATACTGATTTCTCGTAGCTACAGGGTCTGAACTTTTCTTAATCTCCTTGCGGAAAATAATATCGACAGCTCCTTCTGCACCCATTACAGCAACCTGTGCAATAGGCCAAGCAAACACTACATCAGCTCCCAGTTTTTTACTATTCATGGCAATGTAAGCCCCACCATATGCTTTACGCAATATTAAACTAACCTTGGGAACAGTAGCTTCTGAAAAAGCATATAAGAGTTTGGCCCCATGTCGTATTATTCCATCCTGTTCCTGGTCAATACCTGGCAAGAAACCGGTTACATCAACCAGCGTTAACAGGGGTACATTGAAGCAATCGCAAAAACGTACAAATCGAGCTGCTTTGTCAGAAGCATTAATATCAATAGCTCCACCAAGGTGGTAGGGTTGGTTGGCAACAATTCCCACGGGTTTTCCATTTAAGCGTGAAAAACCTACCACAATATTCTGGGCATAATTTTTATGCACTTCCAGAAAACTGTCTTTGTCCACAATTTTGTCAATTACTTTTTTAATATCGTAAACTTTCTTCTGATTATCCGGTACAATTTCATCCAATCCGTTGCATGAAGTGTGCAATCGAACATGGTTTTCAGGTGGTTTTTCTGTGTAATTTTTGGGTAAATAGCTAAGAAGATCTTTCACACCACCCAAACAAGTTTCATCATCAGGATAGACAAAATGTACTACACCACTAGTTTTTGAGTGAATATCAGAACCACCCAAATCTTCCAGTGAAGAACTGACACCCGTTACTGTTTTTACCACCCGGGGACCAGTAATGAACATTTGGCTTGTTTTTTCTGTCATAAATATAAAGTCGCATATACCAGGAGAGTAACAAGCTCCACCAGCACAACTGCCCAAAATAACAGAGATTTGTGGAATCACACCCGAAGCCAGAGTATTTCGAAGGAATATTTCACTGTACCCGCTTAAGGAATGAACACCTTCTTCAATACGAGCACCACCACTATCGTTAATAGAGATAACTGGAGCTTTGTTATCCATGGCCATATCCATTAAATTACATATTTTCAGCGCATGGCTTTCACCCAGAGAGCCTCCTGCTACAGTAAAATCCTGTGATATGACATATACCAACACCCCATTCACTTTCCCATATCCTGTTACAACACCATCTCCAAGGCACTCGTTGGGTTGCTTTCGAAAACCATTATTCTTTGATTTCACAAACGACCCAATTTCGTTAAACGTACCTGCATCAAGAAGTACATCAATTCGTTCTCGTGCTGTCATTTTACCCTTCATATGTTGTTTATTTATCTTCTCTTTTCCCCCACCAATATGGGCTAATTCTATCATTTTCTTCAATTCTTCAATTACTTTTTGAATCCACATATCAATTCCTTTTTAAGTAATGTATTTGATCTAATGTTCTCTGCATAAGCGGTGTTAATATCATGAATATGATTCCATTACTAATAATATGAACCAATGCAAATGATAAACCACCAATAAGATACAGTAGTAGTGTACTACTGTTTTCAGCAAATGAAACAAAACCACCTATATTTGTAAGCACATCATACACAAAAGTAATAAGTACTCCAAACACCAAGTACTTCATAATTATATGGAATGGAAAAGTCGATTTAGAGAGATCCACTTTGGAACCCTTCACAAACCATCCTCCCAAGAATCCGATTAATCCACCACCAATTGCCTGTGCAACAAGTAAAGGTAAAGGAGCAGCACCATACGGAGACAGTAAAGAAAAAACTGTAAAACTAATTACACCAACGACCGTGCTATACTTTCGGTCCAACACATACGCTGACATCCAAACAGAAAAGCTTATAAGTTCTACGTTTGGTACGGTTTCCAGAGCTTTCCCTACCACCACACTTATCGCAATAAAAAGAGAAGCCACTACAATTCTTCGTACAGAACTCATTAGTATTCTATCCCTTCCATGCAGTCAATACCGTTGTCAAAATGATGTTTCAGTTTCTCAACTTCACTGGCAATATCGGCTATTTCTAAAACTTCATTAGAAGCATTTCTGCCTGTAAGTATAATATGAGTACCGTTTCGAGTGTCCAGAATGGATAACAACTCGTTGGTTTCAATCAACCCATAATACAAAGCAATCAGTATTTCATCCAACACAATCATATCATACTCTTGTTTCTGCAACACTTCCTGCAGCTTTATTAACCCGTTACGAATGGGTTCCAGGTCACTGGGCAGTATATTCTCGAAATCAATAAATCGTCCGGTGCCATATATGAAATAATCGAACCCATCCAGCTGTTTCATGACAGATATCTCACCCTGATTAGCATCTTTAAGGAAGTAAAAAACGGCCACTCTCATTCCTCTACCGTATGCTCGAAGGGCAGATCCCAAGGCAGCGGTTGTCTTCCCTTTTCCTTTTCCAGTATAAACTAACACAAAACCTTTGCTCATAGTCGCTCCTGTTGCATTCAAATTGATAACCAGTGCAACATAAACACCAGTGTAATTATTTTGTGAAACAAACTTATTCTGATATAAATATAGCAAAATTCAAGTTGTAAGGTTTTAATGATATGAAAAAAGACATGTATTCTCCAGCAGATATCGAAAATATTAATTTTGATCGTGACATTGGTGTACCAGGAAAACCTCCCTACACAAGAGGTGTGTATGGTTCCATGTATACACAGCGTTTGTGGACAATGCGACAATACGCTGGCTTTGGAACCTCAATCGAAACCAACAAACGTTTTAAATATCTTTTAGAGCAAGGACAAACCGGCTTAAGTGTAGCCTTCGACCTTCCCACCCAGTTGGGGTACGACTCCGACAACCCCATGTGCAAAGGAGAGGTAGGAAAAGTAGGAGTCTCCATTGACACCCTTGCCGATATGGAAGATTTATTTCGGGAAATTCCCATCGAAAACATTAGTACTTCCATGACTATTAACTCTACTGCCATTGTTGTACTAGCCATGTACATTGCGCTGGCAGAAAAACGGGGTTTACCTCTTGACACCATTCGTGGCACCACCCAAAACGATGTACTGAAAGAATACGTAGCCCGAGGTACCTATATATTTCCGCCCAAACCTTCCTTAAAACTCATTGTAGATATCTTTCAGTACTGCTCCAAAAATATGCCCAAGTGGAATACCATTAGCATTAGTGGGTATCATATTCGAGAAGCAGGATCCAATGCGGTGCAGGAATTGGCATTCACACTTGCCAATGGCATCGAATATGTAAAATTAGCTATTGAATCTGGCTTGCATATCGACCAATTTGCCCCTCGATTATCCTTCTTCTTCAACTCCAGTATGGACTTCTTTGAAGAAATTGCTAAATTCCGCGCAGCCCGATGGTTGTGGTCAAATATTATTACCAATCGCTTTCACAGCACCAGCGACAAATCAAAGCGAATGCGCTTCCATACCCAAACTTCCGGTGCCTCCCTTACCGCACAGCAACCCGAAAACAATATCATTCGCGTAACACTGGAAGCTCTTTCAGCAGTACTGGGTGGAACCCAATCGCTGCACACCAATTCCTACGACGAAGCCCTTAGCCTTCCCACCGAAAAAGCAGTAAAAATTGCTTTGCGAACCCAACAAATTCTGGGATATGAAAGCAATGTACCCAATACAACCGACCCATTGGGTGGCTCCTACTACATCGAAGCAAAAACCAAAGAAATGTGCACTGAGGTAGAAAAATACCTGGAAAAAATTGACCAAATGGGTGGCATGGTACAGGCAATTGAATCGGGTTACGTACAAAAAGAAATTCAAGACAGTGCGTATACTCTTCAACAGAATTTGGAAGCGAAAGTAGACAAACTAGTAGGTGTAAATTGCTTCCAGGAAGAAGCTCAACCCGACATTAAACTCCTAAAAGTAGATCCGAAAAACGAAAACGAACAAATTACCAAGCTACATAACATCAAAAATACTAGAAACAACACCAATGTAGAACAACGCCTTCGCAACATTGAAGCAGCAGTGAAACAAGGTGATAATTTAATGCAACCCATTATTGATGCAGTTAAAGAATATGCCACGCTAGAAGAAATTACCAATATTCTTCGAAACGAATATGGTGAATATACCGAAAGTATCTTTTAAAGGACGCGAATATGAGTAAACCAATACGAGTGTTAATTGCCAAACCTGGCTTAGACGGACACGACAGAGGAGCTAAGATTATAGCCCGAGGATTGAAAGATGCCGGCATGGAAGTAATCTACACTGGCATTAAGCAAACTCCTGAAAAAATTGCACGCACCGCTTTACAGGAAGACATTGATGTACTAGGGCTAAGTATACTGTCAGGTGCTCACAACCATCTGTTTCCAGAAATTATGAAACGACTACAGGAGAATACCGACAAGAAAGTGCTAGTAATTGCTGGTGGCATTATACCAACCGATGATCACCCATTTCTGAAAGAAGTAGGGATTTCTGCAATATTCCCTCCAGGCAGTACTATCGAAGAAATTGTAGAATACATTCATGCTAACGTATCTACAAACAACTAACCAGTAAGAATGACTGAGACAAGCACGGTAGATACACTAGTTGCCAAAATACAGAAACAAAACGAATACGCCATTGCCAAATCCATCACTCTGCTGGAAAACCAGACCGACCCCATAGCAATAGAAGTTCGTAAAGCCATATACAAAACAAAAGATAAAACCTATGTGGTAGGGATTACCGGTGCTCCTGGTGCTGGGAAAAGCACACTTATTAATGCCCTGGTAAACCAACTAAACACCACTACCAAAATTGGTATCGTTTCCATCGATCCTTCCAACAAAGACACCGGTGGAGCCCTTTTGGGCGACCGTATCCGCATGGCAGCACTATTCACGAAACCCAATGTGTTCATTCGCAGCATGTCAAACAGAGGTATATTTGGTGGGTTAAACAAAGCTATTTACGATGTCGTACAACTTTTTTCCTACGCTCGGTACGATTTAATAATTGTGGAAACAATAGGAGTAGGACAAAACGAAGTCGATATCTCCCAAATTGCCGATACGGTTATGGTAGTATCTTCACCCGAATCAGGTGATTCAATTCAAGCCATTAAAGCTGGGTTAATGGAAATTGCTGATATTTACATAATCAACAAAACCGATTTACCAGGAGCCCAAAAAATGGAATACATTTTGAAGGAAAACCTGGCAACCTCTGAGAAACCAAATCAGTGGATTCCTGAGATAGTAAAAATACAGGCAAATACAGGAAAAAACCTACACCAACTGGAAGAAACTATACAGAAGCACAAACAGTTTTTAGTGCAGCACAATGGCTTGTACCAGCGAAGAAAACAGCTGCTGCAAAAGAATATTATGGAATCGGTAACAGAAACCTTTGCAAAACGATTCATTCAACCACAACTACAAGCCAGCTCTTTTCAGTTTCAACTACATCGTATTATGGATGGAGACACCAGCTTTGATGAAACCGTTCATTCGTTAGTTCAAACCATAGAAAAGGAAGTACAACATGAAAATTGATCACATTGGCATTGCCGTCAACAACATTGAAGAAGCCAGTAAAGTATACGAAGCAATTCTAGATACCGAATTAAATCACACTATCGAATTGCCCGATCGAAACCTAAAAGTAATGATGATAGAAATGGGAGAATCAGAGATAGAACTTCTCCAGCCTCTCGAAAACAATCACAAAGGTGTTTGCAACTTCCTGGAAAAAAAGGGAGAAGGACTTCACCATATTGCATTCCAAACTACATCATTCGATGACACCATACAAAACTTGAAAGAAAAAGGCTTCCGGCTAATTGGAGAACCCACCAAAGGAGCTAAAGGAGGGCGCATTATATTCCTCCACCCCAAATCTTCCAACGGCACCCTAATTGAACTGTGCGAAAAAGTATAAGCCAACTAGTATAACAACTATTGCAACTCCACTCCCAGTTGTTCACTTCTTTCCAGAAGATCTTCCAAATCCAGGGGTTCATCAAATGTTTTCTTTGCCATGTTTACAAGCATTTTGGCATGCTTAATAATGGCCTTTTTATGTACGGGGCTTTTTGTACATTTATCGATGTTAATCAATGCTTCCATTAATCGTATCGTAACCGGAGGATTGCCCTTTGCAAACTGACGTATCTGATTAAACGATGCATCCAAAACTCTTTCGTAGGTAATAACGTTCAGCACAAGTCGAATATTCCCTTCCTCATCACACACATTTTTTGATGGAAATTTACGAGTCGATAAATAAGCCATCATAGAGGATAAGTTGTCGATACAGGTAATAGCCGTGTAAGGGTCATTAATACCAGGCGACAATGCTCGTTCAGCAATTTCTACCATTTGGTGAATAAAGTGTTCTACATCTTGCTCCTGGGTGCGAATTCTTCCAACAATAAACTGATTTTGAATTCGTCGTAACACATCCTCGTCAATTGGGTTATCTGAATGAATAACTCCAATTTCAATTGTGTTCACCATATAAGCACCGGGCCTATAATAGATCTCAATTACAGCATGTAAACTACTGGCAATGGAAAGTAGCGTATCATAATACACATATTGCAGATATCCACTTCGTCTGGCAGGTATCGACTGCACTAGCGAATAAGATGGACGAGAAAAAGGACGACATTCTGCAGGAGGAGTTTCCACAATCGTGCCAATTTCATCGGGAAACAAATCATCAATATTTCGATACTGGTACGAAGATACCTTATCTATAACATAGTTTGCCTGGATACTAACAGCAGTATGGTGAAAAAACAGAATTAACAGAATTACATTCAGCAGGGCTGCTGCAAACGCCATAAGAATAGAAAAAGACGGGATAAAAATAATACCATCATGATACTTAATAGCATTCATAATAATTAGGCAATACATATAGGTGGCAATGTACGATCCGAGTACTATCTGATTTAACCGATCGTACATAAAATTGCGTATTAGTCGAGACCCAAACTGCGAAGAAGCAAGTGTAAGAGCAACAAGTGTAATGGAAAACACGGTTCCGGCATAAGCGGTCGCGTCAAAGGAACCATCCAGCTTCAGTGTCCGCTCGCCATTGTAAAAAATCAGCCCG
>CAYRBR010000041.1:0-4353 GCA_964422555.1 uncultured Caldisericota bacterium | reverse complement strand
TAGGTGGCAATGGACGATCCAAGAACAATCTGATTCAAACGATCGTACATAAAATTTCGTATTAGACGTGATCCAAACTGTGAAGAAGCAAGTGTAAGAGCAACCAGTGTAATCGAGAACACAGTTCCCGCAACCCCCACCATGGTACCAGCAATAGTACTTAATATGCTTCGAGCTGAATCGGCACTGCTAATGAAAAAGAATCGTAATAATCCCTGCTGAGAAAAGGTAACCTGAGTATCTACCAAAAGAGATAAAATAGCAATCACAAAAAACAAAAGAATAATTAGCACGGGTACAAACCAGAAAGAAGCTTTAATCTCACTCCATTGCACTTTTAATTTCTTCAATCACAACCTCACATACTCGAATAAACTGCGCAAACAACAACAAACCATATTGTAATAGTAATTGTTTTCTATACTATTAGAAGTATACAAATTTCTCCAGTTAAATGGAAAAAAAATTTGATACAACAGGAGTAGTAAATGAAAAGAATGAAAAGAATAATGACGTGGTTTTTGGCAGTATCACTTCTTGCTATAGGGCTGGTTTCGTGTACAAAAACAAAGGAAGCACAAACCGATACCAGTGGAACTTACGCTCAATTCACCCCTATTCCACAGCAGTGTTCTTCTATTGACACCCCATCTGTAGCTTGGACATACCACTGGCCCGAAAACTACAAATATGTTCTGGAGGCGTCATCTGCTCCTGCCACAGACAACCAGGGTAACTGCTATTTCACAGGTTGCAATGGATACTTGTACTCTGTAAATCCACAAGGAGAAATTCGATGGAACAAGGAAAACTCACGGGGAAGAAGATTTGGGTATTATTTACCCTCCATACAAGAAAAAGTAATTGTTACCGAAGAAGGTGTAATTGCGAAATCTGGCGGTATACAACTTATCTCGCTAGATGGAGAATTCATCTGGAAAAAAGAAGACTGTAGACGAGAATTTTTCTTATCTCCCAATGGTACCCTATTTTGCTTTACCAATGACGGAAACCTTATAGGAATAAACCCAACCGGTGAAACCATGTGGTCCATCCCTATATCCCCCGATTATCTAGTCGATGGAGGTTTCTTCGACACCAGTTCAAACGGATACTTCTTTGTTTTTGATTTTAATTCTACATCAGCCGGATACTATCTTTTAAAAGTGTCTTCTACTGGGGAAGAAATCTGGAAAAAGGATTTACCTTTGAATCGCCTCGATTTTATTACTGACTTCCTACCCAACAATCCGGTAAACGACACATTTCTGTTAGCCTATACAACCGTATCCTACCCCATTTCCAACGAAGAAAAAGAAAACTTTTTCTACAAAAAAAACCAAGGAAACAAAATTCTAAAAGCCTACAACCTAAACTACGAACTACAATGGGAAAAAACTATATCCATGCATGGTATATATGAAGGAAACTACGCAATTGACAACGAAAACAACTTATATACCTTCTTTGATGAGAACGACTATAGTGGTGAATACAGTTCTTTTGCCCAAAGCCACCTTACCTGTTACTCCAAAGATGGAGATGAATTGTGGAAACAAACCTTCGAAAATGAAATTGCACAATGTCCCACATTGGACAAAGACATCAACTTATATATTTGGCTAACAGGCTCAGATTACCAACTACGCTCTTTTACAGCAGAAGGAACGCCCAGGTGGAAGCTACATGTTGATCAAGCCTATGGATGCAAATACCCCATTACCCTTAGCCCAACAGGTGAAATCTACACCACTTCCTTTCAGCAAAGCCTGCTATTCTGCGTGAAGTGAAAAACACGAAAGCTTTTATATGCAGAATGCTGCATAAATAGGCATTGTTTTAATTTTCTCTGCAAAACCAAAATTCTTTGTTGATAATTTAATAGAATACGAAGGGTGAAATGTCTTCATATAAACCTTCAAACTTTTTGCCTGTGTGTTATCTGCGCTTTTTACTTCGATAGGAACAATGTTGCCGTTTCGTTGAATGATAAAATCCAATTCTGCTTTATTACCTGAATTCCAATAGTAAGATGTAAAACCAGAAGACTGAAGTTGAGATAAAACAAAATTCTCAACCATTCCACCTTTAAAATCATTCAAATCTCTCGACTCAAAAATGATATCATCAGGCTCAATATTTTTCTTTGCACATAACAAACCAACATCGTTCACATACAGTTTAAAATCATCAATGTTCTTATAATTCTCCAGTGGTTTTTTTATCTGATCTACTTTATAAACTCTTGAGGCAATACCGGATAAAGAAAGCCATTCAATTGCATTTTCAAATTCTGAAGCACGCCCTCCCTTTTTTACCAATTTATATTGAAATCGAGTATTCTTTTTAGAAAGTTGCACTGTTGCACTACTATACACTAATCTGGTTTTCTTTATCTCATTGCTGCTATTATATTTACTCATATCATTCAAATAACTGGACAAAATCATGTTCTGTGTATTGCGAAGCAAATGAAAGTCATTTGTTTCAATAAACTGCTTTACACACTCAGGCATACCCCCAGTCACCAGATATTGTTTATAATATGTAAGTGCCTTTTCATGAAGGATAGCAGGCATAGAAGAACCTGTCTTAGAACACTCCCGTATCAAATCTACCAATTCCTTTTCTTGAAATGCCAGCAGAAACTCTTCAAAATCCATTGGGTACATTGTTTTCATATCCACTTTCCCTACCGGGAAAGAATACTTTTCTCTCTTAACTGCTACTCCCAGCAAACTTCCCAGAGAGATAACATGATATGCAGCAGCAAATTCATGAAAATATTTAAGGGATGTTAACGCTCTTTCACAAATTTGAATTTCATCAAAAATAATAAGGGTTTTTCCGGGAACTATTGTTTGTCTTGATATATTTGACAACAGTGGAATTAAATACGAAGGTTCAATGCTCTCCGAAAAGGTTTCTTCAAGAGATGGATTCGTTTCAAAATTAAAATAAGCTACATTCTCATATTCCAGCCTGCCAAAGGAAAGAACAGAATATGTTTTACCCACTTGCCTTGCTCCTTGCAATAACAAAGGTTTCCTATACTCACTGTGCTTCCATTTTTGCAGATAGTCATACACTTTTCTGTACATATTTCCTCACTTCATCGTGTCATTTAGTGTTATTTTTTAACATTTATCCTATATATATTATAGGACTTTTTTCCAATAATTACACTTTCTCATATGTGTTTATCTGCAAAGAAAAAGTAAGTGAAAAATTGTAACATCGAAAACCCACCATTCTGCATGAAGTAAGAAACATACTTTGTTACTTATTCAGAATACACTTGTCTCCAAGTGCTTCATAAGGTACATATACTTCCCAGCAACCTTCAGCATGAGAGAACAAATCGTCAAAGATTAAATGGAAAGCAGTAGGCGTTAAAGATCCACGTGAACAGGTTTCAAGAGTAACCCCGCTATCCAGAAGCCATAAGAACTGCTCTGTAATCTTTTCACCATAGTACTCCTCATACTGCTGAATCAAATCTTCCTTGCAGTAGTGCATAAGTAGCGTTGCTCCATCGTCAATACTGTTCACAAAAAAATCAGAGAGTTCCATGGGTTTGCCTGTTTTCATATCAATAGTAAAGTACTCTGCGAATTGAAAAGGTCTGGATCCACCATTGTACGTGTTCCCATCATACACTACACTTATATAATCGTTAGTAAGCAAATCTATTTTACAATCCCTTTGGTACGACGGATCTCGATACCAATTTAAATCTGCCTTGAATGCTTGGATCCGTAGCGCAATATCGTTGTAAATTGCCTTATTAATTCGCGTCTGTAAATCCACATCCTTCATTTCGCTTACTGAAGGATACTGAACTTCAATAGTATACTCCAATGTTTCAGACTCACCTTCATATGATTCTGTTTCAAACCAGGTTTCCATATCTACATTAAATTCAAGAGGAACGGTAGGTTGCATAGGTGTTTGTTCAATTTCTACAGTAGAATTGGTAGATTGCGCAAGTAATGGTTCTTTTTCAACCACAGTTTCAACACTTACACTATTAGTACACCCCGTACTCAAGATAAAGCTCAGTACGGTAAACAGAATAACGATAAATTGGCACCATTTCTTACCCATGTTATTTCATCCTTTCAATCATTATCAAACGTCCTATATATTGTATCCTAATTTTTTGCTTTTCACACAAACCTTAAATTGAATATTAATTCAGAATCGTAAACCCTTCCAAAATTCATTCCCGAAATCCTACTTGAATTTCATTGCAGATTTTTGTTCATCTGCTTTGGGTTCATTCATTCCTGTTGTATTATGGTACATATCAGTATTGAACATTCAAAGACAATAGTAACAAATGGAGGCACG
>CAYRBR010000040.1:0-14114 GCA_964422555.1 uncultured Caldisericota bacterium | reverse complement strand
TTTTGTATGTAATAATGATGTCCATCATCATTGGATATCTTTTCTCCACTAAATATTGTATCCAGTGTTTGTCCTTTATACTGAGCCAAAAGTTTTGATTGCAGCAGTTGCATTGACAACGGAAGTGCAGAGGATGACCCTGCGGTGTACCATGTGGGAGATTCCCGTACAGCAGGTTGTGATTGATTAAAAGTCTTCCACTTAGATAAAAAACTAGTTTGCTTTTTCAGTGGCAAGTGTACTTCCTTTAGAAATTGGTTTGGAAATATATAGCTGCCCAAATGCCAGACAGAGACTAATTAAAAGAGGAAACAATGCGCTTTGTATTACATACGTAAACATAATAAGCCAAATGCTGACAAAGGTTTTCCAGAAAAAATTGCGACCCGAATGTCCCTCTAAAAACATATTTTGCAAAGGAAACAGGAGGGCTGCTGGGAAGATTAAGAAAACGTCATGGAATGGAAGATAATGACGGAGCAGTGCGGGGAATAAAACGAAACAGAAAAAGGAAGTTATAGGGGCAGAGAGTAGAATTTTGTAGAGAATAACCGAAGTTTGTTTTCCATTCTTTTTCACTAGGTGTTTGTAATGGTGGTGGTGCAGTTTATGAATGTACCCATTTTCAGCTCGTTTTTGTGATAGAAAGCTCCACATAAGGATGATTAGGCATAAAATAATGGTTAGAATCCAGGAATAAATGTTCATATTAACCAGGTATAAATCACTCCGGATTGCAGGGATGAATAGGTAGGAAAGAAAAATAAGTAAACTGAAAGGAAGGAGTCTGAAGAAAAAGTCAAATCCCATCCATTGCCACGAATTTTTCACTTTTCGATGATACCACGTTTTCATTTTATACCTTTTGTTCTGAGTTTTGTATAGTATACCAAAGAAATGAGAAGGGTAGAAATCCAAAAAAAAATGGCGGAGAAAGAGGGATTCGAACCCTCGAGACAGTCATCCCGTCTACACGCTTTCCAAGCGTGCGCCTTCAACCGCTCGGCCATCTCTCCGCTTAGCGAGAAAAAATTATAACACTTTTCTTACACTTGTAAACCGATTGTTTTTTTGAGTTTCAATAAAAACATGATAAAATAATCTGGAATGCCAAAGTGGCGGAATTGGTAGACGCGCTAGGTTCAGGTCCTAGTGAGGGTTAAACCTCGTGTGGGTTCGAGTCCCACCTTTGGTACTTTTATTTTTCTTTTTTTTCGATTCAATCGAAATGAAATCCATCATTTTCCGCACTGCTCTAGCTCGATGGCTTACCTTATTCTTTTCTTCTGAGGATAGCATTGAAAATGTGTTTTGGAAGGGAGGGTAATAAAAAATTGGGTCATACCCAAATCCATTTTCTCCTTTTTCAGAGGATTGTAAAAATCCTTCTACTTCTCCCCTAAAAAAGTGAAACTCATTGTGCATCCACAAACATATTACACAAATGAATTTACTTTTTCTTTGGATAAAAGGAAATGAGTCTACTTCCTGAAGAATTTTTTTTCGATTATCGAAATCTGTACCCGAACTGGAGTAACGTGCGGAATGAATCCCTGGTTTTCCGTGCAGAACTTCCACTTCCAGTCCGGAATCATCCGCCATAACAGCTGTTGTATTATCTTCTAAATGGGAAACAATGTAGTTGCATTTTGCTTCTGCATTTTTGGCATACGTTGAATATTTTTCAACTTCATCTGGAATTTGGATATGAAAAAATGAGCTGGGAATAACTATGGCATGTATAGGTCGGATAATGTTCTGAATTTCATTGGCCTTATGCTGGTTAGAAGAAGCCAGGATTATTTGCATTGTGGGGGCTTCTCCATAGATAGAGCTTTCTCTTGTATCAACATTAGTTCTTGAATACCCTTAAAACCAATGGAAAGAATGCTATTCAATTCTGTTACAGTGAATGGTTTTTTCTCTCCTGTTCCCTGAATCTCTATAATTGCACCAGTATCATCCATAATAAGATTACAATCTACCTGGGCGTTTGAATCGTCTTGGTAGTCGAGGTCTAGTAAAATTTCATTCTGCACTATTCCTACACTTACAGCTGCTACTTTTCGAAGTAAAATTTGTGGATTTATCCCAGTGTGTTTAAACGCAAGCATACTGGCAACAAAAGCTCCTGTTATGGATGCAGTTCTTGTTCCCCCATCAGCTTGAATGACGTCACAATCAACCTGTAAAGTACGATCTTTTAAGTAATGCAAATTAAATGCTGTGCGAAGGGAACGTCCAATCAAACGTTGAATCTCCATGTTCCGACCATTTCTATGATTCCCTACTTCACGATTATTTCTACCTTCGCTACTACAGGGAAGCATGGAATATTCTGCTTTAATCCAGCCTTGGTCACTATTTTTTAGAAAGAATGGAACTTTGTCTTCTATTGTAGCTCCGCATATCACTTTCGTATAACCAACCTCAATTAACACAGAGGCTGGATGTTTTTCCAAGTAATAGGGAATAATTTTTACAGGTCGTAATTGGTTAAAGGGTCTTGTTCTTGTCATACTAATCAACCGTTAACGTTTTACTAATATTTCGAGGGAAATCTGGATTTAAACCAGCAGTAATACTAGCATAATATGCAATTAGTTGCAGTACGACAACAGTGGTTAAGGGAATGAAGTAATGATCTGAATCGGGAACAACGAGAAGTTTTGATGCTGCTTTTTCATAGCCATGATACTGAGGAGAGATTACGATTACATTTCCTTTGCGGACTCGTATTTCATTAATGTGACTGATTACCATGTGATCATCAGCTGGAGAAGCTGGGAACAGAATAGGATATCCCTCGTCAACAATCGAAAGGGGTCCATGTTTAAATTCAGATGAGTACATTCCCTCACAATGCTTGTAGTACACTTCTTTAATTTTCAAAGCACCTTCTAAAGCTGTTCCGTACTGAATACCATACCCTAGACAATATAAATCAGAATTTCTTTCAACTAATAAGTTGGCAATCGATTTAGCTTCTTCTTTCGAATTTTTTAGTGTTTCCTCTAACAGTGCAGGAATTGATTCAAGCTGGGAGAAGATTTCGGTTGCTTTGTCCATGCGTTTCTTTTTTCCTGCAAAAGAGGCAATGTATAAAAACATGAACAGTTGGTTCATATAAGATTTGGTTGCAGGGACACTAGTTTCGAGTCCAGCGGAAACGTTTAACACAATTTCCGATTTTTGTGCAATAGAGGAACCAATTACATTTACCATACTAATAATTTTGGCACTGGTATGATGAATGATAGGATTAATTACATTAATAACATCTTTTGTTTCACCGCTTTGAGAGACACAGAAGATTACATCTTTTGAAGTGGGGGAAATATTGTAATACTCATTAAAATAACCTGCCAGGACAGGAACTGCTCGAATATGAGCCAAATGATTTAAATAGTAAGCCCCTACAACGGCAGCATGATAGGAAGTTCCAGAAGCTACAAGATAAACACGTTCTGCCTGTTCAAGTAGTTCAATACATTCTTTTACGGTTACAGAGGTGTTGTCCAAAAGCTCTTTTAATTCTTGCACCTTTACAGGTTGTTCGTGAATTTCTTTCAGCATGTAGTGGTCAAATCCTACCAGATTTGCATCTTCAATGCTGATTGTGCATTCCTCTGGAGCTCTTTTAATTTCTTTCCCTGTGTGAATGTCAAATATTTGGTATTCTTTGTTATTGTAAAGAACCAAATCTCCATCTTTCAAATACACAATTTTTCGGGTGAATTGAAGAATTGAACCTAAGTCAGAGGAACACACAATAAAATCGTCCCCAATTCCCATATAAAGAGAAGAACCCATTTTTACTGCTAGCAACTGTTTCTTTTCAATATTTCCACATATAAATGCATAATCTCCTTTTAAGAGAGTTTGTGCTTTCATCATGGCCTGTTTTGGATCATGTGTTACATTGTAGAATTTTTCATAGGCATGTACTACCATCTCACCATCATTTGATCCACGAATGGTCATGCCTTCTTTACTAAATTGCTCAATTAACTGTTCTGTATTGACTATATTGCCATTATGAGCTCCTATAATGTCTTTGTCTGAGTCGTAGTGAGGCTGAGAATTTTCCAGGTTTGGCTCTCCAAAAGTAGCCCAGCGAAGCTGAACAATCCCACGGTTACCAGAATATTCAGAAATATTTTTTTCAGCAATGATTTCCTCAAGCATTCCTGGACCTTTTCTTAGGATAGTTGAACCATCATCCTGAAAAGCAGCAAATCCTGCCGAATCGTATCCTCTATAAACTAGTTTTCGAGACCCCTTTATAAGAGTATCCCCTAGTTGATTTGTATCTTGTGCATATATGATTCCAAAGACTCCACACATATATTTCTCCTTAAAATATTATCGTTTGCCTTTCAAGACAAGCATTAGAATCCAGTTAAGGATGCCAAAGGCAATTGCTGCATATAAGGCATAAGGCCAGAATGAAGGAATGCTAATTCCCGTAATGAAATGTGATGTTAAGTATAATAAGAATGCATTAATAACAATGGAAAAAATCCCAAAAGTAATGATATGAAGAGGGAGTGTAATAATAGTTAGAATAGGTTTTAGGATCATGTTGATTAAACCTAAGATAATTCCTCCGATTAATGCTGGTTTCCATCCATCAACAAAAACCCATGAAGGAAAGAAATAACCAACTCCCAGGAAACATAACCAATTGGAAATAAAGGTAATTAGAAGTCCTCTCATTATTCATCCTCCAAATCTAATTGTTCTCTACCTTTAAAAGCGGCCTGTAGTGTTTTAGGATCAGCAAATTCAATATCAGTACCTGTTGGAATGCCTGATGCAAGTCGGGTAATACGAACCGGTTTATTTTTTAACTGGTGAATAATGTACATGCATGTTAAATCACCCGCCTGACTAAAATTAAGTGCAAGAATAATCTCTTTTACGGATTGATTTTGAATACGATCGAACAATTCTTGTAAGCGAATATTCTCAGGTCCTATACCGTGCAAAGGATTGATGGATCCTTCTAAAACGTGGTATAGTCCTTTGTAAGAACTTGTTTTCTCAATGGCAGCTATATCTTTTGCTTTTTCAACGACACAAATTGTTTCCTGATTCCTTATTGGATCAGCACATATAGAACAAACATCGTGTTCTGTGAGATTGAAACACATTTTACATGGGTGCACGTTGTCGCGCATGGATTGCAGTACACTCAAAAATTGTTCGAATAACTCGGGTTTCAAATGTAGTAGATAATCCGCCAGTTTTTCTGCACTTTTTGGACCAATGCCAGGTAATTTGTGAAGTTCTTCGATTGCTCTCTGATACCCGGGTGTGTAATAAGCCATATACTACATGGGCAGATTTAGGCCCATCTCCTCAGATAGCTTCTTTGTTTGTTTCTGGGTAGCAACCTTTGCTTTATTAAGAGCCATGTTCACAACGTCGCGAATATTTCTTTGCAACAACTCGGGTCGAATTTCGGTTACATATTCGGGATCAATTTCAATGCTTTTAACGTTCATATCTCCCTTAACAACCACTTTGATTGTTTTTGCTTTATTCTCGGCTTCGTATATCATTTTGCTAAGTTCCATAGCAATTTTTCGATATTTATTTAGGTTTTTAGCTCTGTCAAGTACGTTCATACTATCTCCTTATTTGTTTTTTTCAATTTTATCAACACTGGTTTGGAATATTTTCAGTGCCTCTATTATAACGGGATCTTTTTGAATTTTCTCTTTTTCTTTTTCTAATGCAAGTTCATGATTTGCTTTTTCAGGATTGTATCCCAAATTTGGAACCAACTTGAATGCAATATCGGGGTATTCTGTATGAAAAATTTCATTCAATTCGGCTGTATTCTTTTTCTTAGATAATTGTTCAAAACTAAATTTGTTATCGTGGGAAAAAACTACGTACGCAATATTTTCATGTACCTTTACTAATTGAGTGCGCATAACATGGATAAAAAGATCTGGCGATTTTTCTTTTAGTTTGGGAATAAATTCTTTCCATAAAGGATCTTTAATTTCAGGTGGTTTTTCGAAAGTGATATGTGATTTCTTATTTTCAATTTTTTCTTGTTGGGGTTCTTTTTTGATTTTTGTATTTGATGTTTTAACAGGATTACTTTTTTTTACAGAAGGCTGAGTAGGTACTGCAGTTTTTTTTTCGATAGTAGAGGGGACTCCGATATTTTTTTGTGGAGGGTGTTGTACAAGATGTTTCATTTCCAAAATGCATGTTTCCAACAAGAGAGAAGGGCGTGATAAGAATTTCATATTTGGAAGTGTATTTGCCAACATAGAAGAAAACTTTACTATTAGGGAAACGGGAGTTTGTTTTGCCTGATCGTAAAATTTATCGTTATTCTGTTTTGGAATAACCGAAAGGAAAGAGCTTTTCCCACTTGTTTCTGCAAGAACGATTAGGTCACGACAGTACGAGAGAAGATCCTGACTGAAAAGAAGAAAATCAGTTCCTGAAGAAGACAGTTCTTCAAGAGAAGTAAGAAGGGAAGAAAAATCATTGTGAAAAATATTTTGCATAATTTCATACAATGTATCAGTGTTACTTTTTCCTAACAAAGAGAGAACATCTTGTTCTACGATTTCCTCTTCTTGATTCGATAAAACAGACAACTGGTCGAGAATTGATTCGGCATCTCTCATTGCTCCATCACAACTTTCAGCGATACGAGTAATGGCATTGGGATGGATATGAATCTGTTCTTTTTCTGCTTCCATCTGCAGTTTTTGGGCTATATCCTTCGAGGAAATTCGATGAAAATCGAAGCGTTGGCATCGGCTGATAATGGTTTTTGGAAGTTTATGAGATTCTGTTGTAGCCATAATAAATATTGTGTGAGAGGGAGGTTCTTCAAGAGTTTTCAGTAAAGCATTAAATGCTTCTCCAGTTAGCATATGAACTTCATCGATAATATATATTTTATACTTGCACTCGACTGGAGTAAGGTGTACCTTTTCACGGAGTTCTCGAATATTATCCACACCCCTGTTTGAGGCAGCATCAATTTCAATTACATCCAGACTTGCTCCCTTGTCGATAGAAACACAGGAAGAACATACTCCACAAGGGTTTACGGTGGGACCTTCAATACAATTTAAGCTTCGGGCTACAATTCTTGCACACGATGTTTTTCCTGTACCTCGAGGACCACAAAACAAGTAAGCATGGCTAATTCTATCCATTTTAATTTCATTGGTAAGGACTCGAATGATATCTTTTTGTCCAATCACTTCATCAAATTTTTTGGGTCTCCAGATTCGATATAGGGTTTGTTGCATTACATTCTCTCCGGAGCGTCAATGCCAATGAGAGAAAATAAAGTTAGCAATAACGATTCAATTCCTTTTACAAGTAGTAACCTAGCTTTTGATTGCTCGATATCGTCTTTATTTAAAACTCGACAGTGCTCATAAAAATTATGAAAATCATTGGCAACAAATTGGATGTCTTGTGTAATTAGATGAGGTGAATAAGAAGAGCAGGCACGATCCAACAATTCAGGCATAATTGAAAAACGACGAAGAACTTGTTTTTCAGAGGGATGTGCTAAGAGAGAAAAATCTATATCTGAACTATCTTCGGGTATAGGTATGCCCATTGTAGCTGCCTCTCTTTTTATCCCCTGACACCGTGTATAAGCATACTGAGCATAAAAAACAGGGTTTTTTGGATCTCTGTTTTGTGTAATATCTAAATCGAAATTCAGATGTTGTCCGTTGCTTCTACTAAAATATACGAAACGACTTACATCGGGTCCAACTTCTTTAAGAAGGTCGTGGAGTGTAATATAGTTTCCTCCCGATTTAGACATTTTTACTTCTTTATTATCCCGGAACAAATGAACCAATTGGAATGTAACCGTAATTAGTTTTTCTGGATCATAACCCAAAGCAGAAAGAGCCCACTTAAGAGGTTTTACATGACTTTGATCGGCACCCCATATATCAACACAGACATCATACCCTCTGTCTAACTTATTTTGGTGGTAAGCAATGTCTCCCATTAAATAGGTGGGCATACCATTAGAACGTATAAGAACACGGTTTTTATCATCTCCAAATTCAGTAGTTTTAAGCCACCATGCTCCTTCTTCATTGAGAACCATATTCTTCTCTTTTAATTTGGAAAAAGTTTCTTCAATGGTTCCATTGTGTAAAGTGCTTTCGGTGAACCAGGAATCAAACTCTACTTTTAGAGTGGAAAGGTCTTCTTTCATGGAGTGAATCATTTTCTGAATACAATAATCTTTAATTTCATGTAAGTGATTAGTAGAAGAGTTTTTTAGAAAGATATCACCCTTTTCATCTTTTAGTTTGTTTGCTAGTTCTTCTACATAAGCTCCAGGATACATTTCTTCAGGTTTATCCGGAGATTGCCCAAAAGCCAACTGATAGTAATAAAAAACGGAAGCTGCTAATTTAAGGGCTTTTGCTCCCATATCATTAACAAAGAACTCGCGATCACAGGAATATCCCTGTAATGTTAGAAGGTTGGCAATTGTATCTCCAATAGGAGCGCTTCTTCCATTAGCTACCGTTAATGGGCCAGTAGGATTAGCACTAACAAATTCAACAAGTGCTTTCTTCCCTTTTCCATTTTCATTGCTAAGAAAAGCAATGGGGTTTGATAGAAGGCTAATGAAGT
The DNA here is from genome assembly GCA_964422555.1 of uncultured Caldisericota bacterium. GTDB lineage: Bacteria > Caldisericota > Caldisericia > UBA6126 > UBA6126 > JAGLCW01. The sequence goes on along the minus strand of CAYRBR010000040.1, from coordinate 5,453 downwards.
TCTGTTCTAAGAAAGAGGAACTGAAAAAGAAATTGATATATCCATTGGGCAGTGGTTTGCACTCAGAAATGGTAGGAAGGTGAAACTCGCTGGCAATTTCTGTGGCTATTTCGATAGGTTTTCTTCGCAATTGACGTGTAAGAACCAAAGGTAATGTTGTCGCAAAATCTCCCATTTCTGGTTTGGGGGGTTGTTCTACACAGATATTTGTTTTTGGAATATCCCAACCTTTTAATTGCACAATCCGGTGTAACTCTTCTACTATCTCTTGACGTATAAGCATGGTTTCTCCTAGAAATGTAATAAGTTGTTAGTTAGTTGGAATCCACTGAAGCCAGATTTTACGCTGTCTTGGTCCGTCATATTCAGCAAAAAATATTCCTTGCCATGTTCCCAGTTGCAGCTGACCATTTTCAACAATGACCGTTTGGGATGGATGGGAAAGGGTTGCCATAATATGGGCATCGCTGTTTCCTTCTGCATGAAGATAATTATCTTTACGTGGAAAAATGGACTGCATTTTTGTTAGATAATCAGTTCGAACATCAGGATCCTGGCATTCGTTGATAATAATGGATGCAGTGGTATGGGGAGAGTATAAAACAAGCACCCCATGTCGCCAACCGTATGATTTAATTGCCGAAGCAATTCGGGATGTAATCAGTATCAATTCTTTTTCTTTGTGAGTTTCGACATGAATTACTTTCATGTTACACCTCTTTCATTTTTTTTAGTTGACACATTCACAGCTCATTATACAATAATCAGATAGAATTGCATATTCGCGGGAATAGCTCAGGGGTAGAGCATTAGCTTCCCAAGCTAAGGGTCGCGGGTTCAAATCCCGTTTCCCGCTTGTAGTAAGGGGCGACATAGCCAAGTGGTAAGGCAAGGGTCTGCAAAATCCTCATCGACGGTTCGAATCCGTCTGTCGCCTTTTCTTCTAGGAGGATACTATGAAAAAATTATTATCAATACTTCTTTCTTCCCTTATCTTTGTCAGTGTTTCTTCGTCTACATTTGCACAGGAAACCAAAACCATTAAATTAGTTGTTGATAGTACTACAGCAGAAGTCAATGGCGAGGAAGTAACATTAGATGTACCTCCGACTGTAATAAACGGGCGAACATTAGTTCCTCTTCGTTTTATTGCAGAAAGCTTTGGGGCAGAAGTTGGATGGGATGGAGAAACCCGAACCATTACATTGGTTGCTCCTGATTTAGAAAGTTTAGAGCTTGTTATTGCTGAAATGACAGAGAAAAACGAAGATTTACTAGAAAAAATAAATGCTTTAGAAGAATCTGTTGAAAAGCTACAGGCCGAAAATGAAGAATTAACTGCCAAAAATGGATTAATGGACACGTTGATTACAAAACTGGAAGACCAAATATCTGATTTACTAGAAGAAAATAAACAACTCAAGGACGAAGTAGCAGCCCTGAAGAAAAAATTGGAAGACGGTGGTGAGACAAAACCTGATGATACCGTAAGTCCTGTAATTGTTGTTAAAAATCTAGAAAAAGATGCTGTTTTACATGAAGAGAAAATTGCACTTGATATAGAAATCAAAGATGATTCTATTATTGTTTTCTCTCGTGTTTGGTTGAATAAAAAAGTAATCGCAGAAGGAATTGGAAACTATGGAGAATTGGAACCCAAAGAATTAATTAGTGGCGATTATGAATTAAAAGTAGAAGCCTATGACGGAGCTGGAAATCATGGAGAAACAGTATATAAGTTTTCAGTTGAACATGAACTTAAAAAAGAACCTATTCGCTTCTCTCTGAAGGCTGTCGATATGAAACAAATGATGGGTGGCGGTGGTTCTGGACCAAGAAGTACTATTGATGATGAAACCACAATGCCTTATTTGATTGGTACTTTTTCCAACAAGAGTATGGGATCTTTTGAAATTGTAAATGTACAGGCCTATGATGCAGAAGGCAACTTGTTTGAAATTATGCCAGGAATGAATTTTTATGATTTGATTAAAGAACAAATGGGTTTACCTGAGCATTATGTGATTGTGTCAGATGATAAAGCATCTATACCTTGTGCTCTTTCCATGAAAGAACAGAATATTACTCCGGAAGAGTATTTTGATGGATGGGAAATAAAAATTACCTTTTTTGATACCATTCGAGACCTTGAATTTCTTAAATCATTTCGTTATTCTAAATAGGCGATTTTGAAACTGAGTGCCGGAGTGGCGAAATTGGTAGACGCACAGGACTTAAAATCCTGCGGTAGCAATACTGTGACGGTTCGAGTCCGTCCTCCGGCACTTTTTCATTGGAGGAATCATGAAAAACATCTTTACTAACAAAAATTTCATTAAGTGGAGCATCATAGTAGTAGTAATTATTGCTATTGGTGTGGGGGTGTTTTTTGTGTCCCGGAGCATTGCTCAAAACAACCAACAACACCAAGAATTACGTGCTGATATTGAAAACATTTATTATTACCTGAAACAAGAAAGCAAAGATTTATATCTATTTTCTAGTTTAAAAGATGGTGATAGCGTTGCCCTTTCTGCTTGGCATAATAGCCAATCTAGTACAGCTTCTCAAATAAAAAACTATGAAAAAATGTTTTCCTTACATGAGAAAAATTCAAAAAAATTCAAAGAAGCAGCTCTTATACCTGATATTGAGGCTTACATTCAGGAATTTAGCAATCTAGCTGCCTATATTTCTTTACGGGTTGAATCTCCTAGTGATTTCTCAGATGAAACCTACTTACAAATGAAAGAAAAACTAGATCAGAATTTAGCTGCTTTTGCAGAAAAAGCAAAAGCCTACAACATCGATTTGCGATAACATTCGAAAAAAATATATTTCTTTTTGTAATTTTTTCAGGATCACAAGGGGGTGTCAATGAAAGAATTAGTGGAATGCCAGTTACGACGATGTTGCCAGTTACAGGATTTTCATTTTAAAAGCACAAAAGATCTATCACCCACCCTGAATATCATTGGGCAGGAAAGAGCAATTCGTGCTATCGAAACAGGGCTTCATACAAAATCGAACGAATTCAATATCTTCATTAGCGGTTTGACCGGTACCGGAAGAAGTTCTACTATTCGCATTTTACTCGATCAGCTTGCACCAAAACAAAACGACCCTCCAGACTGGGCTTTTGTTTATAATTTTAAAGAACGAAATTTCCCACGGGCTATTGCATTTCAAACTGGAAAGGGAAGAGAATTCAGTGATGATTTTGATGAATTCATTTCTTTGATTCGTGAAAAGATTACCGAAGCCTTTAAAAGCGAGCATTATGAGGGTGAAAGAAATAGAATTGTATCCAATGCACAACTTAAAATTAAAGATGTGTACCAGGAAATGAATAAAATGGCCAGTGATAAAGGATTTGTAATAAACACAAACCCAGAAGGTATTTTTACCGTTCCTAAAAAAGACGACAAGCCAATGACACAAGAGGAGTTCAATGCACTAAAACCAGAAGAACAAGATACTCTTGAGAAAGCTAGAATTGAGTTACAGACATTCATTAATTCCCAGTTAAAAAAGGTACAGCAATTTGAAAAAATTACGCGAGAAGAACTTGCTTCATTGGATAAACGAATTGGCCAGTTTGCACTACAAATTTCAATCGACGATTTAAAGCAGAAATATAACAGCAATCCAAAAGTTGTAGAGTATCTCGATGAAGTAAAAGAAGATATTGCCAGTAACATAAACTTTTTTAAAGAATCGGGTGAAAAAGAAACCGATGAAAACAAAAAAAAGAAAGAGGATTTTTTTCTCAGACGCTACAAAGTGAATTTACTGGTTGAAAATACTCCGGGGAAAGGTTCCCCTGTATTGTACGAAATGAATCCAACGTATTACAATTTGTTTGGATCCATTGAGTATCATCAGGAGATGGGCAGCTGGGTAACCGATTCTTCATATATCCGAGGTGGATCACTGTTAAAGGCAAGCGGAGGATATCTTGTTTTACAGGCCACCGATGTACTATCTTCCCCGTTGGTATGGGAAGTGTTAAAGCGATGTTTGAAATCGAAACAAATTCGAATCGAAAATTTAGATGAGCAATTAAAAACAATTCCAACTCTTTCGTTAAAACCAGAACCGATTCCATTTAACACAAAAATCATTCTAATTGGTAGTGACGAGGTGTATAATCTTCTTTATCAGCTAGATGAAGACTTCCGAAAGTATTTTAAGATAAGAGCTCAATTTGATTATGAGATGGAACGAAACGAAAAAACAGAGCAGTTATATTCCTCTTATATTGCTATCCAGTGTAAAAACGCTCATCCTGGGATCTATTTTTCTACAGAAGCAATTACCACTATTATCGATTATGGATCCAGAATCGCTGGGAATCAGAAGAAGTTAACAACCCAATTCAGTTTAATTTTAGATGTTGTAAAAGAGAGTATTCATTGGGCTCAAATGCATGGTCGAGATGAGGTTACTCATGATGATGTTAAGAAAACTCTCAAAGAGAAACGATATAGGGGTAATTTGTTGGAAGAAAAAATTCATTCTTCCATTATTGAAGACCGAATTCATGTAGAAGTAGAAGATAAGAAGATAGGTCAGATCAACGCTTTATCAGTTATTGGAAACGGTGAGTACATGTTTGGGCAACCCAGTCGACTCACTGCAACTGCATTCCCTGGAAAGGGGGGTTTGATGAGCGTTGACAAAGAAAGTGATATGTCTGGTACTATTTTCGATAAAAGCGCTATGATTATCAATTCTTACATCGCTCAAAATTATGGACAACAGTTCCCTCTTCCTGTGTCTATTTCAATAGCATTTGAACAGAATTATGCTGGGATTGATGGAGACAGTGCTTCCGCTGCAGAGTTTATTGTAGCTATCTCAGCAATTGCAGCTTTACCGATTCGACAAGATTTTGCAATCACTGGATCGATGGATCAACTGGGGAATATTCAACCAATTGGTGGAGCAAATGAAAAGATCGAAGGCTTCTTTGATATTTGTCAGAAAAAAGGATTAACAGGCAATCAGAGCGTTGTTATTCCTTCTCGAAATCAAGATAACCTGATGCTAGCAAAACGGGTAATTGATGCTGTTAACAAGGGACAATTCCATGTATATGCTGTGGATCGAATTGAAGAAGCTGTTGAACTAATGTTTGACAAACCTGCAGGATTGAAAAATGAGAAAGGGGAATATCCCGAAAATTCTGTAAATGGTTTACTCGTAAAAGCTTTAGAAGAATATCATGAATTGGAAAAAGAAAACAAACACTATGAAGAAGAGGAAGAAGAAGATTGCGAATCATGTGAATAAGAAATACTAATTTTGATAATGGAAAAAAGGCTTATGCTTTTGGGCATAAGCCTTTTTTTATTTGGCGTGTAAAAAAAAGTGCGAGAGGAGGGACTTGAACCCTCAAGGTCGTGAAACCACTGGATCCTAAGTCCAGCGCGTCTGCCAATTCCGCCACT
>CAYRBR010000039.1:0-14401 GCA_964422555.1 uncultured Caldisericota bacterium | reverse complement strand
AAATATTTAGGAGCTTTCTATGAATCACTTTGAAGAACAGAATAAACTGTTGCAATTACCCAATTTTGATGAAATTTGGAACTGTACTCAGAAATGTATCAATGATTCCCATCGATACACAGCACAAACAAATGCCATATTTGTGTCAGATTATATTGTTGGGAAAGAACGACAAGCAAAAACACTGTATCTTTTCAATAAATCCTTCGTGAGTATATATCAAAAATTCACACAGGCACACGAAATGACTCTACTTCCAATTGATCACAAAATAATCTCTTTGGACATGAAAAAGAAAGCGTTTGAAGACCCGGATGCTCCCAGTGTAAAATCTAGATTCTCTGTCGATATTCATCTTCTCAATGGAAAATCATTTGATATGAAAGCAACGGGAAAAAATTGTCAGAACCTGGATACACTTATAAGAGAGTATCTTCTTCCCAATATTTGTATGTAAGTATATATATCTAAAAACTCGAAAAGGGATTTATTTCTTTCATTTTTATCAAAAATGAATTTAACTCTTTGTAAAACCAAATTTCAATATCCCAAAGAATAGATTCAAAAAAGTGTTTCACTCTTTTTTCTAAAAGTAAACTAATCTCCTTCCATACGCTTGTATCGTAACCACTAGAATAATGATAAGCAAACAATGTGCAGGTAGTATTCAAAAAATAACTAGAGTTCAAGGAGATTATATCCCCTTCAGAAGGATCAAAAATTGTTACGAGGGTTTCATTGGGATAATCTTTAATGCCAAGTACTAACACAGGGCTCTTTCTGCTAAAACTCAGTAAACAACAGTTCTTTTTCAACAGATTTTTCCGAAGATACCAGACAATATCTTCTTCTGAAGAAACATTTGTTTGTTCTTCAATTTCAATACCATGTTGCATTAAGTATTCTATTAGAAATGGATCTTGCGGACTATATGCTCCCATAGATCCATTCACAAATTCTTTGCCATCTACAGTATAGGTTTCTGTAACATAGGTAGAAAAAGGGTGAATCCCATTTTTGGTCTTAACAGGTTGAATGGGGAGTATGCGATAATACGACAAAACCATTACTGCAATACAAGGCATGGGGGCTATCGTACTTTCATGTTGTGGTGCAATATCGTAATAGGGATCAATTATACAAATTTCTTCCTCTGCTATTCCGGTTTCAATGTACTCTTCCGATGCAAAACAAGAAGGTGAAATAGTAAAACTGATACAAATCGAGTAAATAACTAGCATTAAACCAACAACCCATTTCCTTGTCATATTACTCATCACTTTTTTCGAGCTTTGAGCAGAGACAGAATGGATTCACCAAAAGCCTTTGCTGCCCCAGGACCATTGGCAGTTACAATATTGTCATCCACTACAACTTCATTCTTACTATAAATAGCACCTGTTTTTATCAGCTCTTCAGTTGCAGAGGAATAAACGGTGCCCTTTTTTCCTTTCAGAATACCGGCCCTGCCAAGAGCTACGGGAGCCAAACAAATAGCAGCTACAATCTTATTATTTCGATTCATGTCCAAAATTAGTGAATGTGCTATTGAGTGGTTCCAAAACTCTGTCGATCCTGATCCACCCACAAAGACAATTGCATCGTATTTGGATTCATCAACATTTTCTAACAGAATATCGGGTGTTACTTCTAATGAAATCATCCCTTTCACTGAATTCAACGTTGTTGAAGCTACTGTCACGCGGTAGTTGTTCTGCTCAAAAACATCTTTAGGTTGTTTGTATTCTTCGTCTCGAAACAATGAACTTGCAATAACCATTAAAATTTCACCTTGATGCATACCAACCTCCAAAAATACAATTTATATTAGTAGTATAACACACTGAGTTTGCAGAAAAGGAACAACAAAATGGAAATAATATAGATAAAATGAACTGTTGATAGTATAATTATAAGAAATGTATTCTGTTGCTGTTATTTTGGAGGAGATAATGACTAATCTGACCAAACATAGATTCTTTCTAAAATCAAAACTGAACTGGATGGAAAAAAAGAAAGTAAAAACGGATCAAGAGCAGCGATTTCCCCGACCCGATCTTTTTAAACCTTTTGAAAAAAAAGGATCTACATTTATTCATTTGCCTTTTCCTGAAAAAAAATCAATTCAGCAAAATGATCTATACACTGCAATAACATCTCGAAGAAGTAGAAGGAATTATTCGCAGGATACGCTCTCTTTGGAAGAACTATCATGGTTAATTTTTGCAACACAAGGCGTTAAGGAGATTGGCCCGAAACAGGCATTTTCTCTACGTACTGTCCCCTCAGGTGGGGCACGCCATACTCTTGTAACCTATCTTGCTATTATGAATGTTGAGAAAATTGATCCTGGAGTATATCGCTATCTTCCCCAAGAACACCAGTTAATTCAGGAATTCCAAGACGAGAAATTACACGAAAACGTTATCAGATGTTGTCATGGTCAAGAATTCACTGGAACTGCCGCCGCTGTTTTCTTTTGGACAAGCATCCCCTACAGAAGTGAATGGAGATATCATTTAGAAGCACATCGTTATATTCTAATGGATGCAGGGCACACTTGTCAGAACCTATACCTAGCTTCTGAATCTGTGGGAATTGGAACATGTGCTATTGGTGCATATGACCAGATTTTTACCGATCAGTATTTGAAAGTAGATGGGATCAATGAACTTACGGTTTACGCGGCTGCCATAGGCAAATACGTAAACAAATAAGATATGACTGAATGACCTTTTTACTTATATCAATCCTGTGTAGCTCTGGTATTGCTATATTTTTTTCCTGGAGCGACAAAAAACAAACTAATTGGTCTGGGATTATTGTTGTGAACTATTGTTTTGCTTTGTTAGTAAGCCTTTTCTTTCTCTTTCAGAAAACCCCCTTATTCTCTCCTTTAAAAACATCATGGGGTTCATTTATCCAAGATTTTCCTCTCGTAATTTCTTATTCTACCCCATTTTCGGTTGAAGGTTCTATGTTCTACACATTGTTTATTGGCATTATTGGGGGAATATTCTTTTTTCTAAGTTTAATTATTTACCGACTAAGTATTAGTAGAAATGGAGCCTCTGTTTCGGGTACATTTGCGAAACTGGGGATGGCAGTCCCCATATTATTATCGCTTCTTTTTTGGAAGTTTATTCCAAATATACTCCAATGGCTTGGTATTATACTTTCGTTTGTAGCAATCATCTTTTTATATAACAAAAAAGACAATTCATTTCGATTTGATTTCGTGCTCATCGCACTTCTACTCACAATGGGTTTTGCAGAATTCAACAATAAACTCTTTCAACAATACTCTGTTGGTGGTTTTAATGACTTCTATCTGTTAATTGTTTTCGGAACAGCATTTGTTTGTGCTCTTTCGAACCAGTGCATTCGAAAAACTGCTATTCGAAAAAAAGAGATTTTCTTTGGTCTGGCAATTGGATTATTCAATTACGGATCGTCCTTTTTTCTAATTAAATCTCTATCCATAATGCCTGCCACCTTAGTATTTCCAATTTTCAGCTCAGGAAGCATTGTTTGTATAAGCATAGTAAGTGGTTTATGGTTTAAAGAAAAGTTGCGAACAACAACAATCACTGCCATTATTCTAGCTATCGTTGGAGTGATTTTAATGAGTCTGCCTAGTTAGTTATTATTTTTTGTTTTCATTACTTAATAGCAAAGGTATAATAGATTTTCTATGAAACAAATTTGGTTCTTCATCAAAGAAAATTGGGCATGGTATTTGTTAATCGGCACTTTATTGCTAATTGTGAATGGCGCTCAGTTGGTAATGCCTCTTTTCATTGGAAACATTATAGATTATATCAGTATAAAAAATCCTGGGAGTATAATTGACTTAACTCCCATATGGAAAAATGCAATATATTTCACCGTTGCAGCAATTTCTATTGTTACATTTCGAGTAATCTACATAAATATCATGCGTAAATTCGCGATTTCCTTTGAGCACAACAAAAGAAAACAGTTATTTCATAAATACATGAATCTACCTGATTCCTTTTTCTATCAAAATGAGATTGGTGACTTAATGGCTCGTGCCAATAATGACACGATCTCAGTACGTCGATTTTTAGTAATGGGACTTTTATCAATTTATGACATTTTTGTGTTAGGGATCGGTGCTTTAGTTATTATGTTCATAAAAGCCCCAAAGCTTACTTTGTGGATTCTCTTACCTTTATTTCTTCTTGGAATTATTGCAAAACAAGTATCAGGTAAAATGCACAAGATTTTTAAAAAAATTCAGGAAACCTTTGCAGACATTACTACCAGCGTAAGAGAAACATTAGTTGGAATGAATGTAATTCGAACATTTTGCAGAGAGAACTTCTACAAACAACGATTTATTGACATATGTTCTTACTATCTTCGAATTAATCTTAATTTAGGCAAACTGATGGGATTGTTTCATCCTGCCATAGCCATGATTATCTCTATGACCATTTTACTCATTACCGTCATTGGAGGATTCCAGGTTATAAATAAGACAATCACATTAGGAACTCTAGTCGAATTCACGCAATACATTCAATTACTTGCCTGGCCAATGATGGCTGTAGGTTTTGTAGTAAATATGTATCAACGTGCCTCCATTTCTTTAACCCGAATTCAGGAAATATTAACGACTCCTTCTGCAGATGCTGCTCAAAGAATACGGATAAACCCTCACCTAGATGCTAATAGTATTGAATTCAAAAACTGTACTTATGCATACCCAAACCAAAACAAAGAAAATGCGATTCAAGATTTTTCATTGCAGATTCATAAAGGTCAAAGCCTTGGTATAACTGGTCCTACGGGAAGTGGTAAAACAACAATTCTATCTCTTCTCTTAAGAATATGGGATCCACCAGAAAATACAGTCTTCATTGATAACTATGACTGTACTCATTTAGATTTAAAAGAAATGCTCAAGGAATTTGCTTATGTTCCTCAAGTATCGTTCCTGTTTTCCTGTTCAGTTTGGGATAATTTGACATTTGGAAACCCTGAGGCATCTGAGGAATCAATCCTTAATGCTGCCAAAATTGCCAGGGTATTTGAAGATGTTAAAAAACTTGACAATGGGTTTGATACCATCATTGGAGAAAGAGGTGTTACTCTATCCGGAGGTCAGAAACAACGTCTTGCACTTGCACGTGCTCTAATCGCAGACCGTCCCTACCTTATATTGGATGACTCTCTCTCTGCTGTTGATCCGGAAACAGAAGAAATAATTATTCAAAGTTTGAAGAAACATTTAACAGAAACCAAAAAAACTTGTATTATGATCTCGCATCGTATTACTACCCTATATTGGTTGGATAAAATTGCTGTTATTGAAAAGGGAAGATTAACAGAATACAATTCTCCTGATTCTTTAATACAATCTCAAAAAGGATACTTCTATCGACTTTATCATTATCAATATCTTGAAGGATTGAAAGGACTGCAAAATGGAATTTAATACTCCTGATCCTTTTCAATCCAAACAAAAAGTTTCCATGAACGTCCTACAAGACCTGCTTCCCTACATGAAAAAACATGTAAGACTATTGGTAGGCACCATGATTTTTTTACTTCTTGCTACTTTATCTGCAACGATTGTTCCTCTTTTACTGAAAAAAGCAATCGATGATTATATAGTACCAGGTGATACAAATGGCTTATTGGTAATTGGAGCAATATCTCTTGGTCTTATCATTGCATCATACCTTTTTAATTATTTTGGTACGTACTATTCTTTTGTAGTTGCACAGAAAATTGTTCTTGAACTAAGAAGAGATATTTTCCAGAAACTGGTAACCCTATCAAACAGTTTTCTCGGGAAAACTCCTTTAGGAGTTATGATTACGAGGACTACAAATGATACCGAAAAGTTATCTGAACTAATGAGTAGCGGAGCTGTCCAACTTATTAACGACTTAATACTGTTAGTGGTTACCACTTTCTTCCTGTTTTCAACTAATACTCAATTATCCATTTATGCATTATGTATAAGCCCTTTGGTTATTGCTTCGATTGTCTATTTTTCTCAACTCTTAAGAAAATCATATGACAAAGCAAGAAATAAATTAACTCAATTAAATATAAACCTGCAAGAAAATTTAAGTGGAGTATCCATCATAAAAATATTTAATCGTGAACAAAAGAACATGAACCATTTTAACTCCATTTCAGATGAGTATGGAGATGCAACATACACAGCGTTAAAACAGCATACTTTTTTTAATCAGACCATTAACATCTGTGCATTTATGTCTCGTATCATTGTTGTAGTATTTGGAAGTTTCATGGTAATTAAGGGAACAAGTACAATTGGTACCTTAACAGCTTTTCTCTTTTGGGTCAATTACTTTTATCAACCCCTACGGGACATAGGGGAGCGATTTAACATCTTACAGGATGCTGCTTCATCAATGTCAAAAATTGGAACTATTCTTCACAATGGCGATGTAATTCCAGATCTTGCTCTTCCTTCTCCATCTCTAGAAGATGTTAAAGGAAAAATAGAGTTTAAAGATGTGGTTTTTAGATACACAGAAGCGAAAGATATCTTAAAGCATGTTTCATTTACAATTGAACCGAGTCAGAAAATTGCTTTAGTTGGCCCCACAGGAGCGGGTAAATCCACAATTATGAATATCCTCTTACGCTTATATGATATAGCTGGTGGAGAAGTCCTCTTAGATGGAAAAAATATTCGAGATTTCACACTTGAAGAGCTTCGGGGTAATATGTCAATCGTATTACAGGATGTATTCATTTTTAAAGGAACCGTTCTGGAAAATATCACGCTTGGAAAAGACATTTCTGAAAAGGACATTATTAAAGCTTCCAAATACTTGAATGCTCATGAATTCATTGTCAATTTACCTAAAGGATACCATACGACTCTTAGCTCTGAAGGGGCCAATTTATCCCATGGACAAAAGCAACTTATATCATTTGTTCGAGCTTTGGTTCATAATCCTAGAATACTGCTTCTGGACGAAGCCACTTCAAGTGTTGATACAAATACTGAACGTATCATTCAAGAAGGAATAGAAAAACTGATGAAGGGTCGTACTTCTATTGCTATTGCCCACCGGCTATCGACCATCACCAGTTGTGATTGTATATATGTAATCGACAAAGGAAAAATAGTCGAAAAAGGAAACCATACAACACTTTTACAGAAGAAAGGTTTCTACTTCGATTTATACACAACTCAGTTCCAGGAAGATTTGTAGAAACCTTTTACTTATAAATTGCTTGTAGTCCACTGACAAAATGAGCCATTAAATCTTTTATCTGATTTAACTCATCATATTGTTCCTGAATTGTTTCAGAAGTTTCATTCATTTTTTTACTAATCATATCCATATGATCTAGTAGTAACTCGTTATCCTCTTTCCATGAAGAAATATCGTCAATCTTCTCGTTCAAGTCATCGAGCGACTCTTTTATCCCACGTAACAACGATAAGAACTCGGAAGTCTCAGCATCATTCATACATTCCCCCTTGTAAAACAATAGCTTTCAACTGAACTTGTATATATTTTCGTTTGTAACCTTCATTTGTAAAGAACTAATTTAAATATTTCATAGGTAGAAAATAATTTTTACATGTTGCATACCGTTACTTTGTGAATAACATTATTTCTTGAAACTTAGTAGTGAGGTATACAAATGAGTAAATATTTTAAAGATACTGGTATTTCCGTTCCGACAATTTTGCTTCCAAATAATACTATTCCAATGGAGTTGTGGTCGGTTATTGCTTGTGATCAATTCACAAGTGAGCCCGAATATTGGACGGAAGTGGAATCCTTAGTAGGAAACACTCCTTCCACCTATCACATCATTTTTCCTGAGGTCTTTCTTGAAAAAGGAAATAAACAAGATCGCATTCAAAACATTAACCAAGAAATGCAGAAGTATATCGACAATAAAGATCTCCTTAATGCAGTAGATGGATTTATTTACATTAACCGAACTTTTCCTTCAGGAGCATCAAGAAAAGGATTAATCGTGTCTATTGATTTAGATGAATATGACTTTCATGAAGGATCAAAAGCCATGATGAGAGCAACCGAGAAAACGGTTCTAGAACGAATACCCCCCCGTGTTGAAATCCGAGAAAATGCACCCTTAGAACTACCTCATGTTTTAGTACTAATTGACGATCCGGAACAAACCATCATTGAATCCCTTGATAAAGAAAAACAAAATCTTCACTCATTGTATAACTTCTCCTTAATGATGGACGGAGGTAGCATTGAAGGATATGCTATTGAAGATGAAAAAATGATTTCTTCAATCAACAAGCAGATTGCATCTCTTCGAAAAAAAGATGGTCTTCTATATGCAGTAGGTGATGGAAACCACTCTCTTGCCACTGCCAAACAATGTTGGGAAAACATAAAATCTACCTTATCCAAAGAAGAACAGGAAACTCACCCAGCACGATTTGCACTGGTGGAGCTAAATAACTTACACGATCCCGACCTTGTATTTGAACCCATCCATCGCTGGATTAAAAATATTGATGTAAATGATTTACTTTCATTTCTACAAGGAGACGGGCAAAGCATTGAAGTTATTCTCAACGGAAAACATTCTACAATTCAACTTAAAAATATTGATACAGAACTAACTCTCGGTGTTCTACAGCAATTATTAGATGAATACAGAGAAGCCCACCCAGAAATGACAATGGATTATATCCATGGGGAAAAGAGTTTGGAGAAATTAACAAAAACACCTTCTAGCATTGGGTTTTTGTTAAAAGGAATTGAAAAGAACAGCCTATTCTCTGTAATAAATGCCGACGGATGTCTCCCACGAAAAACATTCTCTATGGGAGAAGCTAACGAGAAAAGATACTATCTGGAAGCCAGAAAGATAAGATAAAAACTAAATCTATACACAAAAAAGGGTGGTCGATACAATGATCATCCTTTTTTGTTAACTGGAAACAAATGGATCCCAATAAAAATTTTCACTAATTCTGACAGGTTCAAAAGTAATGGAAGCATCTCCACTTAACTCCACTGAATTTGCTACAATCTTTCCCGTAATAGAAGAAGAACCAGTCATTACTAGTTTTGCTTTTGGAGCATAGAGCAATGAGCCTGCCAGACCAATAACAGTACTATCTCCCACCACTTTCACATCATCTCCCCCAACAATTATGTTTCCTGCATTACTAGTACTTCCACGTAAATATAAATCAGATTGTTCCAAATAGATATATCCGGCAAAATCTTGATCACCACCAAAATTAAAAGCCTCAGTACCTCGGTAATATACCATTGCATCCTCGGGTAAACCACCAAGATTGAAGGATGAGTCTCCGTTGAAATCAAATGTTTCGTTTATGACGACAATCAATTTCCCATTTCCAGTAATATGAATATCTCCAGTTCCACCAGTATTAAAATTATCGACAACGATAGTACGCACATCTCCCTCTTCACCAGTGTCTATAGTAACTTCATTCTGTATCGTAAAGTTATGATAATAAGCATCTTCGGAAATAGGTTCTGTTACCGGAGGCCACCAAGGTGCAAGGTAGTCTCCCTTATCGGTAAAATCCGATCCTTGAATATCGGGGAACACAGGTAAAGGAAAATTATAGGCATACCCAGTGTATGTACTAACTGGACCCTCAACCCCCGCCTTTCCAGTGGTAATTAGTCCGCCATTTGTAACTACATACCCATAAATTGTGGAGGAACCTCTTAAAATAATATCTCCGTTCGCATATACTGCAGCTTCATCATCTAGGGTTAACTGTGGAGGAAACCAAGAGCCTCCGGTTGGATCTTCACCTTCACCTGGTTCAGGATCTTCAGCAGGATCTACTTCACCCACAGGTTTATAAAAATCCTCTTGTGTTTGAGCAAACACAGCTGTAACAGAATTGCGCAAAGCGGGGACTGTTCCAACCAGAATTAGGACAAACACACCAATGAATAGTCCATACTCTATCAAAACCTGACCATCTGATTTTTTTGTAAAATTCTTCATGATCTGTACCATCACATCCTTTTTTTTTCATTATACGCCTTTGCCTCAAAAAAAACAAATAATTTCATTGTATATGTTTCTTTTTTGTAGCATTTGTTGTACTTACGGATAAAACTATTAGTCCAATCCAAACAATACAAAATGATAAAAGATGAGCACTAGAAAACGTTTCATGATATACAAAAATACCTATACACAATGAAAGTGTGGGTGCGATATACTGAAGAAAACCCATTAGGTACAATGGTAATTTTTGTGTACCTATATTAAATAATAAAAGCGGAAAGGCAGTTACTGCACCCGTTGATACCAACAGAAAATTGGTTAATAAAGAATCCGATGGAAAGGAGTTTGTTCCTCCTGTAAAAATAAAATAAAAATAAACCACACTCACAATGGAGGCTAAAACCATTTCCATCGTTAAAGTAATAAAAGGATACTGCGTCGTTTTCTTCTTCATAAAACCATATAATCCAAAGCTAAAAGCAAGTGTAAACGAAATCCAAGGAAAAGTACTAATCTGGGACATTAAAACCAGCAATCCAAGACACACAAACGAAAAGGCAATCCACTGTCCTTTTGCCATTTTCTCTTTTAGCAACACAACACCTAAAAGAATACTCACCACAGGGTTCATATAGTAACCCAAACTTGTATATATAATAAATCCATTATTGACAGCCCAGATAAATGTAAACCAGTTCACTAAAAGTAGCAATGTGGCAACAGAAAAAAAGCCCCAGTCATGCAAAGAAAAACGTCTAAGCTCTTTCAGAAAAAATTTAAATCTTCCAAGAAAAACTAAAACCAACAAGAGAAAAGGGAGTGACCAGAATATTCGGTAACCTAACAATTCTAAACTTGGAATTGTATCGAGTAATTTCCAGAAAAGGGGAGTAATGCCCCAAATTACATAGGAACTGATAGCACAGCATAATCCAGACATTGAAAGCTTTGTATTCATAAAATAGAATTGTACGAGAAAACCAAGAAAATACTAGATTTCCATAATGGAAGCCAAGGGGGTTAATCGTTTGTTCAGCGTTAACTATATATTAGCCTATGCTAGAACTGTGCCAACTCCTCTAACTCATCATTGTGGGAAAGTGGAAGTTGAATATAAAAGGTAGAACCCTTTCCCCATGTAGATTTTACCCAAATTTTCCCATTGTGTTTCTCAACAATTTTCTTACAAATTGCTAGTCCTAACCCGGAACTGTTTGTTCGATTGTTCGAGGATGAAAACGTCGTAAAAGTAGAAAAAACACGGGGAATGTTCTCTTCTTTAATTCCCTGCCCAGTATCGGAAATAGAGATGTCAATTCGGTTTGCCGTAATACTGTAAGAACCATTTACCACTATTCTCCCCGAATCTGAATACTTAATCGCATTGTGAATGATATTCACAAAAAGTTGTGATACCTGTTCCTCGTTTACATGAATGATTGGAAACTCTGATGGAATATTGTTGTTAATTACAATTCCTTTTTCAGTTGCCAAAGGTTCTAGCATACGAATTACTTGTTCAACTATCCCATTCACATGAACAGCTGATTTTTCGAGGTGATACGACATTCCTTTAATTTTCTGAAAGTCTAAAACTTCATTTATAAAATAAGCCAACCGTTGACAGTTATCCGAACAAATATTAAGCAGTTCATTTTCCTGTATTTTAACTGTCTCAGAGGCATCGCTTCTCTGTAATAATCGCAAACAACTTTGAATAGCCATTAAAGGGGTTCTAAGTTCATGAGATACAAGACTTACAAACTGATCTTTCATTCTCTCATTCTCTTTTATCTCTAAACGTTGTTTCCAGTTTTTATAAGCCAGTGAAGATAAATCACCGAAAGCATTCACAATTTTCACATCTTGTAATGTGAAATCAGTTGGCTTATGAAGCAATGCTAAAATTCCAACAATCGAATCGTCAACAATTAAAGGAGAGTACAATCCCATACTTAGAGAATCTTTTGTGTCAGAAAGATATTGATCCCAAAAATCAAGAAACAGATTGGAACAGATTTGAGTGTTCTTTACCGTTTCAATAAGCTGTTGCGACCATTTAACGTGAATTGTTTTATAAGTGTTTGATTCGAAATTCAGTCCTTTTGATTTTAATATTGTCCATTCATCTTTTGTTTGACTATTTTCAAACAAAACAAAAAATCCTGCATTTACTTTTGTAATATCTGCTACCAATGTAAATACATTCTTGGCTGCAAGATAAAAATCTTTTTCTTTCAAAATAACTCGTGCTGCCTTTAACAAAGATTCTAATTCGGTTGTTCTTTGTTTCTCCTTCAGTAAGGAAACAGCTCTTGATATCTCTATTTTTTTTCGGGAAGTGATGTCTGTTATAAACCCTTCTAAAAACTCTATTTCTCCGTTCGCTTTATATATCGCTCTTCCTTTTTCCCAAACCCATTTCTCTGTCGAATTTTTGGTTACAATAGGATACTCGTCGACAAAGTGTCTCTTATCGCCAATCGTATCGGACCATTTATCCCATATTGATCGCCGAAAATCAGATCGAATAAGATCATTAAAGCTAATACTCTTATTGTGAATCACTTCCTCTGGTTTGTAACCGGTTACCTCCTCAAAACCCTTGCTAACATACATCATAGTCCAATTTTCATCGAATTTACACCGATACACAAAACCAGGAAGGTTTTCAATAAGTGTTGAAAGAAAACGTTCTCTTTCCTGTATCGTGTTCCACATTCTTCGGGTATCAGTAATATCATTAAACACTGTGGTAAAGTAGTTTGATTTACTGGAATATACATTAATTTGGAAATATTTGTCCAAGGGCGGATAATACGAATCAAATGATTGTTTTTTTTGATTTAGAGCAGTTTTCAGATAAATATCAAAAAAGGGAGGTTTTTTAGTTTGGTACACTTCTGTAGCAGGTTTACCTACAATATCTTGTTTTTTTAGAGAGAGTATCTTCTCATACGAAGGATTCACATCCAAAATTTCATAATCGATAGGCTCACCCTCTTCGTTAAAAAGAAGCTTGTGAAAACATATCCCATTGATCGAAGACATAAACAAATCCTGACATTTTGCGTCAAGATTCTCGTCAACTTTCATACAAATGCACTCCTATGCAACTAAAACCCTATTTACATATTTATTGTAACACAAACAAGAAAAACAAAAAGTAAGGAGACAAATTATTAAGTAAATAATTGAAGAGCAAACGAATACCAAATCCCAACACTAATTTCAACTCCCTTCTCCTTTTGATGTTTCAGAAAAGTAGAGATACGATCTTTAGAAAGCAAAATCACTTCAATTTCTTCCGATGATTCAAGGTTGGGTTCGGGATGTAAATTTTCAGCATCGTTTTCCCGTACTTCTAATTCAACCACATGCATAAAATCTGAGAACAAACCGGCGTTGCTACACACTTTTGGACTTACAGATATCACTTTCCCCGTATAGCCTGTTTCTTCTTTCAACTCCCTTACAGCCTCTTCTGCTATATTACTGCTTTCCGATAGACCAGCAGGAAAAGCAATGACATAGTTTTCTATCGTGGGACGATACTGTCGTATCAATACAATTCTATTTGAAGGTTTTAAGGTGGCAATCATTGTCATGGATATTGGATTCTTTACTCGAGTAACTACCTCCCATTTTGAAATTTCACCGTCTTCACATGCAAATGTTTTTTCTAGCACACCAACCCATTTCCCTTTATATCCAAACTTCTCATCGATTTTTTTCATACACTCTCCTTTAAAGAACATTCTATGCCAAAATTGTAAACTTCTTCCTAAGCAAGTAAACAAGAAATGGCAATAACACCTGGAAAGAAAATGGAATATTGCTCCGTTTTTGATTGACATATTTTCTTTGTTGTTTAATATTATTAATGTTCAGTTTAATATTTTTAATTTTGGAGGTGCTCAATGAAATTTACTTTTAAAAATAATGTTAGAAAAACAAAAACTCCTTCTTCTTGCCCCTCTTGTGGTTGTACGCTTCAAATTAAAGTGCTTGAATGTCCGGAATGCCATACAGAAGTAAAGGGTTCCTTCCATTGCAACCCATTTTCACACCTATCTAAAGAAGAAGAAAGTTTCTTACTTAGCTTTTTAGTATCCCGAGGAAGTTTGAAAGAGGTTCAGGAACGCCTGAATATTTCCTACCCAACAGCTCGAAATAGATTGGATAAATTGCTTGCATCTTTGCAGATCAATCCCAAACCCTCTGCAAACAAACAGCCTGAAACCAATCATACGAACAACTCCAAACAGTTTGTACAAAAAAAACAAGACGTTGTATCAATGCTTACTGAGTTTGAAAACGAAGAAATATGTTTTGATGAATTAATTCAGAACATAAAAAAATAGGAGTAAACCATGAAAAAAGA
>CAYRBR010000038.1:2334-14861 GCA_964422555.1 uncultured Caldisericota bacterium | reverse complement strand
GGAATTTTTATCTAAACGGTTCTCTGATAACTGTACACAACAAATATGGGACAATACTTGTAAACAATCCCATGGAAACTTGTTCATTTCGAATTATACCCAATGATTTTTCTTTTTTGGACATTGTAAAAAAGAACCAAGGACCCCTTTCTGAAGGAGACGAAAGCATATTTGTTGAGTATCTACAAATTGCTTTAAATATCAATCCTTTAACACAGCTTCACCGTAATTCCAGTGAACCAGGTTTTGAGGGTTTGGAAACCCAGTATTTTGGACCTTACAGCACACACGCATTAAAGACTTTTCAGTTTCTCCATTCACTCCCTATGCATGGAAAACTTGATATCACAACAGCTATGCAAATTGATAAAATTGTTAACTTGCTCAGAAAGAAGCCATTGAAGCTCATTCCTTACAAATGGATTTTAGAACCAGCACTGGAGAACAATCAAATGCAGATTGTTACCCCTAACCATAAACAATGGTTTCTGAAAGTAGTTGATCGGACTGATCAAACAACTGGATGGGTACCTTTAGCAGATATTTCTTACTCACCATTAAACCAGATCTCACTGGCAGAAAGTACTACTCTTTTAGATCCGCTTATAGATGGAACAATAGGAGGCAAAACCGAGTCGATTATTGTAAATAGTGTATATGAAATGTACACCTCATTTCTTCCAGAGAATTATCCTACTGAAGTTTTGTTCGCCTTGATTGCACACGAATCGTATCCAAGCGTATACCACTTTAATAATACCCTTGTTACTTTTGATGCCGGTAGGGGGATTCAACAGATCACAACAAACTCGTATGTTGGACTGGGGATGGGGATTGCTCTTTATTCGCCTGCTGGGAAACGGTATCTTCCTTTTTGGCACTGTTATCAAACAGGATTGTCCATTGATTATCCAAAAAAACACAATGCCAATACCGAAAAATTTAGTGGCTATTACTGGGTAGAAGCAGAGTGTCAACCAGGTGAAGAGTATGTTTACTGGGGTGGAATGTTTCGAAAGGATCAGTGTATTGGAACCTGTATTTATAATTGCTCTCTTGACACAGGAGCAAGAGTATACTCCAACACTGCTCTAGGTATACAGGCAAATATTGCCGACGGGTTGAAAGTTTTGCAGGAAAAATACAACGCAACCTCTGGAAATCAATACGATTTTCCCATCACATTCCAATCCAGCAATTATAATGAAACAATCACTATTACCGAAAGCGATGCCAGATTCATATCAGCTATCCAACGATACCACGGTTATTTCAGCCTACCCCAAAATGATCCAAACAGCTATCTATATGCCATTTCACTCCAGTTAGAAAAAATTGGCATGGCAATTGGCTCAGAAAGTAAAAAAGAATATTGGTTTTCTGCTTCCTTATCAGAGGATGAAAAAAAAGATTTCTTAGTATGGGCAGAGAAAGTACGATACATTTTTACAAACAATATCCATACTTTATAAGTATGACAATCCTCTTTACATACTAAAAAATATATTGCTCTAAAAAGGAAGTGTTTATATTCCCCTTTTGAAATTCAGGATGCTCCAGAATTTTCATTAAAAGTGGGATATTGGTTTGAATCCCCTCAATAGTAAATTCTTCAAGAGCTCTTTTCCCAATCGTTAAACAGTCTTCACGAGTATCACCACTAACGATCAGTTTCGCCAAAAGAGAATCGTAAAACGAAGGCATTGTATATCCTGAATATACATGTGATTCTATTCGCACACCTCTCCCAGCTGGGAAGTGAACAAAATGTATCTGTCCTGCACTTGGCATATGTGTTTTTGGATCTTCTGCAACAATTCTAAATTCCATGGACCATCCATGTCGCATAACTTCTTCTTGCATTTTCGGTAACATTCCATTTTCTGCAATTTGAAGCTGCATTTTCACGATGTCAGTATTCGTTGTCTCCTCAGTAACAGGATGCTCCACTTGTATTCGAGTATTGATTTCCAGGAAATAGAAATTCCCTTTATTGTCGGTAATGAATTCACAAGTTCCAGCATTTTCATATCGCAATGCCTTGCATAAGCGTACAGCAGCGTTTTCTAGTTCTTCCTGTTGATGCGCCGTTATGCCCTTTGAGGGAGACTCCTCAATGATCTTCTGATGTTTCCGTTGAATCGAACACTCTCGAATGCCAAGATGAATTACATTCCCTTTTCCATCACCAAGTATCTGCACTTCAATATGTCGGGGATTTAGTAACAATTTTTCCATATAGATCTCATCCGACCCGAACGAGGTAAATGACTCTCTCTGGACAATAGGAAGCATTTCCGCTAATTGCTCTTTATTATCAATTCGACGAATCCCTCTTCCTCCACCACCCATTGCTGCTTTTAATAGTAGGGGGTACCCAATCTTCTCAGCAACTTGTACTGCCTCCTGGACATCTTTAATTGGAGCTTCTGTCCCGGGGAGTACAGGTACATTTTCCTCTAAAGCAATTTTTCTTACTTGTGCTTTATTAGCACACTTAATAAGAGAATGTGGATCTGGACCAATAAATTTTACATTATAATCATGGCAAATATTCGCAAAGGTTGCATTTTCAGAAAGGAAACCATACCCAGGATGAATTGCATCCACATTCAGCATAGTTGCTGCTGCCATAATTTGAGAGAAGTTCAGGTAACTTAGAACAGGATTAGCAGGTCCAATACACACCGCTGTATCAGCAAATTTAACTGGGATCGAATCTGCATCAGCTTCAGAATATACTTGAACTGTTTTTATCCCCATCTCTTTGCAAGCCCTTAGAATTCGTAAGGCAATTTCTCCACGATTGGCTATTAAAACTTTCTGAATACTATGCGCCATTATCGATTTCCTTTTCTTCTATTTCGAATAATGGTTCGCCAAATTCAACCATTTGCTCATTCTCAACCAAGATTCTTGAAATGATGCCTGCTGTATCGGAGTGAATTTCATTCATTACCTTCATTGCCTCTACAATACAGAGTATTTGCCCTGGTTCTACCTGATCACCTACTTCTACATAAGGATCTGTTTCAGGAGATGGAGATCGATAGAAAGTACCTACTAAAGGAGTTGTTATCTGATGGACTTTCGCTCCATTTTCTATCTCTTTTTGTTCCTTATCCTTAGCTACAATTCTGCTTCCTTCGTGCTGGGTTGGTGTTAATTGAGCGTCTTGCTGTTCAATTGTTATATTCCAATCAGGTGACTGGATTTTTACTCTTTTTGTTGCGTTGTTTCGCATTATCTTTATCAAGTTTTCTACTCTATCAATTACTTCATCTTTTTTATCAGTCATTCCAATCCTCCATAATAGATAAATTTGCTACTGCTACTGCCCGTATGCCCTTGCCTTTGCCTGCATCATCCATATTTTTGTCAGTGGTAGCTTTGATGTTCAATTTATTTTTCGGTATTAAAAGGACATCGCAAATATTCTTTTTCATTTGTGGTATATAGTCCAACAGAATTGGTTTTTTTGCAACGATGGTAATGTCAATATTAAGAATTTCCCAGAAAAAAGAAAAATCGGTTTGTCTAAGTTTCGATAATAGTGTAATACTTCTAACTCCCATCATTGAAGGCGTTTTAACTCCAAAATAAGAGCCAATATCCCCTTTGCCCATTGCCCCTAAAATAGCATCAACAATAGCATGACAAACCACATCTCCATCGGAATCTCCCTCTAGCCCAATATGGTCCTCTATAAAACATCCACCTAAAACAAGTTGCCTGTTTTCTTGGAAGGGATGAAAATCCCATCCAAAACCCACTTTATTGGAAGCACTAAATAAATTTTCTACCATCTTTTTTGAGTTTTTATCTGTAATCTTTTCAGCATAAAATGATCCTGGTATACACTGAATTCTAGCGGATGGAAAAGTAGCTTTCAAAACTTCTGTTTCATCTTCAGCTATTGGAATATTCTGCTGATACCTTTCGAATGAGGTAACTAAGGATTTCTTTTTAAAAAATTGTGGAGTTTGAGTTCGAACAACATTTCGTTTCGGGACTGTTCTTTCGGAAATATCATTCTGGCAGAATTTGAGAGAATCATATATAGGGAGAATTGGAATTGCACAGTCAATCTCGTCCATTTTCACAGCACTATACAGGTTTTGTATCATTTTTCTTGGAATAAATGGACGTGCTACATCGTGTATGCATACAAACGATGCGTCTTTCTTACAACTTCGCAGTCCCTTCCATACACTTTCAGTTCGAGATAACCCTCCCGGTACTACGCGAATTTTTCCTTCTGCCTGAGGAAAAAAGGAAAGAACTTTTTCGAGGCAAAATGGTCCGACCAATACGATCTCCATTATAAAGTCGCATTGAAGCATCGAACGTAACGCCCACACATAGACTGGCAACCCGTAAATGAGCGCTTCAGTTTTGGACTCACAGGAAGAGAATCTTGTTCCTTTTCCAGCACCAACCAAAATGCAACTACAATACATGCTAGTCACGAATCTCTCGAACAAAATTACTAAAGACAATCTTTCCAGAAGTAGACTGTAAAACGGAAACACATTCTGCTTCTACCGTTTTATGGATGTGTTTAATCCCCCCCTCTACAATTACCATCATTCCGTCCTCTAAATAGCCAACTGCTTGGTTTTTCTCTTTTCCAGCTCGAACCAACTTCAATGCAAATGTTTCCCCTGGGATCATTTGCACTCTGAATGCCAATGCAAGCTCATTAATATTAATGACTCGAATTGCATTTCTTCGTGCTTCATCAGTAATGGAAACATCCAAGGTTAAGATTGTTGAATTTGTTAATCTGGCAATTTTCAAAATATGGTCACGTATTGATTTGGGTGGATCTACAAAGGGCATAAAGTGAATTCTTTTCCCTGCTACTTTATGTAACTTACTTAAAATTGCTTTCGCTTTCTCAACTCTCTTTGCATACACCGAACTTACTTTTTCTAATCGATTTAATTCGTCTATGGTAATAGAGGAGATAAAAAAATGGGATGGGAATAGACCAAGTCGAACAAGTTCAGCAATTCTTCCATCCAGTAATGCACTGCTATCAATTACATATGATTTTTTGTAAATTATTCCATACAACCAGGATTTTGAAGTGTTTAATACCGCTGCCACAAGATCAATCAAATAAGCAATAATAAAAAATCCAATAACAAACCCAATAACAACTCCAATAAACGTCCAGAAAAATATTGAAAATGTAGGAATCTGATCTAATCCCTGTCCTTCTTTAACCAAAGGCATAACATATGCTTCTTTGAAAAATATACCTGATAATATAGAAAAAATGCTTCCGATGATCAGCTTAAAAATTATTTTAAAATCAATATTTGTAGTCATTCTATTCATAAATACATTGTACCTGTTTTTTTCTCTTTTTTAAAATGAAGAAAAAAGTATAAAACTAACAGCAAAAAACTACCTACCGCAAGAAGATAGTAAGCTGCCCGGATCCAGAACATTCCGGGTTTAACCACTACTTCATACTTGTTCTCTCCTTCACGCGTTTCTGTTGAAAGAACAAGTGCTTCAATCTCAGAATCCACCCAGTATATCTTTTCTTCTAATAACGCAGAATAAGCAGAAACAGTATTCATTTGTTTTCCGTTTTTATGCAGAATTCGAATGAAATTAAACCTTTCAATATCATTATCACTGCTAGTTAAAACTACCTCTGCCTTCTCTTGTACAAATCCATTCGAGACAGTTTCAGTCTGAAAGTAGATGATTTCGATTGTAATGCCATTGTGTATAACAGATCCTTGAAGGGGAACTGCAAAACCAGATTCTGTAAAAGGAATAAGCTGTATATCTTCCCGTACAGATGTGTGTATATACGGAGTGGGTAACGAAAAGTGAGTGTAGTTTCTTGAATAATTCCATATAGAAGGAGATAGAGTTGCACTGTTTCCCGATGAATAAAACAGAGTCACGTCTCTCACAATAATCGCTCCAAGGTATTTCTCTTTCACAACTTGATTGTTTGAAAGAGTAAGAGAATAGTCCAGTACGTTTGTAGGTTGTGAAGGAATCAGATACACTACCTTGGTTTTCGTTAATGCAGACGACAAGACTACTCCAATAATCAATAGTCCCAAAGAAACATGAAGAACAACATTCACAAAATAAGAAAATTTTCTTTTCTGTAATAATTGAAGCCCCCAATAAACAACCCATGTTAAACCAACCAGTATACTGGTAAAATAAATCCATGTTTTGGAGTCTGCGATCGAAAGATCAGGGTACTGAAGATATAGAAACAACATAATAGCCAATACAACAAGAAACCCTACGAGTTCATTCGTTCCAAGTTTCTTCTTTGTAACATTCAATAAAATACAAATAAGAAGTAGCCCAACGAATATCCCCATGATATTATTAACCAGAATACTCTGAATAAAAGATATTGTTTCAAATGATAAAATTGTAAACACAGGAAGAATTACCTGAAGAAATAATAAAAATCCCAGGAGGATACATCCAAACGAAAAAACAGTTCCAGAATTTATGGGGATAGAGTATTGTTTTGTTGATTGCTTTCCGATTTGTCTCGCCTTCACAAA
Organism: uncultured Caldisericota bacterium; assembly: GCA_964422555.1. Classification (GTDB taxonomy): domain Bacteria; phylum Caldisericota; class Caldisericia; order UBA6126; family UBA6126; genus JAGLCW01. Next base: position 8,301 of record CAYRBR010000038.1, on the reverse strand, counting down.
AAAGATTCCCAAAGGTAAAAGCAAAAATAGTCCAACAATAAAATATAGAACTGCTACCAGACTTCCCTGAGCATAAGCATGTGCTGTGAATTGCTGCAGCAAACCGGATCGTATCAAAAAACTTACAAAAAACATAGAGAACACTGAAAATATTGGAAGAAATCTGTACCAAAAAGACAATGAACCAGTTTTTTTATGTACACGAAGAAGATGAATCAATCCACAAACAAAAAACCATAAAGATAACGATCCACTTTCGACAGGATCAAATGACCAATAGCCTCCCCAGCCGATAATTTCATAGGCCCACAATGAACCGAGTATCATTGTAATAGTCAGTCCAAAAAAACTAATGTACAAATACAGTCTATTTGCGTATATCCATTCGGTATCCGATGGATGAAACAAAGAGGCAAACCCTTTTGCCATAAACAATGTCAAAAACGAGTATGCAAAAAAAGCAAAGGGGGGATGTAGAACCATAAAAGGATGACTGAGAACAGGATTTAAGCCCATTCCATCACTAACCATCATGTTGTGTGTAGCAAATGGTTGAGACTGTAACAAGAGAATACAAAGAATGATGTGGATTAACAACAACACAATACTTGTTTCTTTCCATAATTTTTTATCTTTCCAGGCAATCAGAGCAGTAATGTCGGTAAACAAAAGCCATAGAAATAGAGAGCCCGATTGTCCAGACCATGAACAAAAAACAAGTTGAATTGGGTGCATTGCTAAGTTGGCATTTTGAAATACATTCACAAATGTGAAATTATGTGTCAGAAACAAAAACAGATACAGAAAAAAAGCACCAAAGGTCAAAAAAACGGGTACAAGGATGAACCAATAGATTCGACTGCTTTTCTTATTTTTACTCACAACAAGTTGTAGTATTCCAAGTACCGCCACCAATATGGTAATCCATAAAAGTACTGTTCCGATCATAATAGATCCTTTCAGTTACTCTGAATGAATGTTAATTCATAAAGCTGTAAGAAATTCAATTGAGAAAGTATTGCATTTCTCATATAATAACCACGATGAAGACAAATATTAAAAAGCTCCAAAATTTTCAGTTTTTTGTGGTTGTTCTTCTAAGTTTACTTTTTTTTATTTTATTTTCCTTTTTTTCGCACAACGATTTTGCAAAAGGTACTCTTACAGAATCATGGACAATCACGATCGATGAGAATATCTCCTGTCATGACATCTCCTCAAAGGGGAACTTTGTAGCTGCTGGAACCCAAGCAGGAGTAATCTTCCTTTACAACAAAAAGGGGGAAGAAATTTTTTCGCATGACTTTGGAAACCCTATCTTGGATCTGCAGTTTTCATTCGATGAAACAACACTTCTGGTTCAATGCTATTCCATCTACTGCATCGACATTACTGAGCAAAGGGTAACCTGGGAAAAATACTATCAACCCGACTCTTTTTATATCCAAGATTTTTGGGTTTTCCAGGATGGGAAAATTGGCTTTCTTGCTTCTTCATTAAACAGTCTTGAAAACTATTATTTCCTTACTAATTCTGAAGGGGTTACTATTGATACTCCCTATAAGCTTCCAAATAGCAGTAATCGGTTTCAGATTACTCCTTCACCCGATGGAAAACTTCTAATATGGACCACAGAAGAAGGAACAATTGAGTGTATGAGTTACTTTGGATTTGTTCACTGGAGCAAACAGATTACATTTCCTGGTAAAGAAATTTCAGGAGAATATCCTTTCCTGCAAACAATCAATAACAATGGCGTTGTAGCAATCTGCTTCCCCTCCAACACAACCGGTGCTCAATCTTCAACGCTTCTAATAGTGAACATGGAAGGCGTTGTACTGTGGGAATCAACCTATGGTGCTCCTGTTAAATCGGTTGATTTTTCCAGTCAAAAGAACACTATTCTAGTCGCCACCGATTCCATTGTATACCTCTACGACCTATCAGGAGATTGTTTACTTACAAAAGAAAAATTTGGCTACAACATCAATAACACTGAGGTGTTTTACTCACATTATCTTGTTAGCTACTCCCCCACAAATGAATTACGACCTCGATATCTACAAAAAGAGATCATTGAACTAAACTGGCTTCAATACGATATTTGGCGAAAGCATGCAAATGCAACTACACGCAGTGAATTTTCTGGAACCGATAATGGTTACATATTTTTGGAAGTAAATTTGCCGAACAGGCTTACTTTATATCAATATCATTTTTTAGATCCCATAAGGAAGGTGTAACAATGTTACAGTATGATCAATTATTTTCAGTTCGTTCGGGGCGTGTTAAATCTTCTATAATTCGAGAATTACTGAAACTGGGAAATCAACCTGGTATTATTTCTCTTGCCGGAGGACTCCCAGATCCTGATTTATTTCCAATCAATGAGTTTAAAGAATGTATGGATGAAGCATTAAATGCTGAAAATGGTAAAATTTCTCTACAATATGGAGAAACTCCTGGATATATGCCATTCCGCAAATCAATGCTGGAATTATCAAAACATGATGGTATTACTAGTATCGAAGTTGAGAACCTGTTAGTTACTACTGCGTCACAACAGGGAATTAGTTTGATTGCACAGGTTTTCGTTGAAAAAGATGATGTCGTTATTACTGAAAAACCTACTTATTTAAGTGCCATTCAAAGTTTTACTACCTTCGGTGCAAAATTTGAATGTGTGGATATGGATGAAAATGGAGCCATCATTGACGACCTGGAACAAATTATAATCCGACTGCAGGAAAAAGGTATTAAACCAAAATTCTTCTATACTATCCCCACATTCCAAAACCCCAGTGGCGTTTGTATGAGTCTTGAAAGACGTAAACAGCTCTTAGAATTGTCAAAAAAATACGACCTGTTAATCGTTGAAGACAATCCTTATGGTGACCTTCGTTATGCCGGAGAACATGTTCCATGCCTAAAATCTCTTGATGATAAAAACGAAAGAGTAGTATATTTGCGAACCTTCTCGAAAATTTTAGCTCCTGGTAATAGACTAGGTTGGATTGTAGCTCCAAAAGAAATTGTTGCCAGAATAAATCTTGTTAAACAAGCATCTGATCTTTGTTCCCCTGTTATCATTCAAATGGCAACCGATATCTATTTAAAAAAGAACTACTTACTTCCTCATATCTCTGAAATTAAAGATGCTTATTCCATTAAATGCAAAGCTATGATTGATGCCATTCATAAATACTTCCCTGCAGAAGCGAAGATCAATACTCCCGAGGGAGGAATGTTCCTTTGGTGCACACTACCAGAAGGTGTTGATACACAAAAATTATTCCCACAGGCAATTGAAAAATACCAAGTTGCCTATATCCCAGGTTCTTCTTTCTTCCCCGACGGGAAAGGTCAGAACACAATGCGATTAAATTTCACTAAACCAACAATTGAACAAATTGAAGAAGGAATCAAACGACTTGGTAAATTCTTAAAGGAAGAAATCGAAAAATATGGCTAGAAAAAAATACAACCACAAACCCAAAACACAATATTCTCAACAGATAAAGCAGCAAAGAGTATCGACAGATTCCCCCCTACAGAAATGGTTTGTTGGATTACTTATCGTATCTGTTCTGTTGAATGTCTTTTTTTTAGTCCAATCCATTACGAGAACAGGACTATTAGAAAAAATGGAAGTCGCTTCTTCCAAAGCAACTTATATTGTTTCTAATCCAATGATACTTCGAGACACAGAAGATACGAGTTTTAAAGTTAGTGTAAGTGAACTCTGGGATCGTCGAATGCAGAGAGCTCTGGGTTATTCAGCTCAATTCCCGATTCCAAATTTCCCTGATGGCACCATTATATTTGATGCTCAGATGACTGTTTACTCTATTGGCCTTATGAAACCTTTTACAATAAAGGGTGCAAAAGCTTATACAGATGGATATTTACACCATTTTATTGGCACTACTATTGATAGCGTAGCTGGTAATAATGGAATATTTAAACCTGACGAAGAAGAGTTAAACAAATTTGCTGAGAATTTTAAAGAAAGTTTTTTGCGAACCTTTAAAATGGTTTACAAATACGCCAAAGGAACAGATGAGTTTGAACAGCTTTTCCCTAATGGCATTTCTTTAGCAAGCGAAGGAGATACTCTCCAACACTTTTTTGCGACTGATATCCATGGAAAGAAATGGACCATTAATGATCTTTACGGCAAGAAAACCGCAATTGTGTATGTTGATGTAGGCTGTGGAACCTGTAAATCGAAATGTGGAACTGTTCGAGACTTGATTGAACCATACGGTGTTCAAGTACTTTTTATAACAGATACAACAGAAGAAGAATCACAGAAATTTATTGACGATTATGCCAGAAATCAACCTGTGGTATGTGATGCAAATCATGAGGTTTCGAATTTGTTGTACTTAGGGGAAGCTCCTTACCTTATGCTAATTGATACTGATTTAACAATTCGGTATAAAGAACCCATTAATAGTATTGTAGATCAAGTTGAACCCGCTATTGAAGAATTTGTAAACTAATTCTCTACAGTACTACAAATTCAATTCATAAAAAAAGCCTCCGAAACAAATCGGAGGCTTTTTTTGATTTCTGATTTCGTATCTTACTAATTTCTTATCTTGCCACTTACCTACTATGTTCAATAGTGATGGTTTGTGTTTCTCCATCCCACGATACAGTTGCACCAAGAGCTTCTGATACAAAGCGAATGGGAACCATGGTTCGACCGTTAGAGATAAACGGAGGAACATCCATGACAAACTGTTTCCCATTAACCATTGCATGAGGATCCTTTAATGTCATACTAATAACCGTTTTGGCAAGCATAATAGTAATCCCCTTAGTAACACCGTCCCATTCTACTTTTGCACCCAAGCCTTCGGATACAAAACGAAGGGGAACGACGGTTCTTCCAGATACAATAAAAGGAGGTGCATCCAGTGTCATTTCTTCTCCATTGATAGTTGCCTTTTTAGATCCTATCTGCAGTGTAATGATTGTTTTGTCCATATTACTTCCAATCGAGAAAGAAGGGGAAGTAAACTCTCCGGTAATAGGATTATTCTTTGCATCTCTAATTGATATTTCTGTTTTTTCAAATGAAACTGTACCACCTGCCAAACAAGTTATGTGTATCTTGGCTATGGTTCCTTTTTCAATTACTTTTTCGGCATCACTCATAGCAGCTGCTGCTATTTTTATATCAGATTTATTAATCGTTGGCACAAACATGGTTCCATTTACCCCTGCCTGCGTGAAATACGAGCCTTCTTCAATTTGATCTATCTTAATGAGCGAGTTAGGATAGTTTAATTCAATATTGAATCCACGAATTATTTCAGAAACCCCTGATAGGTCAAGAGACAGTATCGCAGTATCACCAGCTTTTAAGGACTGTTCTGAAGGCAAACTCAAAGACACTGTAATGGAAGAATTTACAGCGCGTAATCCTATGGTTAAAGGCAAGATATTCTCATTGGATGTTTGTGATGGATCTGATGCATAATAGCGATAATTCATACTAAATACTACTAAATCGTTGAAATCTACTATACCATCAGGAAGTGAATAAAATAACGGTGCTTCAACGGGACTACGATCACACCATATATCGCATTGACTATACGGCGTTCCCGCTTCTCCTGTGTCGGTATCATTCCATCCGTTGTCGGTAAATTGCTTGTGGAATGCAAATGAAAAAATCATCATATCATCAAAATTTACTAATCCGTCTTTGTTAAAGTCACAAATAGGATTCTTTGTTTTTTCAGAGGCAATAAACACAGCATCCTGCGAGCAAGTAGATATGGTGCTTCCCTTTTCGTTTCGAATGTCAATCTGTTCCAGATGAATTGATGTTAATGGGTGGTTGACCGTTTGGTATTTCGATAAATCAACTGCTGGAAGAGATTGCATTGTAAATGTAAGAATAGCAATTTTACCATATCCACTAACAGAACCATCCGTTAATGAAGTATCAAT
>CAYRBR010000038.1:0-2234 GCA_964422555.1 uncultured Caldisericota bacterium | reverse complement strand
CGTTCATATTGATTGCATACAATATCAACTGTTGTGCTGGCGGGAGTAAATACACACCCCTTCTTTGTTGGAGTTACTTTATAGGTTCCCCTGGGAAGTTTCAAACTAGTATCAAAATAGCCTGTTAATGAATCGGATTGAATTGTCTGGACAACTTTTCCATTTTGTGATATTTCAATCGAAGCACCCTTTGTATACTCACTTACAAAATACCCCTGTATACCTCCAAAGCAATCCGGTTCGCACTTCACTTCAAACACAACCGTTGATGCATCTGGACATTCCTTTGGATGAATACTAACCGATGGAGGATTGAAAGAACACCCTTCCCGTGTGGGAATAATCTGATACATTGTATCGGTTGACAAAACACATCCAGTATCAAATCCATTTTGCCCTGGATCTGTAAGAGTCAGAATTAGGTGATTCGTCTCCTGATCATACACATGCACGACCACATCTTTATATTCATCTTTCATTTGGATGTAAATACGACCCTTTTTCACTTCACAAGATCCTGTAAACGTAACTTTCGTTGCATCTGTTGTGCAGTCAGCTTGAATTAACTGGGATTCAGGATGAAAACTGCAGGAAGGATTGCGGGGTACTACTTTATAGAAAGTATCGCATTGCAATATTTTACCTGTATCATAATACCCATCATCCCCTGGTGCATTGATAATATCAACAATTTTTCCTGAAGGATCGTAGATATAAACAGAGGTTTGATTATCATCAACATGAATGCAATCACTTGGAATTTTAATTAGAAATCGAGCACCATCAGATTGACAATCACATTCAAATGCGACGCTATTGGTTCCTGGGCAACAGACAAGATTATTGATAATCTTAAATGAAGGAGAAAAAGTACAATTCTTTTTCTCAGGAACTACTTTGTACGATTTGTTACAAGGAAGGGTGCAACCAGTATCAAAAGTGCCATTTGTGTGATTCGTTAATGTAACTACGGTATTTCCGTTTTCATCCAGGATTGTCACTTTTGCATCTTTTGCACATTGCATAGACATGTGTACTTGAATTCTACCTTCCGATTCTTCACAATCACAATTGAAACTCGTTTTCGTTTCGTTCGGACAACAGTCAACCGTAACAATCCGTACCGGTGGATCAAATGTACACTTCTGGTTTTTTGGAACCACTTTGTAAGATTGGTTGCATGGCAACTTACATCCAGTTCGATAATACCCATCTGAATCAACCGAAGTGATAATACTTGCCACATTCCCATGTGCATCATACACATAAATAGAAGTTCCACTCTGACATTCAGATGGTATTTTTACTGCAAGGCTTCCATTTTTCTCCACAGCCCCACAGGTAAAAGATACAGAGGTAGCGTCTGGGCAACATCCAATTAAAACTACCTGACGAGGAGGAGAAAAATTAACTTTTGAGTTATAGGGAACAATCTCATATTTTTTGTTACAGGGAATCGTACAACCTGAATCAAAAACTCCTTGGCTTGTTGTAGAAGTTAGTGTAGTAAACAAATTCCCATATGTATCATACACCTTCACTATTGTACCTGGGATACAACTTGAGTCCATTCTAACAATTAATCGTCCTTTTTCTTTTTCACAGGAACACTGAAAAGTAGCTGTCGTAATATCGGGGCAGCACTTCACAGTGACAGATTGCCTGGAAGGACTAAACGAACAGTGATCATTTTGAGGTACGAGAGTATAAGTTTGGTTGCAGGGAATACGACATCCTGTATCGTATGTACCGGAGGAATCAGGTTTTAGCACTTCAATTAAAGAACCAGACTGGTTGTAAATATTAATAACAGTGGTTACACCCTGGACAGTAATGCAATCACTGGGTAGTTTGGCAACAATTCTTCCATTTTTATCTGGCTTCTGGGTGCACTGGAATGACAATCTTGTGATATCAGGACAAGCTCTAACTTCCACATTCCTTGAAGAAGGAGAGAAGTCAAACTGATCATTCTTTGGAACGACATTGTACTCCTGATTACTATCAAGAGTACAACCTGTGTCAAACCCTTGACTTGTCATGGAGGTTAGTGTTTTCACAACCTGCCCACGAGAATTATAGATGTACACGGTTGTTCCTGCTGCACAACTAGCAGACATACTTACAAGGATTCTTCCTTTGGGTTGTTCACACTTACACTGAAATGCTACCTGGTTATCAGACGGACAACACTGAATCTTTACCCTCTTTGAAGCAGGGGTAAATTCGCATTT
>CAYRBR010000037.1:0-15218 GCA_964422555.1 uncultured Caldisericota bacterium | reverse complement strand
TCTTGGCCGGGAACCAGTTGTTCCAGAAAAAAAAGTAGCAAAACCTTCTGTTGATTTTTTTAAATCTCTACCAAAAGTACTTTCTTCCGATCACTCATTTGCCCACTTTATCATTGTACGCAATCTACAGTGTCTTGGATCAATGGCCACTACTTTTTTTACTGTTTATGCAATTAAATCCCTTCACTTTGAAGATTCTTCTGCTGGAATATTATCAATATTTCTTGCATCTTCTCAGTCTCTTTTCTTTTTCCTATGGGGATACCTGGGCAGTAGAAAAGGGCATAAGTCTATTCTTATCATTGCCTCCATAGGCTTAATAGCAACTTCCATCATACTTCTTCTATTCAATTCCTGGGTAGCTGTCTGTTTAGTTTTTGTTTTCTTAGGCATCTATTACAGTGGTATTGGTTGCAGTGGATTAGCACTTCTCCATCAAATGGCTCCAAATGGAAGATACCCAACCTATGTTGCTCTCTATAACACACTGCAGGTAGTTAGTGCCTTTGCTGCTCCCGTTATCGGAGGATGGGTTGTTGATTGTTTTAGTTGGGAAATGCTATTTATAGTTTCATCTGTTTTCAGTACAATAGGTTTAATTTGGCTTGTGTTATTTGTTAAAGAGAAAAGAGGTTTGAATGTCTCAACCAATTCCTACTCGTAAAATGAATTCATTCCAATTATTTGCAGCTGCATTTGTTCTCCTTTTGTCTAAAATTGAGCAAGTGCTGTATATTTCGATTCCAGCTAATATTCTCAAGTTCCTTCTCTATTCTGCATTTCTTTGGATACTCTCCCAATTTACACCCGTACAACCTTTTTCAATTTTAGTAGTCACTGTTTTTTTTCTTTGTATTTATTACATTAACTCTTTTTTAACAACCTTGTATACAGTATTCTTGTTCCACACTGACCACTCTTTATCTGAAGCTGCCTTAAAAAGCAAAGAACTTTTCAAACGAATTGGTTTATCTGATTCCATATTTCTTCTTTTTTCATTCTTCTTTTATATCCCACTCTTATCGTTTTATAGCCTTTATCCTTCTATAAATAACTTACAAGACTCTCAAGGAAATTTTTCGATTTTTATTATTCTTGGTCTCCTAATTTGGTTTCTTTTTTTGTTTATCCCTTATCATGGAAAGATTCGGAATACCGTTATCCTTGAAGAAAAAGAAGCTGTTTGGACTATATGGAAAAAATCCTACAGAAACCTGTTTTCTGACTACTCTGTTTTGTTCTTTTATTATTCCCTTTTTGGGATTTGCTATCTAGTACTAAATCCAGGTTTATCGAGTTATCTTCTGTTCCAGATTCTCATGATTGTTTTCATTCCTTTTCAATCAGCAATGGACACAATTTCTTATAAACGAAGGAAAGAAATAGAAAAAACAAAGAAGGAACCCATGAAGGGTTCCTGAAATGGAGGGCAACGCGAAAGAAGGAACTTTATTTAAAAAGTACTTCTACTAGTATTATATACACATAAATATTGAATAGTTACAAAACAGTAAAGGAGAAATCATGAACAAAAAACAAATTATCAGAAATTTATCTCATATGATGGAGATGTTAATCTTAGGACAAGTTGTGCTTACATCGAAAACAAAAGAAAATCATTTTGCAGGAATGACAATCGCCTGGGGATTTTTTGGTAATATGTGGAATGATTTGTATTTTACTGCTGCTGTAAGACCTTCACGGTTTACATTTGAAGCAATAAAACAATCAGGTTTATTCTGTGTTAACTTTTTCGATACGCAATATAAAGATGAACTACGATACTTCGGAACTGTAAGTGGGTATCAAGAAGATAAGTTTTCTTCTGATGCTTTCCATATAGATTCTCACCTTTGTTCTCATTTACAGGCACCCATAAAAGAGGCAGCCATAATAATCCAGTGTGAAGTGGTGGATGCTCATCAGATAAACCCACTTCTTATGAGACAAAATGCTGAAATCATCAAACACTATCCAAATCATACCGACTATCACTCCATGATTTATGGAAAGATCACTGAAATGGTCAGACATGAATAATAAGATCCAGATTTGTGATCAGTTGGGTTTCTGTGGAGGAGTTCGTAATGCTGTATGGAAATCTGTATTAAGTGTAGAAAAGAATAAGAAAGTAGTTGTTTTTGGCGATCTCATCCACAATGACAGAGTTTTACATGAGTTAAAATTAAACAATATAGAAATTATTAAAGATTTCGATTACATTACACAGGAAACACGGGTTATTATACCTGCTCACGGAATCACAAAAGAAAATCTTGGGATATTGCAATCAAAAACTTCAGACATTATTGATATGACATGTCCTATGGTTGTGAACATGAGAAAAGAGTTAATACATTTATCCAATCACTGTAAATATGTAATTCTCTTGGGACGAAAAAATCATACTGAAATTGTTGGGGCAGTAAGTTTCACAAAACAAAATAATGTTATTCTGATTGAATCTTTAAATGAACTGAAAAATGTTATGGAAAACGACAAAAACATGCAATGCATGAACGATCAAATTGGCTTAATCTCACAGACTACTGCATCCAGTTCTGAGTTTTACAAAATCAGAGATTGGCTGATTGAAAGGCAGAATAAAGATATTTGTGTTTGTGATACATTATGTCCCACTGTTATAACAAGACAAAAAAAAGCAGCCTGTTATGCAGAAGAATCTTCTGCAATTATTGTAGTAGGGGATAAAAGAAGTTCTAATACTTACAGTTTGTATGAAAAGTCTAAAGAGATTAATCCAACATCGTATTTACTTACAAGTAATCAACCAATTCATTTAAAGGAGGAAGAAAAGAAATCTCTTCAACAGGCAAAAAATATTACAATACTCGCGGGAACATCCTCTCCATATTACATTCTAGAAGAAACAGTAGAAGCTTTGAAGAATACTCTTGAAAATCATTCCTTGGAACAAATTCCAGCAATTGTAATTTTTGGACCAACAGGTGTAGGAAAAACAGATTTCTCAGAAGAAATTGCAGAACACCTAAACGGAGAAATCATTAATTACGATTCAATGCAAGTATATAAACATCTTTGTATTGGAACTGCCCGACCGAAGCAATGTGAACAAAAAGTTCCTCATCACTTGTTTGGATATATTGATCCAGCAAATCGAACGACTGTCGCATCATACCAGAAAGATGCAATCAAAAAACTTAAAGAAATTGTTCAAAAAAAGAAGATCCCTATACTAGTGGGAGGAAGTTATTTATACGTCTCTTCTCTTATTGATGGACTATTTACAATGCCAACTACTGAGAATAAAACTGATGTTCGAGACAAAATTCTTCACCAAACCGAAAAGAATGGCCTTCACTACATGTATAATCAACTACTTTCCGTTGATGAAAAAGCCGCAAGAAAAATTCACTCGAACGATAAAAAGAGAATACTTCGAGCTTTAGAAGTCTATTACCTAACAGGAAAGCCAATAAGTGAGTTGCAAAGCGAAAACACGGAAAAAGCCCCCTTCTTCTTTGTAAAACTGGGATTGCTTAGAAAACCAGAAATTGTATACAACCGAATTCAGATGCGTATTGAAAGTATGTTAAAAGAAGGTCTGCTAGATGAAATCAAGTGGTTGTTAGATCAAGGGTATGAACAAGCACTTTACGAAATCAAAGCTCATGGCTACAGAGAAATGGTCGAATATGTGAAAAATAAATGTACCTTACAAGAAGCAATGTATAATATGGAACTCAATACAAAACATTACGCCAAAAGACAACTAACCTGGCTTCGACAACGATCTGATTTCCATTTGTTAAATATTGACACAGAAGAAAGCACTTACAGCACTAAAACAGCTATCGAAATGATTCAATTATCACTTAAACATGCTCTTATCCAATACACATTCGACAAACCCAATGTCAGAAGCTAAGAATAATATGTTATTTTGAATTACACTCATTTTCATTGATTTAAAATTGATATCAGGCATATTGTGAATTGGATACCAGTTCTCTCCAGCATCGGGTGAATAAAGAAAGATTCCTCTATAAAGGTGTACAATTAATTCACCCTCATTCATTGTAGTTGTAATATCAAACCCATCCGGATAACTACTAGCTTTTTCTGAATAGTGCTCTGAAAGAGTATAAACACAGGTAAAGTTCTGAGCAGTATCATTGGAAACCCACACATTTCCACTAATATCAATTCCCCAAATACTCTGGGAATCAAAAGGATCCAAGATGATTTTCTGAAACGGAGGTGCTTGCTCCATGAAACTCCAGGTGGTACCCCCATCATTTGATTGGAACAATTTTTTTTCATTAAACACAGTAGAGCATAATGCTGTAATGGATTCGTTCTTCTCTGGATCCACCAATAAATTATTTACAGTAAGTTCAGAGAAGTCTTCAGAAACAACTGTCCAGGTTTTACCCTTATCTTTTGAGATCCACAATCCATCACCTGGTTTAAGATTTACACCTTTCGTTCCTGCATACCAAGTTAATGGATCTGTTGGATGTATCCAGATAGAATGCAAGGAAGAACTAGTAGGAACTGTAGAATACTCATTCCAAACATCACATTGATTAGAACTCTTCCATATTTCATTGTTAGATAAACCGAACCAGTCTTTGGCATCAGATAAGGTACTGAAATATCCTTTTGTTTTATCTGGTGTAGAAATTTCTTTCCACTCTTTTAGAGGAATGAAATAGGAATACACTCTACCGGTTATATCATTCATTAAAAACCATTGTTTTTCAATCTTATGATTTTGTAATTCTTCTATTGCAATACTGGCAAACCCTTCTACTTGGTAATTCCAATTTTGCTCAGAAAAGGAGTATTGATAAAATCCATTTGATGTTCCTATATAAAGATTGCTATCATTAACATCGAGTGAATATACAGGAACAGAAACATCGGGAATATACTGCCATGTAACCCCAAAATCCATTGATTGCCAGACTCCTTGCTGGGTTGCTGCATAAAATATTCGCTTTGCGTCAATCTGCATAGAATAAGCTGGTACCGGTAAATTCTCTTCTGTAACTAAATTCCAGGTTTCTCCCATATCAGAAGACATAAATATCCCAGATGGATACAGAACACATATTGTTTCGTATTGAAGTGACAGAATGTGAATATCAGAAAACAATTTGTTTTCAAATACAGTAGGAGGAATTCCTTTCCAAGTTTCTCCTTTATCAAGTGTGATAAAAATATCAGATCCACCTGATATTGCAGCTATGAAGTTTTCATTTTTTTCTGAAACAGAAAATTGTTCAAATGGAGCTTCCCCTGGCAAACAGGTAAACAATTGTTTCCATTCTTTGGAGCCAGTTCTAAGATGAAACAAGCCGGTAGCACAGGATAGAAATTTATCATGATTACTGTACAGTTTCATGGAGTAAAAGGGAGCTTTCATGCTGTCAGTGGTAAGAAATTTTGTCCATGTTTTTCCCATATCGTATGTAACATATACTGCTTCAGTATCGACAATATACATCTCGTCAGAATTAGTTGGATGCATCTGTAAATCCACAATTTCTTTGCATGCAACAGAAACTGGACTCCATTGACCACCCCCATCATAAGATATAAAAGGATGCTCACTGGAAGAAATAAGTATGATTCTGGGATCCTCTCTGGATACAGCAAGGCAGTCCACACGACCTCCAAATGGACCCAAACAGTGATATATCGAAGAGATCGATATATCCTTCTCGGGTTCTTTTTGAACATCCTTTTCACCACAGGAAAGAAATGCAATACTAAATACAGTTACAAGAAAAACGATCAGTACAAGCTTACAATATTTCATATGTATTATTTTCCTAAAAAAATTAAGATTTATCTTGATTATGGGTTGAAAATTGAGAATTTCAAGTACAATAGTACTTAGTCAATTCTGCGGGGTAGAGCAGTCCGGTAGCTCGTCGGGCCCATAACCCGGAGGTCGGTGGTTCAAATCCGCCCCCCGCAACTTTTTTTCCTCAAAATTTCAAGTATCCTTTTATTATGTGGAAACATTTTAGGCATACGATTTCAACAATTTTTCACTTTATTGGATTGCTTACGATCGAATTCAGTCTTTTTTTACTCATTCCTCTTCTGTACTCTCTCTTTGGAAAAAACACCATTGTTAGCTATTCTTTCATATACACCCTTGCAATTAGTTTGTCGATTGGGGTTTTGTTCTTTTTCTTTTGTAAATCATATAAAGTGAAAAATTCCACGGCGTTTCTAATATGTACTTTTAGCTGGATCATTTTTTCAATCTTGGGAGGACTTCCATTCTACTTTTCCCTGGATATCTCATTTATCAACGCATTTTTTGAAGGAACTTCTGGTTTCACTACAACAGGAACATCTATTCTTAAAGACATATCTAATTTACCCCCTAGCCTTTTAGTATGGAGATCTTTAATGCAATGGCTTGGAGGTCTTGGAATAATTGCTTTCTTTTTATCCATTCATAACAGTCTGCCTGGTACACATAGATTATACGAAGCAGAAAGTGCCAAAATCGACTCTACTCGACCTGTTCCTGGACTTGTCAATACACTTCGGATACTCTTTTTTATTTATGTCGCAGGAACTGTAATTGTAATACTTCTTTTGTGGTTCCAGGGAATCTCTTTTTTCCATTCACTAACTCATGGACTAACCTGTGTTTCAACGGGTGGATTTTCTTCTTTCACAAACAATATACAAGGATTTCAGGAATTATATCCTGCAAAATATTCTATCGTTCGAACCATTTTAGTATTTGGGATGCTCTTTGGTGCTATCAACTTCTTACTTCACTACCGATTTTTTTTGGGACAATGGAAAGCAATATTCGATACAAAGGAAACCAAGACATGGTTATCCTTATTAGTTTTTTCAACCCTTGTTCTTTTCATTTTTTCCAAACAAACGAATACCCAAACGATTCATGATATCATTTTCAATGTAGTTTCTTTCTCAAGTACTGCTGGATATACATTTCAATCTTTCACTTCTCTTACAAGTTCCTCTGTCTCTTTTTTTATACTTCTTCTTCTAATGACAATTGGCAGTTGCCACGGATCCACAACAGGTGGAATCAAGGTGCAAAGAATTGTGATAGCATCCAAAGCACTGGGTCGAGAAGTAGCCAAACTTTGGGCACCTGAGGAAGTAGTTCTACCCATCATTATCGATAAAAAAAAGGTTCCTGAGAATGCCATTCAACAAGCCCTTTTAATAATTTTTGTCTGGTTCTTAACTTTATCTATTGGAACAATACTCTTATTGTTTGATAAATCGTTATCGTTATCAAGTGCTTTCACTGCACAATTAAGTGCTTTAAGTAACTTTGGTCCATCTGCTCTTTCTATTGAGCAGTTAATATCATCAAGCGTATATGTAAAAACAATATTAATCATTAGTATGATTGCAGGAAGAATCGAAATACTTCCTATTATACTGTTGTTTCAAAAAAAGGTGTGGTTTTAGCTTATTCCAAGGAGGTATTTATGTACATAATAGTAGCAGGTGCAGGTGTTATTGGAAGACAAATCACAAAAAGTCTGGTAAAGAATCACCATGACGTTGTTGTAATTGATATCAATGAAAGTAAATGTGAAAGAATCTATACCGATACGGGTGCTCTATCAATTCACGGAGATGCTACTGACATTAGCATACTAGAAAAAGCAGGATGTAGAAAGGCCACTAAACTTGTTACTGTCATGCGACAAGATTCGGATAATATCTCTTGTGCTCTACTTGCAAGGAGTCTGGGTATGACTAAAATTATCGGTCGTTTACACATTCCAGCCTATAGAAATGCTTACAAGATAGCAGGAATAACAAGTATCATCTCGGTTTCAGATATTCTGTTAAATAGTTTCATGATGAAAATAGAAGAACCCGAAGTTCGGAAAATTGTTCAAATTGGAAAACGAAAAGCTAGCCTGTTTTCTGTAAAAGTCCCAGAAAACTCCATTTGTTTACATCGCAATATACAGGAAATTACCTCTGACAAAAGCTTCCCAAAGGAAAGTGTAATTGCTGGTATCTATCGATCAAAAGATGATGAATTTATTGCCACCAGAGGGGATACACAACCCGAAGAAGGAGATTCGGTTTTTTTTGTTACTACAAGCGAAAACATTACTGCGGTTTCGAAAGCATTCACAAGAAAAAAGAAAAGATCTTAGTTTATCCACATTTTCCAAAACCGGCATAATGCGTCTGCAAGTACGTTTAACAATTTATTAGTATACTTATCCACACGTTTTGCACAATTTTGCATTCTTTACAAATTGTAGGCTAAAACTTGTTGCAACCATACCTTTGCTCTAAATATTTTTCAAAATACTTGGGTTGCAAGTCTTCCCCAGTTACCTGTCTTAACAACTCTGGAGGATCAAATAAGTTTCCTTTTTGATGAATATTCTTTCGAAGCCATTCCACTATTGTAACCAAGTTGTTATTCTTGATGGCTTCTTCTACATCAAAATCTTGCTTCATAGTATAAAACAGCTGAGCAGAGATCAAGTTTCCCAACATGTAGGTCGGGAAATAACCAATCTGCCCCTGATACCAGTGAACATCCTGTAAAATTCCCAGTGAATCTTTGTTTGATTCCACGCCAAGATACTCTTTCATTTTCAATTTCCAAACATCCGAAGCTTCTTCAAATGAGATGGTTCCATCCAGCAAACCCTGTTCAATTTCAGCTCTTACAATAATGTGCAAATTATACGTTACTTCATCAGCTTCTGTTCGTATTAAACCAGGTTTAACTTCACGGCAAAATTGCAGAAAATTATCTACACTAATTGAACCAAGAGCTTTTATGTTCTTTCGAACACAATCAATATTAGCTTCCCAAAAAACACTGGATCGCCCAATAATATTTTCCCAGAATCTTGACTGAGACTCATGAAAACCTAATGAGCAGGTGGAGCCCACAAACGTATCTGCAAATCTCTTCGGCAAATTTTGCTCATACAGTGCATGACCACCTTCATGCAAGGTACTGAATAAAGAAGTTAAAAAATTAGATTCATCGTAACGGGTCGTTATTCTGGTATCGTTTGGACCCACTCCCATCGTAAATGGATGTCTTGAGATTGCAAATACTCCTGCATCAAAATTAAATCCAATTCTCTCAAGCAATGAAAGATTACAAGCTTTCTGGTTTTCTGCGGAACATACAGGTATCGAACCTTCAGCTTCAGCAAAAGATTTAGAAGAAAGAAATCCCGTAATAAAAATCTGCAAAGGACCAATAATTTCGTTTAATTTTACTGTTGTTAGTCCCGATTCGTATTGATCAAGAAGTGAATCATATACTGACTTGTCGGGAGAGGTTAATTGCTCTTTTTCTTTTGTCAGCATAAATAGTTTTTCTAAGTCGTTCTTTACGATTGAATAATTATCAGCATCTTTTGCTTTCTTCCATAATTGAAATGTTTTATTTTTCTGTTGAATATACTCTTGTTGTAGTTCTAAGGGAATTTTTTTGTGCTTTCTGTAGAGCTCTGAAAGCTTATCAATATTCCTTTTTTGTATTTCATCTAAATCTTCTTCCTTACATTTTTCAAGAAGATTCCCCAATTCATCAGAAGTAAACTCTTTGTGTAAAAAGGAAGCAATCTCGTTGATGACTCCCATGCGATAATCAGTTTCATTTGCAGGCATAGTAGTATGCAAGTCCCACTGCAAAAGCCCAATAATATTCTCATATTTACCAATACGTTTTGCTTGTTCTAAATACTCATTATATGCAGACATATTATCTCCTCATATAGTATCTAACGGGATTACTTATCTTTATCTAAGGTTGATAGATCAATTTCACAGAACCACGGCATCCAAGATGTCTCCGTAGTTCCGTCTGCTAGAATCATATTCCAGCACAACCCTGAATCCAGATAAGAATGCACTTCACTTATATTAACCTTGGACCCTTGAAAACTCTGTGGGTACTGAAACACACACTCGTGTAGGAGCTCTTTCCAAGGATCAAACCAAACTAAGCTTCCTGGCAGTCCTGCCTTATCTAAAAGAATAATCCCTAATCCATTGCTATTTTTATGTTGTATCAATAGTCTTCGATTTGGATTCGGAAGTACAAGGTTATACATTTGTTGGAAACTTTCGTTTTTCTCTTTCTGTTCAATAAATAAAACTTCTTCGCTGGTTGATTGAAGAAAGGATGAAGATACTGCAATGAAACTCATACGATTATCTTTATTCTGTGAAAACACTTTCTGAATAGGATAACTTGAAATGTGGATTGAATTAGGACTGTAAGGATCTGACGCGTCAAAGTAGATGAAATCTTGTTTTTGAAAAAAACCAAATGTATTATTACACTCATTGTGACAAATACATTTTCCACTGAAATCAATCGGCTGAAGATCGCCATTTGTTTTTTCGAGCAAAAGATACGATGAATAATTCTGAGATGAGAACAACAGATAGTCTTTTCCTTCATACACCTGTTCAGGCAAATTATTACTGTTTGTTGTTCGTAACTTCCCCGATTGAAGATCTAGAAAGCACAGTTGTTTTGAATCGGCATGAATAAAAATTTTCCATGAAAACAATTGCAACGGATTCCAAATGAGTGGCTGATGGTCAGAATCTACTTGAACAGTAGAAACAACTTCCAGTTCATGCTGTTCCTTTTCCCACATGACTATTTCATAATAATCTTCTTTTGGTACTAGGTAATACTCTATTCCGGAATCATTCACAAATAACAAATTAACTCGATTAACCAGATTTTTTTTGACCTCAACGTTTACTGATTGAGATGTAGAATCTACAAAAGAGTCAATGTGTGGGAATGGGTGAGACGAGACTGTCTGTAACTTAGTGCTAAATGTAAAAATAGTATCAGTTACTGTATTTGAAAATGGCTCTTCTTCTATAAAAGTAACTGTTGTATTGTTTTTACTTCGATCAAAAAACACACCATTTTTGTTTCCTTGATATAAATACACAGGTACTTGTGAAGAATTTAGTTCAGTTTGGAGCGATATCTGGTTATTGCAACCACTGAGCAAACTTGCTAAAAGTAAGGTACATACACATAAACTTAGAAATCGCTTTTTCATAATTCTCACCTCTACTGTGATCTATATCTTTTAGTATACTATAAAGAAAAAGCATTCGGATGGAGATAGATATGAGAAAGTTCGTTTTGTTTTTTTGTTTTTTCTTCTTTTTTTATTTTGTTTTAGGGATCAATTCCCAAGTTTCAAATTCAGATTATTTTGTAGATTTAGGCTATTCCAAAGAGAACTCTTACCTTCTTAATGAACTGCCTATTTCCGATCGGATAGAACTTTACAAGTGTTACCCCTACAAGTCAAATGCTCTGATTACCCAACTAATACTTGATGGTACTTATTCTCACCACGATTCAATTTTTTTAGAAAGATGTCAAAATACATGGCCTTTTTATCACTATTCAGAGTCAGAGGCAAAAGCCCTTCTTAAAATTAGTTCTCTGGAAAACTTCGACAGAATTTTTACACTTCCTTTGTCTGTGGAAGAAATTGCACAATTACCTTTTCAAGAAGATATGTTTGCATACAGTAAAGTTTATTTTTATGAAAACCCATCTGAAAACCAATACATACCAGTCCTAATGTACCATATGCTAGACAACCCATATGCCTGGATCTCATTAAATGATTTTCAGTATCAATTACAAACCCTTTATGATAATGGGTATACAACGCTATCGTTTAGTGATTTTTTGGCAATGGATTTCTCCTCCATCCCATTGGGGCGGAAACCCATTATTTTAACATTTGATGATGGATGGAGCAGTCAGTTCCACATGCTTCCAGATGGAACTATTGACCCAGAATGCGGAGTTTGGGTTTTAGAGAATTTTCACAAGAATCATCCGCTTTTTGGGAAAGAAGCAATATTCTTTATAAACTTTTATCACCCCCCTTTTTCAACTTATAGAAACGATCCTTTTTCAGTTGACCTGAAACTAAAGAAATTAGTTGAACTTGGATATGAAATTGGGAATCACACGTACTACCATGGTTTTTTATCTAATCAGAATGAAACTTACATTCACAAAGATTTGAATTTGTGGTACAAGACGTTCACGCAACATCTCCCATTACATCTTCCTGGTTCAAATATTCTTTGTTATCCCGGTGGAGAAGCACCCGATAATATTGAATTTATAACAGATTATTCTTTCGAAGATTTAAAAATTATAGCCGGATGTACAGCATGGGGAGGAGTTAGCTATTTCCCAAACAATCCACACTTTAATGCATTCTCCATATCCCGCACTGATGCCACCAACTACAATATAAATCAAATCATTGGACTAGATAATATCTACTGTAAAAACTATCAATATGAATTTACACTTCCTAATTTTGTAAAACAAGATCAACATCTTCTTTCTTTTTGGTTGAAAAGGATATATAATATTTCTCCAGATAACAAAATTATTATTCCGTAAGATACATTTTTTTGGTTGCATATTTTTTGTATGCAAGTAAAATAGGTTTGCTTATTGAAAACAATGTTGGAGGATTATATATATGGCTCTCAGAAAAAAGTCGGGTATTGAAGAATCACGAAAAGCACTGCGTCGTCGTGACCATAATAGATATTTTAAAGCATCTATGAAAACCGCAATTAAAAAAGCTATTCAGGAAGCTGGTACCGAAAAAGAAGATACCGCTGTTCGATTAGCATACAAAGCGATTGATAAATGTGCACAAAAGAACATTATTCACAAGAACAAAGCTGCGAATAAGAAATCAAAGATGATTCATTCTATTAAGAAAATTAAAGCCTAATAAGCTTTACTAGATATTTTCTATAAAAAAGATTAAGGCATCGGATAGTTTCATACCGGTGCCTTTTTTTCTTTTATAATCTACGTCAACCAAATAATCATATGCCCTTATAACTCTATCACAAGAGACATTTCCTATCTGTTGATAAGCTTTTTTTACTCTGTAAGGGTGGGTACCTTTCATCTTTGCAAGGGTTTCACCAAGATTACACCCAGCACTATAGTAAAAACTCACTTCCGAGTAGAAAGCCATCTGATTCCACAAATAGTAAAAGATTTCGTCGTAGCTTTTACCGTAATGAAGCAAATTCTCTAGAATCTTAAATGCGTTTTCGCTGTTTCCTTCAATTATCTCATCAGACAGGGCAAAGATTATTTCCTCTGTAGTCTTTCGATGGGAATCAAAAACTTGTTTCCAGTTTGGTTTTTCTAGGTTCATTGTTTCAAAACAAATCCGATCTGTTTTATCTAACAGAACATCTAAGTCGCCTTTGTAATTCTGAATCATTTTTCTGACATATTCAGTAGGAGGTTGTAATTGGTATGAATGAAATTTCTTATTCACCCATCGAAGAATTTGCGACTCTGGAACAGAGGAGTTATGCACAATACAAAAAGCAGCTACTAATTTTCGCAACGTTTTATTTAGTTCAGAAGATTCAACTGCATCCTCTAGAATAACATAATGATTTCCAAAATCTTGTAACAGCAAAGGGAGCATTGTATCTTTTTTGTTCTTCTTTAAAAACCGTAATGCATTCTTTATAACAATAAATTTTGTTTCAGAGAAAAATCCATTATCCTCAATAATTTGTTGCAATTGACGTACAGTTAAGTCATCTCCAAAATATGTTTCTGTAGAAAACTGCATTTTCTCAGCGTTTAACCTGCTTTTTAATTTTTTCAGCAAAACATCTTTTAGAAATATTTGTGTTCCAAGCAAATAATATGCATGGTACGGTTCAATATCTTTTTTAATTAAATTCTGTATCTCGTACATGTAACTTCCTGAGGAAGAGTACGGATCATTTTTTCTCATGGATAAATTCGTTCTAAAGTTCTTGGGAATGGTATTGTTTCACGAATATGTTCAATTCCACACATCCAGGCAGTCATTCTCTCTATTCCCATTCCAAATCCACTATGAGGAACACTGCCAAAGGTTCTTAAATCGATATACCATCGATATGCTTCTGGTTGAAGCCCTGCTTTTTCAATTTTTCCAACCAATAGGTTGTAGTCGTCCTCTCTTTGACTTCCACCGATAATTTCTCCGTATCCTTCGGGAGCCATTAAGTCTGCCCCTAATACAGTTCCAGGATGATCTTCAGAAGCCTTCATGTAAAAAGGTTTACTATCGGCTGGGAAATGAGTAATAAATACGGGTTGATCAAACTCTTGCGAAATAATTGTTTCATCAAGTCCCGTTATATCATCTCCCCACACTTTGTTTCTATCATGTTTATTTAACAGAGTTAAAATTTCTTTATAGGTAACTCTTGGAAATGGAACTTGAATCTTTTCCAGCTTTTCGATATCTCGCTGCAGTGTTTTTAGTTCTTGGCTACAATTATTAAGGATCCTATTCACTATATAATGTGTTAATCCTTCTTGTATTTGTAAACTTTCGTTGAAATTACAATAAGCCATCTCAGGTTCAACCATCCAAAACTCAGTTAGGTGTCTTCTTGTCTTGGATTTCTCAGCTCTAAAAGTAGGACCAAGACAATATACTTTTCCTAATGCCATTGCACCAGCTTCTTGATATAATTGTCCTGATTGAGATAAATATGCTTTTTCATCAAAATAATCAATTTCAAATAAAGAAGTAGTTCCCTCTGGAGCAGAACCGGTAATTATTGGAGAATCAAAATTCACAAAACCATTTTCATTTAAGAAATCGCGTATGCTTTGGATTACTTCTGCTCTGATTTTTAATATAGATCGTTGTTTAGGTGTACGAATCCATAGATGCCTAAATTTAGACAAAAATCCAACTCCATGATCTTTCAACTGAATAGGGTACTCTTCTGTCACAATATGGTGCATTTTAACATCTTGGACTTCCATCTCAAAACCCCAAGGAGATCTATCGTCTTCTCGTACCTTTCCAGTTATTGAAACAGAGGATTCCTGTGTCAAATGTTTAATCTCTTCAAACAGTTCTTCGCCAATTTGGTTTTTCATCGCAATGCACTGAATGAAACCAGAGCCATCTCTTACGATAATAAACTGTATTTTACCACTTGAACGTATATTGTATATCCACCCGTTCACGGTTACAACTTTATCTATATTATTTTTTGCTTCATTAATCATGAATTTTGACATAATCTCTCCTTTAAAATATAGATTTCTCATTAATAGAAAAGGAGGAGAGATGGTATATCTCTCCTCCTTGATTCAT
>CAYRBR010000036.1:0-15439 GCA_964422555.1 uncultured Caldisericota bacterium | reverse complement strand
TCAGTGTGCGTTGCTTTTTGAAATTGAATTCTTCCAAACGAGGGGTGTGCAAAAGAGGTGCAAATTTTAACGATTTGATTTGAGCGGTGCATTTTATCAATAGTTAGTGCCTCCGCCATCTTTATTCATTCACAGGATAACCATAATGCAATCAGTATCTATTTGTTGGTTTCGAAAAGACTTGCGTATTCAGGATAATCCTGCTCTCTTTTATAGTCTTCAAGACAACAATACCCTTCCAATATTTATTTTCCCATCGAAATCCTCATTTTTTTCAGAAGATAGTGCAGGCAAAGAATGGTTATTTGCATGCCTTACTTCCTTAAATCAATCGCTGAAGAACACTTTATGCTTCTTTGAAGAAACCGCTCTTCATACTTTTTCAACACTACTCTCTATGTACCCTATTGCGCATGTATATTGCAACCGATGCTATGAGCCAGAGGAGTTACTAATTGAAAAGAAGGTACGTGATTTTCTCTTTTCACATAATATTCCTCTTACGGTTTTTCAATCCAATCTTTTAATTGAACCCTTATCAATCCTGAAGAAAGATTTATCTTCCTATAAATTGTTTACTCCTTTTTATAAAAAAGCTCTTTCTATATTTCACAAACCCCTTCTATTCTCCATCAAAGAAAGCGATCTTTCTAATCTTTTTTTAGATCATAAACCAACCCCCCAAAAAAATCTCTTCAAAAAAACTTCTACTCCATCCCATTTTTCCTTTATACACAACCTTGAAGCATGCGAAAAAGCAGCACTCAAAACCTATACTACATTTCTTGATGAAACAATTCATAAATACTCAAGTAAAAGAGATTTCCCTGCAGAAGTATCTACATCAAAACTATCGCCCTATCTTCACTTTGGATTACTTTCTCCCCATCGCATTTTCTATCTACTTAACAATCGTCCCTACGATAACAACGTTGAGTCATTTTTACGAGAATTACTGTGGAGGGATTTTTCATACTACCTACTTTATCACAATCCTTCATATCCTACTAAGTCACAAAAAAGTAAGCTCCAAAAGTATCCATGGAAACAAGATGAAGAATTGTTTCTCTTTTGGAAAAGAGGATTAACTGGCTTCCCGTTTGTGGATGCTGGAATGAGAGAACTTTTTTCTACAGGTTTTATGCACAATCGGTGTAGAATGGTTACATCGTCCTTTTTGGTTAAGAATTTACAAATTGACTGGAGAAAAGGAGCTTCTTGGTTTCTCCACCGTCTTGTCGATGCAGATATCGCATCAAACAGTATAAACTGGCAGTGGGTTGCAGGAACAGGGCTAGATTCAAATCCATTTTTCCGAATATTTAATCCTGTTTTACAAGGGAAAAAATTTGACCCTAATGGTCAATATATAAGGCAATTCGTTCCTGAGTTAAAACAGCTTCCCACACGCTATTTGTTTTCACCCTGGGATGCTCCCGAGGAAGAGTTAAGAAAAGCAAATGTTCATCTAGGTAAAACGTATCCTTTTCCTGTTGTTAACTATTCTATTTCGAGACAAGAAACTCTTTCTGTGTATAGATCTTTACTTTAGTTTTTTGACTTACTTCCCTTGCACACTATAATATGGGTGTTTACTTTATTATGAAAAATTTAACTACAATACCAACAAAAAAATTCTACATCGTAAGCTTATTCCTAATCACTTCCTTTTTCCCTCATGCCTATATCTAATTTTCCCTCATTGTTTTACTTCCTGTTTCAAAATATACTGGGAAAGAGGTTTTATGTATTCTGAAAAAACATCCAATATTATTCATCACATTAACGATCAAACGAGTGTAAACTGGAAAAACTGGAAATGGCAAATTAAGCATTGTATTCGAGATATAGGCGTATTTGAGAGTATTCTTGACTATAAATTTCCAGAAAAACAAAAGAAGGGGCTTCTTTCTACATTGGGTAAGTTTCCTATGTCTATCACTCCATACTATTTATCTCTTATTGATACAGAAAACATTCTTCTTGATCCCATTTTTATGCAAAGTTTTCCTTCTGTTCGAGAATTAGAAATCTCTAAATGCGACATGAAAGATCCTCTAGCAGAAGATAAAGATAGCCCTGTTCCTGGAATCACTCATCGATATCCAGACAGAGTTTTATTCTTAATCAGCAACACATGTGCCATGTATTGTCGCCATTGCACTCGAAAAAGAAAAGTAGGGGATATTGACAGTATTCCCGATCAAGAACAAATATTAAAAGGAATTGACTATATTCGAAACACTCCACAGGTTCGAGATGTTCTTTTAAGTGGTGGGGATCCTTTTTTACTTTCAGATGATTACTTAGACTGGATACTAACAGAGCTTCAAACAATCAAACACATAGAAGTTATTCGAATTGGATCAAGAGTACCCGCTGTGCTCCCCTATCGAATCACAGATTCACTTGTTGATATGCTTAAAAAACATCAGCCCCTTTGGGTTAATACTCAGTTTAACCATCCCAGAGAAATTACTCACTCAGCTAAAATTGCACTTCGTAAACTAGCAAATGCTGGAATTCCCCTTGGAAACCAGTCAGTTCTTTTAGCTGGAGTTAACGATTGTCCTAGAATTATGCGTGCATTAGTTCATAAACTCGTCGCCAACAGAGTACGACCATATTACCTTTACCAATGTGACCTTTCAGAAGGCCTAAATCATTTTAGAACTCCAATTGGGAAGGGTATTGAAATTATGGAAAGTTTGATTGGTCATACAAGTGGTTTTTGTGTTCCTCGCTACGTTATTGACGCACCTGGAGGTGGGGGTAAAATTCCAATCATGCCCAACTACCTCATATCTTGGTCCACTAACAAAGTAATTCTTCGAAACTATGAAGGGATTATCACTACCTACAAAGAACCTGATTCTTATGAACCTGTTTTCTGTGATAGAGATTGTGATAACTGTGATTTACATCTTGGATTAGAAGATGCAGACGAATGTAAAGCAGTAGGAGTTGAAAAACTCTTATCTGACTATGATAAAACAATATCCCTAGTACCTTCAGATAATGATCGTTTTGACAGACGGTCGGAAGAATGAGTTTTGATGTAATTGAACGCTTTAAGTCATCACTTATTCAGCATGGTAATTGTAGTAGTCGAATCTACGTGATGGAGTTTCCAACAGAGAACTTTGAAACATATCCTCAATCTCTTATTCAGTTTGCTCGGAGTAAAAAATATACAAAAATTATCTGTAAAACCCCTTCTAATTTTGAGTCTTTGTTTTTAGCTTACAATTTTAAAAAGGAAGCTTTAATCCCTGGCTTTTTCAATGGAAAAGAAGATGTTGTTTTTATGTGTTATTATTTTGACAAAAAAAGAGAAATTGAAACATACATAGAAAAATATGAAGAGATTATGAAGGTTTCAAAAAAGAAATCTCATACCCCTTTGTTTTTTAAACTGTCTTCTGGTTATAAAGTAGTGTCTTGTTCAACTGATACAATCCCTTTGTTGGTTAACCTCTACAAAAGAGTATTCCCCTCTTATCCGTTTCCTATTCATGAACCAGGCTATATTAAAACAATAGATGAAGTTCTTTCATTCAATATTGGTGTTATGTTTAAAGATGAATTAGTTGCAGCAGCCTCTACCGAAAGATCGTTGCAATATAACAACTGCGAGATGACTGATTTCGCTACTCTTCCAGAACATAGGGGTGTAGGTCTTGGAGGGTATCTTTTACACCTTATGGATACCCATATAAAACAGGAAGGGATCTATGTTGTATATACTATTGCTAGAGCAATATCATATGGCATGAACATTACATTTGCTAAAAATCAATATATGTTTGGCGGTCGACTAAAGAACAATACAGATATATCGGGTTCTATTGAAAGTATGAATATCTGGTATAAAAGATTTTAAAAAATACTCGTTATTTTTTTATTTTGTTTGCCAGCCATACAATATTATTTCCAATATCTTGCATGTTGTTCATTCCTTCTTGGTCAAAGGCAACTTCTCCTTTGTCTCTGCCAATTCCAAAATTCCAGTATGTAGAGCCAATGGAGATCATGCCTGTGATGTGAATAAAGTGCATCAATGTATCAAATGCATGAACAGCTCCGCCTCTTCTCACAGCAATTGCAGCAACTCCAATTTTCCTTTTCAATAATCTTCCGTTCGCTCCAGCCACATAACCAAGTCGATCAATAAAACCTTTCATTTCAGATGTGATATCAGAAAAGTAAGTAGGAGAGGCAAGTAATACAATATCTGAATCAAAGACTTTTTCTATTGCTTTATTCACAATATCTGTATCAATGATACATTTTTTGTTCTGGTTTTTTTTACACTGTAAACACCCTAAACAACCGCGAATAGGTTTCCCTCCAATGTGGATAATATCAGTTTCAATAGAGTTTTCTTCAAGAGGTTGAAAGATTGACTTAATCAAATAGTTCGTGTTTCCATCTTCTCTAGGACTTCCATTTATTGCAATAGCTTTCATATTCTTCTCCTACAAGTTTTTTTACCATTATATATGATTCACTTAAATAATGTTCATTTAGTTTCTCTATGTCGAAATATATGTTGTTTTTTTTTTAAAATCAAGGTATCATCAGAGCTATATTAAAGAACAAAACGAGGATAATATGGCAAAAATAATTTCAATAGCAAATCAAAAAGGGGGTGTTGGAAAAACAACATCCTCTATTAATATAGCTGCTTATTTGGCAAAAGCTGGAAAGTCCATTTTATTAATCGACTTAGACATGCAAGGAAATGCAACAACGGGAAGTGGTATTGATCGGGGTAAATTAAACCACTGTGTTTATGATGTTTTAATTCAAACATCAGATCCATCTGGTGTAATCGTTCCAACTTCCTATCATTTCGATGTTTTGCCTTCTACTCTTAATCTCGCCGGAGCTGAGGTAGAATTACTTCAAATTTCCTCTTGGGAATATTCTTTAAAACATCAACTTGAAAAGATTACTGAACATTATGACTACATTTTTATTGATTGTCCTCCCTCTTTAGGAGTTATTACAATTAATGCTCTTGTTGCTTCTGATAGTGTAATTATCCCGCTTCAGTGTGAATATTATGCCCTGGAGGGAATTTCTTCTTTTATGCAAACTTTTAAGAGAATTCAAAAACATTTAAATCCGACCATCCAAATAGAGGGGGTTTTACTGACGATGTTCAATCAAACAACCACTCTATCTAAGGATGTATCTAATGAAGTAATTAATTATTTTGGAAACAAGGTTTTCAAAACAATTATTCCACGGAATGTTCGATTGAGTGAATCCCCTTCATATGGAAAACCTATAAGTCATTATGATGCAGGCTCAAAAGGAGCAAGAGCATATTCCCAACTAGCAGAGGAGATACTACATCATGAGTAAAAGAAAAGGTGGTCTTGGAAAAGGACTTAGTGCTTTACTAGACGATTACAAAGACGAAGATCAAAACAATACTATTCAGGAGATTTCAATTCATTTACTACAAAAGTCTCCTTACCAACCTAGAACTGATATTGACGCTAAATCAATACAAGAGCTATCTCAAAGTATCCAAGAAAATGGACTTATAGAACCTCTTGTAGTTAGGCAATGTAACAACCGCTATGAATTAATTGCAGGACATAGAAGGTTAGAAGCATTAAAACTTCTGAATAAAAAAAAGGTTCCTGTATATGTTTTACAAATATCAGATAAACAAGCAGCTCAGTTAACAATTATTGAAAACATTCAAAGAGAAGATTTAAATGCGATTGATTTAGCCACAAGTTTACATAATCTCATTCAAAAGTTTTCTCTTACACACGAAGAGTGTTCTAATTCAATTGGAAAGAGTAGGGTATATGTAACCAACCTACTTCGTTTGTTACAACTAGATGAAAAAACACAAAATGCTATTCGATCTAATAGTATTCAAGAAAGTCATGGACGCCTTCTTTTATCTATTAAAGATAGTGCACTACGAGAGAAAATTCTTCAAGAAATTATTACAAATAAATGGTCTGTAAAACAACTGGATTTGTACTTGAAGAAAATTGGTGGAAAAAAGAAAGAAAAACATACGAGTTTTCCACAGTATAAAAATCAACAAATACATTTGGGTGAGTTTTTAAACAAACCTGTTAAAATTTTCCACAACCATATTCAAATAAAATTTAAAGATGAGAAGGAACTTCAAGACATTTTTCAACATCTTCAACTTCCCTATAATAAGGATTAATATTTATATAGTATTAATACTATATATACACCTGTTGAAACAAATCATGTGTATTGTAATTTTTTAATAATTTCTTCCACATCTTCTTTTATTCGAAGGTTTGTTTTAATTTCTTGTTTAATTTTCTCATAAGAATGAATAATAGTTGAATGATCTCTTCCACCAAAATATCGCCCAATTACTGGTAAAGAGTAATCTGTCATTTCTCTGATCAAATATATAGCTACCTGACGAGGAATAGTTACATCCCGGGATCTTTTTTTCCCTTCCATAATTTGGGGTTTAATATTATAGAAATCAGCTACAATGAGTTTAATTTCTTCAGGGGTGAATTTTTTGTAATGAATAGGGAGGAAATTCTTTAAAGTGTCCTTTGCAAAATCGACGGTTACATTTTTTATATCTTGCATGGAAGCATAAGAAGCAACTCTAATTAAGGAACCTTCAAGTTGACGAATATTATTAAATTTCTGTGAAGCAATAAAATCCAATACTTCACTAGGTAGATTGTATTGTTCTGACCTATCCTTATTACGAAGAATTGCTAATCTAGTTTCATAGTCAGGTGGGTAAATATCAACTGTAAGACCCATTGAAAATCTTGAGATCAATCTCTCTTGAATTCCTTTTAACTCTTTTTGGGGTCTATCACTCGAGATAGCAATTTGTTTTTTTTGATCATATAAGGCATTAAAAGTGTGGAATAGTTCTTCTTGTGTTTTTTCTTTACCAATTAGAAACTGAATGTCATCGATAATTAGATAATCAACCTGTCGCATTTTTTCTCTAAACTGATTCACTGTTTTTACCTCAATTGAGTGTACTACTTGGTTTGTGAAGCGTTCTGAAGTAGTGTAAATAATATTTTTATATCCATTTTTATAGCATTCATGAGCAATTGCTTGTAAGAGATGTGTTTTTCCTAAACCAACTCCCCCATACAAAAAAAGTGGATTATATACTTTTCCGAGATCACTTGTAATTGATTTACATCCTGCATAAGCAAGTTGATTGTTTCCTCCCACAATAAAATTATCAAACGTATATCGGGGATTTAATGGAAGAGATTCAATTTTCTGTGTGTTGGAAATTGCACTGTGTGGTTGTTGGCGATTTCTTTCGTTAATTTCGATTACGGGTTTATTTTTTGGTTTTTTAACCTGTATATCAATTGTTTCAACATCTGGAAACTGCCTCTTTATTGCAGATAAAAAAATTGGAAGGAATGCTTCATAAATTTTAACTTTCGTAAATTCAGATGTAACCAGCAATGTAATGTTTGAAGAGTTTATTTTTAATATAGTGGTATCTTTGATTGCTAGATAACTTGTAGGTACCATCTCTTTTTTTAAATCTTGTAAAATGGTATTCCACTGATCTTTATATTGTTCCATAATACATCCTTTTTTTGAAAGTTTTGTGAAAAATATTCTACAGTAAAATCCTTTTTTATTCCAAAATATTGGGAATTTTGTTAAAAAAGTTGCAATTTTTTTGGTTTTCTTCGATTTCTTTAATAGGAAGTTAAGAGCAAAATTAATAAGAAAAAAATGGAACTAAATGGAGGAAACCATGGAAATCGGAAATTGTTATTATATAATTTATGCAATTGATGAAATAATATATTGACGTTGAAAGCTACGAGGTTTTTGTATGTTTTATTGTACTTCCATAAGTTGATTTTATGGTAGTTTATGGTTTTTTTGACATACTTTGTGTTGTACGTTTTTTCCCTATTCGCGAAAGGGTGAATGATTCTCATGAAATGGGAATTTTTACGGTTTACTCGCTCTTTACAGCGAACAAGAGAAAGGAGAACTGAGATGAAGAAAGTATTCGCTTGGTTAGTCATCTCTTTTATGGCTGTTGCTATGCTACAGATTCCTTTTAACAGAGCTGTAAACATTGCTAACGCTAATGAAGAACTCAATTCCGCTACATTTATTGCTGTCCGATTAGTACCTGTCAATTTTGACAGAGATGGACAACAATTAGAGGGTACACTTTTCCCATGGCAAAGGTCTGGTGAAACAGTCTGGGGTAGAGAAGGGTATGGTATGCCCGATTCTTTATTGGCAATGGAAAATGAAAACAATATACCCGCACTACTACCAAATACACAAGCTGAACCTCTTTATTGGGCAAAATTCTATCTGGAAGTTATTTCAGATGGAGGTAAATCTCGATTTAAAGAGCCTTGGTATGCGGTATACGATGATTGTGGTCAACTCTGGATTGATCCAGATGGGTACTTCAATGATTGTAGGTATTACCAGCCAGCTGATCCAGCAAACCTAAACGGTAAATATCAGATCAATACATGTGATACGAACCCAAATGCGTTTGTTGATCCATCAACTGGAAATAATACTCAGGGTCCTTACATTCTGGATCCGGATAATCCAAGATTCGATGTGTTCCATGGCCCTAGCTTTATAGATAAAGATGGAAACACATGTATTTATTTCTGGGATCGAAACAACACAAAGAGATTTTTCCGTATGGGTTGGGTTGATATGGTTGATTTCCCTCTAGAAAGAGGAGAAGGTTCCGTTCCTCCCATTCGCCCTTCTGTTGTACAAGGAGAATTGCTTAATATGTCACAATACTCCGGTACATTTGATTGGGATGCAAAACAAGCCTATAAGCTTTTAGAATTCAGATACTGGGGTTTACCTGGAGATGATGGATTTGATTTCAACGGAGATCCTATTGTTCAATCTTCTTATGATATGGCTCCAGATAAATCGTATCGTTGGTTCTATAACAGTGACCCAAATGATATGAACTCGAAAAAGTTACTTGAAGGTGATGAAGTTCACACGGATAATGTTTCTGATGATGCTCAGAACACAGCCGCTTCAGTTACTGCAAATGTTCCTCCAACGGCTGACCCACCTTCCTTAAATACTTTCTATACTCAGATTTCCGATTACGATCCCGGTGAACATATTTACCGTAAAGGTCCTGCAGCTGGTGATTATCCTGGATATTCTTTCTTTGTTCAAGAAGGTGATTACAGAATTACACCTGTTTCGGTTTACTACAACGGTGAAACCCGTAATTATCCACCCAATAGCGAAGTTTTAACGGGGGACTGGGACTGTGCATACGATGCATCAGGTAATCCTGTGAATCAGGGTATTCCTTCTATGTATAAATCTTTGTTCAGATTCAGACTAAATTTTGCTGAATACAACACAGAAGAAGGAACAACTGGCGGAGAAAGAATTCGAAAAGAAGACGACGAGCTTCATGTCGATAACATAAAAACTCCTGCCGACTCCGATTGGAACGAAGAATGGTATTCATATGAGTATCGTGAGTGGATTTATAAAGAACGAGGAACAAATTCACAAACATACGGTATGGTTACAGTAGGGGACTACAGATTAACCAACGTAAACGATCCTGTTTATGGAAACATGAAAAAAGACCTCAACAGAGGATTTATTAGTTCTGACGTACAATTAATGGTTAGTAAGGCTTTGAAAGAAACCTCCTACCCATTAGTTCCTCGTGTACGTGGGGATATTTTATTATTTGCTGAAGTAATTTTTGGAGGCGGAAACAACTCACTTTACAATCTTTCAATTGAAAGTGACGTATGGCAGGGTGAAATTCCTGACTTTACTGCCGCTGCTCTTCGTTCTCAAAGTGGAAGTTTCTTGCCGACATCACAGGCAATGCAGAGAAACACCGTTCTTGATAACGATGGAAGAACATTTGATATTTCTGCTTCTACCTTCCAAAATATAGACGTAAAATATCGAGAATACATGGGTGTTGAAATATGGAAAGATGATGGTATTGACAACAACATTGGTATGAATTTTGTTGAAAATCCACCACCACCACTTGATACATTATTCCCATACAACCTTTCTGACGATTATAGACCTGGAAGAACCGGTGAAGAATTTTTAGGTTGCTCCAACGATGTTGTTGCAGATAAAGATTTTGGAAGAGTACTATCTCCATTCCCATTTGACATTATGTATCATGACACTACAGCTCCCGATGCTTCAGATCCAGTACAGAATCCCTATTCTTACGGATGTGGAGAATCTATTTATAAAAATAAAGTTCTCCAAACAGGTTCTTTACAGGTAGTAGATCCTGGAGATGAACGTTTAACCGATGTAACTGTTACCGTTGGAGAAAACGTCATTACATATGCAGCTGACACCACAGTAGTGGAAGGTGATTCTGACGTAGGCATGAGTTTGTTTAATTTTAACTACAACGAAATGTTCTTTGATGAAGAATGGCCTGAAAGAGAAATTCCTCTGAATTACACATACGATAGTGGTGAAGCTATTTACTTAACCGAATCAAAAGTATTCCGTGATGCCCCGCTGTTTAAAGATATTCCAGTGGGAGAAGTAGATAACTATTTCTTCTGGGGTCAAGCCCCCTTTAACGAAGTTCTCTATTTTGATCATGACTGGGATCCAGTGGTTAACCCAACACATACTATAACCCCTGGCGACATCCGTGTTTTGGATTTAGCTGGACAGTTTGCTCCTGGTTCTCTTGTAAGTGCTAACATTCTAATTGACATTGATTTATACGGAGATATGGATCCAACTCCAGCTGGTGTAAGATCATACCAAGATCCTTTATACCCAATATCCCATGTTGGTGGTTATGTTGATGTTGATGGTTCTGGTCGCGTTTCAACTGGAGACGTACGCTTATATCCTATTTTTGGTTACGAACCGTATACAGTTGTTGCTGTTGGCGATAGAGATAATGCTCCTAACCCCATTGATGAACTACCTTTAACCGAAGAAGTAGTTACTTGGTATGGGTATGTTAATCAGAATCAGTTGCTTCTTGGTGTACAAGACGTAATTCCATTTTCTGCGATCCGAATTACACCTCTTGCTATTGATCAGTTCCATACTACGCGTTTAACTACTGTAGTATTGGATAGTACTACTTACACATGTGGTTCTGTAGTAGGGGAAAATAAGAATTTCTGGGTTAATGAAAACGTTATCCATGGACTTTCGATGGGTAAAAACTGTGACTTCCGATACATCGATTGGGAGGTTTTCCCATCCAATCGCCTAGGAATGAAACTAAACATTGAACCTGAAATTAAAGTAGAGCAGACAACTCAAATTTCTGTAACAGTTGATCCTGCACCAAAAGCTGCCTATTGGGATAACGATGTATATCATCCAGCTGAAAAGGTGTATGTATATATTGTTAATACCGAAGAATATAAAGGTATTCAATTTAACGAAGACTATCGTATTATCACAGCAGATAATCCGGAAGCAGTCTTTGAACTTACCCCATATCAGGGTACCTGCACTCCAACTGGTTTAAACCATGGTTGGCAAAGAGTTTGGAATGTAAGTGAATTTCGCTATGAATTAGAGCATTTTGATAACAGAATGAAGATTATTGCTGTAAAAGATTGTGGTGGAGTTAAAGAACCAACCCCCGGTCAATACAAAATATACGATCCGTTCTGGAAGATGCACGACAACGTTTTAAACTATGCTGGTAAAACTGACGGAAGCAAAATATGGGGTCCTCCTTGTTTCCCCGTACCTCCATTACCACCTGAATTAAAAGGTATGTTTGATACGTATACAGAAGTAAAGAAAGCGATTTTACCAGAAGATATTGATATGCTTCCTTCAAAGAAGTGTTTAGGAATATTAGATCAAAAATTCCCGAACCTTAGTGTTAAACTAAAAGATGCTGATAACCCGCTGGACGTAAACGATCCTCATGGTCAAGCCATTTCTGTTCCCGATGGACACGAGATTGTTGCATTCTATAATGCATCTGGTGCTGGCATCCAATTTATGTTCACAGGTAGAATAACAGAAGCAGTTGCTGGAAAAGTCTATGGTTTACATTCTATTGGGGCTTCTGAGTATTCCATTGAAGAAGATCAGTTAATTATTGGTCAGTACAACGATGATGAATCTCTACTAATATGGATGTGGAATGATTGTGGACCAAACCCAGGTATTTTAGATGAGGGCGATTTCCTTTGGGCACCAAACCCATATTACGATCCACTTGATCCAGCTACTGGTCCTTTAGTATTACCTGGATACATTAAGGTTAACTTCAATAGCAGTGAAAAGATTGAATTTACAGACACTGATTGTTCACAAGGAGAAGTAAACTGTATTTCTTGTGGAGATGGACTATTTGATGATTTAGGTACCGTTACCTATGGTGACGTTTTCGGTCCTATTGAACCCGGAATACCTCCTGTTATTACCGTTGGAACCTATGGTGTTCCTGCTGCACTTCGTAACTATGGACAAGCTCCTTATCCAGTTACAAGTGAAGGAGCTGAAATTCCTGTAACTGTTATACCAAGAAATGCTCTTTCAAAACTTGCTTTAAAAATTGAAACCTATAATGTTATTTTTGATTACAATTCAGAAATTAAACATCCTCCATATTTTGTAGAAACAGATAAAGATCATGCCATCGGAAACTTTGACGATGAGATTTATCTTGATTGGACGAGACCAGGTTCTGGTTTACACCGATATAGCTCATTTGGAACCGATTATTGTGGTGTACATTTCTTTAAAGTACTAGCTCCAGATCCATATGTTAACTTTGTTGAATTTAACACCATTGACCACGCTTTACAAAATTCACAGGTAAATTACACAGCTGGTGCTAACCCATTATCCCCAATCTCAGTACCAACTCCCCAAATCCAAGCTCCTTATAATCCGATGGTTATGGATGTAGCTAAAGATCTGCGTGCATATCCAGGTGGACAAACTCATACTGGAAGAGTTCAAGGTGCTGTAAAGAATGGTGGTTATTATCGTTCTGATGATTATCACAGTGGTTGGAATGCCTATCCAGCAATCTGGTGGTGGTACTGGTATGAAGATGTTAACTACAATAAATTCCTTGATTTCAACAAACTTGGAACTGAATTCTTCCCACTTACTGACTATGGAACCTTCTTTATTCTAAAAGATATCGATGGAAATCATTTAAGCTTCAGTCAAGAAACTGAACAAGATTTCAGAGTTCGAAAAATTGAAGTTAGTGGTCCTTTTGCAAGACCGAAAATATTTGACCCAGTCACATTTTCTATTGAATCAGAGTATCGCTATAATAATGTACGCCATGTACCAATTGTATACGATTGGGAAAACAGTATTGTAATCGATAGTTCCAATTTCGAAGAATATGAAATGTCTTGGGACAATAAATATTACGGACGTAAAGAAGATTATCCTTTACAAGGTAATGGTACTTATTCTGACAGAGAAGTGTTTGATTGGACCCATACAAAATCAGATGGAAGAGATTACGATTACATTAATCCTCTTCTACTTGGTGGCGGACAGCTCGATTTCCGTGGCTTGAATAATGTCTTCAGAATTGATGAGTTTATTCCAATTGCAAACGGAAGAATATCTATAAAAGTTACTCTCTATGATGGCACCATAAAAGTGTATCAAGATTGTTGTGCAGAACCACCAACCGATGGTGTAGAAGTACATGCATTAACAGTTGATACAAATGTAGATTCCGTTATTGTAGAACAAGATAACAAAGTCGAAGTTACAGTAAAAGAATACACTCATTATCAGGAAGAAAACTTGGTAAATGATGCATTAGTTTACATTTGGCAAGATCGTGGTGTAGTTGGTGATGTTGAAGGATTATACGAAGGCGCTGGCGATGGATGGGTTGGAAATCCGCCTCATTCTAGCAGATACACTGAGTTAGCTCCACAATATCTAGAAGAAGAAGACTACAACTCTGATGGAAAAATTTCTTTCAAAGATTATGAAACTGAAATTGTTGGTACCTATGACTTAGCTACTAATACTTGGAATGGTGGATTAATTGATGGAAGAACATTCCAACGTGGAAATGGAATCTATGAATTTGATCTAGCAGAAGCGAATGGCACAATGATTGACATAGTCGGTATCGATTTTGGTGGACTTGATAATGAACCAGATCATTTAATATCTGACTATGAAAAACTGCCTGTTATGGTTACTGCTTATAAGTTCGGTGATGACAACACAGATCGTTCTTTTGAACCTTTATATAACTTCGGTGGAGCAACTCCTCAGTTCTCACACGAAGTTTATTTGGCAGGACAAAAATTCTTATCTGTTGAACCAATTGTTGATTTAACTGCTTCTGTTCAACCAAATCCGCTTACCGCTGGTGTAACGCCTGAGCTAGTGGACCCAGTTTCTCCGTTGTCTTTTGTTTTAACCGACGATGAAGGCACTCCTGTTAATTTATCTCAAGGTATTGCCGATTTCGATGGAGAATATGAAGTAGATAACGAAGACATTTGGAATCACCTTTTTGTTGATATTCATCCCGATCCACTACCAGAGTATTATTGGTTACGAACCGATTTACACAACAACGACGGAACCAGAATTAATAACCACAAGTTATATTCTGTTTCTGCATCTGCTCCATTTAGTCCTATCGATATTGATTTCAATCTTAAAATTGATGGAAAATATTCCTTCCGTGGTTTCTGTGCCAACGATGAAGGATCTTTTGATGTAAATATATTTACTCCTGATCGTAAACATGCTGCAAAAGCCAAAGTAAATGTTGCCCTGCCAACCATTGAGTATTCCATTGTAAATATGGATGATCCAGCTGAAACTGGGTATTCAGTACCAGGTAACCCCGACTTTATGCTTACTGCTGCTGATAACCGATTGTATAGAATTAGTGTTACTGCCAAAAATGCACAAGGTCTTTTACTAAAAGGTGTTAGTAAGGGTGTTAGTACTTGTGGTGGTGGTATTAAAAATACTGCTCGCTTTACTCCATATACAACCCGACCAACATCATTTGATTTTAACGAAAAAGATCGTAATCTATTTGCAGAACACTTTATGCAAGATTTATATCCTTATACTATTCATTTAGGATTTGATTTTAACGACAACAAAAAAATTGATCGTACCAATTCCGAATTGTATTTACCTGGAACCTTCTATCAATCTCCTAAACCAGGAGCTGATCAACAGGAAATCGGTAAAGTTTATTACAATACTACATTGGTAAAATTTGATGAAGATAGTATTCATGGTGGATGGGATGTAACACCTAATCCAAATTTAACTCCTCCAACTGTTGGTTGGGGTTTAGGCTCTATCTACAATAGTGCCCACCAAGGTGGATACTTATTCTCGGATATTGATCCTAATGAAAAGTTAGATTATCATGATT
>CAYRBR010000035.1:0-16258 GCA_964422555.1 uncultured Caldisericota bacterium | reverse complement strand
AGTGTCCAGCGATACGTTCTCCCCCCTTGTGCGCTTTTTTGTTGATACTGTTCCGAAAAAAGAGTTGCAAAACGCTGTTGGATAGGCGGAACAAAGAGAAGAATACAGACCATGGCAAGAAGGACTAAAAATACATACCACCCTTTTTTTATTAGCATCATAAACAAACACAAAGCAGGAATAAATGCCAGCCAGGAAGCTCGAGTTAGAGTACTAATCAAACCTCCTACCATTAGGAAGAATAACAACCAGAAAAGTATTTTGTGTGTCCAACTAGTTCCAGGTTTATATACAAATCCCAGAGCAATAGGAGCAATCATAATACAATAGGCAGAAAAAGCATTCGGGCTTCCCAAAAAAGAAAAAGCTCTTGATAAACCAAACTCTAGATCCTTATCTACCCAGGTTGGCGGAGTAGCTACCCCAACAAAGTATTGGTACAATCCATAAAGAGCACAAACCACTCCTCCCAAAACAACCAGAAACAAGAATCCACGAATTTGTTTTTTTGAGAGTGGAGTATTGATGACTAAAAAGAAAAATACAAAACTTTGAATAACAGATCGCATTGCTTCTACTGCTTGTGGAATTGAAACGGTATTACTTACAATTGTTGATATGATTCCGATTACTATAAAAGCAGCGACCGGATAAATAACGGGAGTAAACCGAAGCGTTCGTTGATCCTTTCGAACTTTGTACACTACAAGAGCAATGAAAAGTAGAATAAAAATGATCTCGTCCCATAATCCAAAAATTCCACCCACTCCCATACTTGTTACAAAATAATCAAACAGAATGAAAAATGGGAAAAATAGTAACCCAATCTGGGGTCGGAAATACAGAAGAAATAATAAAAATAAAAAAGTGACAATTAAAACAGCTTGCAACCCACCGATGAAAAAACCAATAATTCCAACAATAGCTCCCAGAATGACATACTTCAGCTCAAAATCTTCGTTCTGTTTTTGAGATTGATCTGTACTTACTGAAAGATTTGGTTGATCCATTGCCATACCTTACTCTCCTGAATCACAATACGGGGAGAAACATGAATAAAAGAAAGAATAAATGTAGCCACTATTACCCCAAATAAAAGGTATACTGCCTGTCTACTAAACCCAACTCCAAAAAACAACGTACAACCCACAAATACAACTATGAAGCTAAAGAAAAAAGAAAATATACAGCTAATACCATTTTCTTTCAGGTCTCTTCGGAGCTTTAAAAGAACCTGTTCGGTTATGCTATTGTTAAACACGTTCTTAACTCTCTTCATGCAAGTTTCTGCAAAGTTGAATATAAAGGGAATGCATGCAGTAACCAGAAAACTATTCTGAAACCAGGTAGAAATTCCACAGGAACTGTTTGTTAGCCATTGAATGAATCGACTGTTTTGGGAAACATCATGGAACCAGTTACCCATAGAAGAAAACGTGTTAAAAAAAAGAGAGTTTCTCCAATAAGTTGATACAGTTCTACATAGCCTCCCGGTAATACTATTTTGAAAGATTGAGTTGTTATTCATCTGTTCCCGTTTCATCTTCCAATTCGTTTTGATTTGCAGGATCCCGGAATTGCGTTTGTACGATTTCTTCTAATTCGTCTTCTTGGGGGATAATTACAGAAATATGATTTTCCCAACCAAGTTGACCAGGAAATGCAATCGATTCCAATTGTTCATTTATGTCAAGATTTCTAAAAAGTAAAGCAGTTTTCAACATTTCAGATGAATCAATATTGGTATCAGTGTCTTTCACAACAATATTTATGATACTGTTAATCGTAAGAAGATTCTTTGTTTGAGCAACTTTGGATGCCAATGCTTTTAGAAATTTAATCTGTCGGGCTGTACGACCACATTGATTCCCTTCATAATCCAGAACAAAATCACCCTGCGCATCCCATCGAAAACGACAATACTGAAGGGCTTTTTCTCCATCTAATTGTTGTTCTCCCTTTTTCAGGTTTATAACTGTTTCTGGATCTGTTGGATCTACATAATACATATCTTTTTCCACAGTATAGACAATACCACCTAGGGCATCTACAACGTCTTTAAATGTATCAAAGTTGGTCTTTACATATAATTTTACAGGAATATTCAACAGGTTTTCCACTGTTTTTAGAGTTAGTCCAACACCCCCATCTGAAAAATAATAGGGATTTAAAGTAGAATTAATTTTGTCGTAGCAACCATGTCCTGGAATTTCTACCCAGGCATCTCGTGGAATGGACATAATGCGTACAATTTTATTTTTCAAGTCAAGGTTTGCAATAACAAGCGTATCAGCACGTATTCCTAAATTCAAGTGCTCGCGTTCATCGCATCCTATTACTAAGATATTCATTCGACCTGACCAATCAATACTATAGTTCTCTCGAATTGTCTTTCCTTCTTCAGAAGTTGTATCCAGTTGGTTCATGATCTGATAGATATAAAACCCAGCCGTGCCAATAATGCCAATGATAATGATAAAAATGACCCAAAATACAAGGGTGCTTTTTTTCTTTTTCTGATTGTTTTCTTTCATCATGATCGACCCATCACTTCCTTTATATCAGCCTTATCAAACGAATATATAAAAATGGAA
The DNA here is from genome assembly GCA_964422555.1 of uncultured Caldisericota bacterium. Classification (GTDB taxonomy): domain Bacteria; phylum Caldisericota; class Caldisericia; order UBA6126; family UBA6126; genus JAGLCW01. The sequence goes on along the minus strand of CAYRBR010000035.1, from coordinate 13,664 downwards.
TAAATTGCAAATCCTACTGCTACAAGCAATACCACTTGTTCTAACTGCATCCATTTTGAAGACAATGTTAAATACGGCAAAAGCAAATGGTTTGTATATAAAATAGCAGAAAACATTAACAATGAACCAATTAAACTAAGGATTCCTGTTTTCTTTAAAGGAGTTACAATTAAATAGGCAGGATAGCGTTTCTTTATAATGATCCATAGTACTATTGTATTGAAAACTCCTGATATTGCAGAACCTAAAGCTAGTCCAAGATGTCCCATAGGTCCTATTAAAGATAAATTGGCAATGACCAGTACTACAATTGTTGCAATTGCTACATATACCGGAGTTACTGTATCTTTGCATGAATATAGGATTTTGACCAAAATTGCAGTTAGTGACCAAGGAATGAGTGCTATACAGTATAGTTGTACGGCAGGAGAAGTGATCGCCGTATCCAAAGCAGTAAACTCCCCAGATTCAAACAATAGTCGTACAACCGGCGTACTGATAGCTACCAATCCTATTGTAGCAGGCAACATTATCATTAATACAAACTTAATGGCCCACTGTACATTACTTTGCACGCTTTTGTCATCTTTTTTTGAAACGTGCTCTGCCAGGCTAGGAAATACAACACTAGATACTGCTAAAGCAAATATTCCAATGGGAAACTGAGATACTTTAAAGGCGGTATGGAGAGAAGCCAGGTATCCTTTTGCTAGTTGCGATCCAATCATATTATTAACTAATGGAGCTAAATAGTTTATGCCTGAACCAACCAGTACTGGAAGTATAAGAGCATACAGCTCTTTCATAGCAGGGTGATACAAAGTTGGTTTGAATCGGTACCCCAGATGATGCTTCTCTACCCAAATATATTGGATTAAGAATTGACCCAATGCTCCCAGCACTAATGCGTAGGCAACTGCATTAATCCCCCACACATGACCATAAGCAAGTGTAATGACAACAATGGTTGCATTAAATATAATTCCACCCAAGGTAGGAATGCCAAATATTTTGATAGAGTTTAGAATACCGGATGATAAAGCTGCCAGCCCAAGAAATAATATAGAGGGCAAAGCAATACGGAAAATACTAATCCCATAATATAATCTTTCAGCATCAAATTTAGGAGCTTGCAACTTCACGACCCAGGGAGCTAATACATATAAAACGGCTATAGCAATAATCATAAACAAGACAAATTGGTTAACTGTGACAGTAATAATATTCTTTAACTCTTCTCTTTTTTCTTGTGCTACCAGCTGTGAGAATAAAGGAATAAAAACAGCTGCAACAATACCCGATACCAGCATATTCGATAACGTAATGGGAATATAGGAACCCACTGCATAAGCATCTGTTTGAGCTGTTAAGCCAAATCGGTTATTGATAGCAGTTTCTCTTGCCAATCCCAAAATTCGACTACAAAGTGCTCCAAATGTTACAATACCAGCGTTTTTAAAAAGAGATCGAATATTCATTATGGATTGGAATCAGTATTTTCTGCTGAAGATGGATCCTTTTCCCCACTCTCTTTTGATTCGGGAGGAAATGTTTCTATTACTTCTTCTTTTAGTGCATTTACTTCCTCATGAGTTAAAGGTTGAATCGACAAAACAAAAATGGTGTACTTTGTAAAATGAGATTCAATGAATCCTTTCGCTCCTGCTTTAAACGACTGATTCCCATACTTGATTTCTGCACTGCCCTGAGGAACAGAACATACAAATGTAAACGTGGCATCCATCATTTTGGGTTGTGCTCGAGGTACAAGCATACCTTGTGGAGAAGTTACATACACCTGTGTTGGTCCGACTTCTGGATTGGTGGTGACAAATCCGAAATAAGCTCCTTCTGGAGTATAAATATCAAGCCCTTTTTTGATTGTATCTGCTACTTCAGGCCCCAAACTTGTTGCACGAACCTTTAACAAGTAATAATCTTTCCCTTGCACAGCTGTTTGTTTCTTCGTGACAAAACGAACACTCATTACAACCAGCAAAAGAACCAGAAGCAATACTCCTAAATCGATGATGTTAATCCATCCAAAGAGTTTTCCTTTTTCATCAAGAATTGTCATGTTCATCCTCCACTCTCACAATTGAGGCACCAAGATTCTGTAATTTTTTTTCAATGGATTGATATCCTCTATCAACAATGGCTACGTTTTTTACATAAGAAGTACCTTCCGCTGCTAATGCAGCTAGTATCAATGAAGAACCTCCACGTAAATCAGGACACTCTACCTCGGAACCAAACATTCTGTCAATTCCAGTAACAGTACCCGTTTTGTTATCAGTCATAATGATGGCTCCCATTTTTCGTAATTCAGGAACAACATTAAATCGGTTCTCATAAACAGTTTCAGTAATCATACTTGTTCCCTTGGCATAACAGGCTAGTGCAAGTATGGGTGATTGTAAATCGGTTGGAAAACCGGGGAAAGGCATGGTTCGAATTGAAAAAGAAAGGGGTCTTTCTTTCATTGTAACAGCCAAAGTAGTTTGACCTTTAATGTTAACATCAGCTCCGATGTCTCTTAATTTAAAAAGCAATGCACTCATATCCTGAACACTGCACTTTTCAATCTCTATACACCCTTTTGTAATGGCAGCTGCAATCATAAAAGTGCCTGTCTCAATACGATCTGGCATTACCGGGTATTCAACTGAATGCAAATTCGACTTTCCAATAATTTGGATCGTTCGAGACCCTAGCCCGGAAATTCTTGCTCCCGCTTTATTAAGAAAATATACTAAATCTACAATTTCTGGCTCTTGTGCTGCATTCTCAATAATAGTAATGCCTTCTGCATTCATAGCAGCCAATATAATATTCTCTGTAGCTCCAACAGAAGAATAATCCAGGTAGATATGTGTTCCTTTTAACTGTTTCGTTTTGAAGTACTTTCGGTTTCCGATATTTTCAATATTGGCACCCAGCTTTTGCAAACCCTGGAAGTGAATATCCATTGGTCTGGATCCTATTCGGCAACCCCCTAAAATAGGTAGCATTACTTCATTATTTCTTCCAAGTATTGCCCCCAAAAGAGTTTGAGAACCTCGGATATTACTCACTTCTTTAATGCTGCTTAAATCAGACTGGATTTCTCCCGAAGCATCAAATCGATAGGTATCTTCACTGATACGATCAACCTTCACTCCTAATTTTTCCATAATCCTAATTAATATTCTTATATCTCCCATATCCGGGATATTCGAGATCTCAACAGGTGCTTTAATTAATACAGTTGCAGTAATTAAAGGTAAAGCTGCATTCTTTGAACCCGATATGCGAACTGTTCCAGAAAGACTTTTGTTTCCTTGAATAACAAATTGGCTCATTTCTCAAACTCTTTAACTGGATGTTCCAAAGGAGGTAGATTAAAAAAGTTTCTTACAATTCCAAGAATTCTCTTCGATGCCAGTCCATCCCCAAAAGGGTTTTCAGGAAGAGACATGGATTGATAATAAGATTCTTCTGTTAATAATGCATCCAACTCTGTAAACACGGAATCGTATTCAGTTCCCACAATTTTTACGACACCACAATTAATCCCCTCTGGTCGTTCGGTTACTTTTCGAGTTAATAAAACGGGAATCCCAAAAGTAGGTGCTTCTTCCTGCACCCCACCCGAGTCGGATACAATAATATGAGCTTTTTTCATTGCGTTCACAAATTGTTCGTAATCCATTGGCTCTACAAGCTGCACTCTTTCCAGATTCAAAAGATAAGGATAAACAGATTCTCGAACAACTGGATTTTTGTGGATTGGGAAAATAATTTGAATATTCTGGTGTTTTTCAGTAATGTCGCGCACCGCTTTACTCACATTTTCAATTGGTTTCCCCCAGGACTCTCGTCGATGCATTGTCATTAATATAGTTTTTTTCTCATTATTTTGTTGTGTAGAAACTGCTTCTGTATTTTTCTGAGAAGTAACCCAAAGCAGGCTATCTACCACTGTATTGCCTGTAACATATATATGATCTTGCAGACAATTCTCTTTTAAAATGTTCTCTTTTGCATGAAGAGTTGGACAGAAATGAAGTGTTGTGATTTGATCGGTTAATTTTCGATTCATTTCTTCAGGAAAAGGATTTTGTAAATCATCTGATCGTAAACCAGCTTCAATGTGTCCAATAGGGATATGCTGATAAAAAGCGGCAAGCGAAGCAGCAAATGTTGTAGTAGTATCTCCATGTACAAAAACCAAGTCGGGTTTCCACTCCTGGAATATTTTTCCAGTTTTTTGGATTACACCCGTTGTGATTGACTCTAGTGTCTGCTTATCTTTCATTAGGTTCAGATCGTAATCACCCTGAATCGAAAACAAATCCATTACCTGATCCAGCATTTCTCTGTGTTGAGCAGTGAGAAGTACTTTTGTTTCAAAGAAAGGATCGTTTTTAAATAATCGAACCAAGGGAGCCATTTTAATAGCTTCCGGTCTCGTACCAAAGACAATCATAATTCGTGGTTTCTTCATACTAACCTCAATGTACAAACTTGTCTACAAGTATAACAACAAAATAGGAATCAGACACAATAAAGCGGTGATTGCGTAAAATACAATGGCTATTCTTCTTTGGCCCCATCCCTTTTTTCTGTGTAACTGATAATGAATATTCTCTAAATCTGCTTCGTAGATTTTTTTTCCTTTTCGGGATCGAGTTACAATTGAAAAGATAATGTCAAAAATTGGGATCCCAAATCCAACAAGAGCAACCAGTAATACCACACTAGAAGTAGTTTTCAATCCAGCCCAAATAGAAATCATGGCAATCATATATCCAAGAAAATGAGCTCCACTATCTCCTAGAAACACACAGGAGGGATAAAAGTTAAATTTCAAAAAAGTGAAACAACAAGCACTTAGTGCTATTGCCATTAATGCAGGTGTCCCAAATCCACTTAAGTATCCAACTACAAACATGGCCAAACAGGCAATTCCTGCAATACCGGAAGCCAAACCATCTAATCCATCAATTAGGTTCATTGCATTCATAAAGGCAACTCCCCAAATGATACTAAGCACAATACCCCAGAAACCGATGTCAAAATATTGACCAGTAGAAGGATTTGAAATAAAACGTATTTGTACACCAAAGAATAATGGAATGGAAGCAGCAATAATTTGTGCTAACAGTTTTACACCTGGTCGAAGATCGTATTTATCATCCAGGCCCATTACCACTACAATAAATAGAGATCCCAGGAAAATTCCAAGAATTTGAACCGATATGCCCGTGCAGATTAAAACGGCAATCCAAAACGAAATAAATAAAGCAACTCCCCCTGTTAAAGGAGTAATTTTTGTGTGTACCTTCGTTCTCTCATTTCCACACTTATCCAGCTCTTTTTTGTTTGGATTATCCACAATTCCAAGTTTGTGGCCTATTTTCATCCATAGTGGTACAGAAAGAAGGGTACAGACAACTGCAATCACAACAATTATAAAATATGTTGAACAAGGAAATGTCATACGGGCACCTTTCCCATTTTATGTAAAATTGAATATCCCTTATAGCCAATAAGACTTGCAAGAAAGACTTTTAGCAGATCCGGAATGATAAAAGGAATACACCCCATTTTGAATGCATCAGACAAAGATATCGGTTCGTTTAAAAAATACTGAAAACTGAAATATACTCCCGCTGTCCCAAACATATAAATAACTACTAACCCAATAAGCATGCTACCAAGAATAGAGTAATAGTGAACTCCGGATTTTTTTAGGACCAAACCAATAACCCAGGTAGCAAAAATAAATCCAATAAGAAATCCCCCTGTGGGTTTTACTACCGTTAATAAACCTGCTTTTCCCCCGGCAAAAACAGGGATTCCTGCCAAGCCTAATATAATCCACACAAAAACTGTAGCAGGTGCTAATTTTTCTCCCAAAAACAATCCAGTTAAAAAAATAAAAAGGGTTTGGAGTGTATAAGGTACAGGTCCAAAATAGATAAAAACATACGAGCTAATAATTAGCAGTGCAAGGAAAATGCTCATCGTGATTAATCGACGAACTGTCATACTAAATCTCAATAGATGCTAAGTGTCTGTATTTATCGTGTCGGTTCTGGAGAAGTTTGGAAGATGACATAGATTTGAATTGGTTTAGTATGGGAGATAAGAAATTATCTAAATTGGTAATCATCTCGGACGGATTTCTTTGTGCTCCACCCAGAGGTTCTTCAATGATAGCATCAATCAGCGAATGAGAAAGCAAATCCTTGGCAGTTAACTGCAGTTTCTCAGCTGCTGACTCTGCTTTCGATGCATCTCTCCACAAAATAGATGCACAACCTTCTGGAGAAATAACTGAATAAATACTATGTCGGAACATGGCTGTATAGTTCCCCACACCAATACCAAGTGCTCCACCCGAACCACCTTCTCCGATAACAACACATATAATAGGAACTCGAATAGAAAACATTTCTCGAAGATTCTGTGCAATGGCTGCAGACTGTCCCATCTCTTCGGCTTGCACTCCTGGGTATGCTCCCTGTGTATCAATAAGAGTTAAAATGGGTGCATTAAATTTTTCAGCTAAATGCATTAATCGAATTGCTTTATGATATCCCTCAGGACTAGCCATACCAAAGTTGTTACGGATTTTTTCTTTTGTGGTAGTGCCACGATTGTGACCAATAATCATTAAATTGCTATCTCGATATGTACCAATTGCTCCCATAATTGAAGGGTCGTCTCGGAACAATCGATCCCCGGACAGCTCAATATAGTCGGGTAATAAGCCAGCAATATAGTCGGGCACTTTTGGTCTTTGGGGGTGTCTGGCTACCTGAACCGTATCCCATCTGGAGAGAGAACTATAGATAGTGTTTAGTTCTTTGTTTTTAATTGCAGTTAACTTTTCAATAAGTTCATCTCGTTCTTTAGATGGAGAACTATCCCGAAGCTGAACTAATTTTTCTTCCATTTCATGAATTTTATTTTCAAACGAACATGGAGTTGGGAATGAATTTGTCATGCAGATAACCCTCGAGTGTAAAACTGAAACAAAGAAGAAAGACATTGTTTCATGCTTTTTCTTTTAACAATTTTATCAATCTGACCATGTTCCAACAAAAACTCTGCTGTCTGAAAACCAGCTGGGAGTTTTTGTTTGGTTGTCTGCTCAATTACTCTTGGACCTGCAAAACCGATTAAAGCGGCCGGTTCTGCAAGAATAATATCCCCCAGAAACGCAAAGCTGGCACTTACTCCCCCGGTTGTTGGATGAGTAAGCAAAGAAATATACAAGCCGTTATTTTTTTGAAATTCCCCAATAGCTGAAGAGGTTCTGGCCATTTGCAACAAGGAATACATTCCTTCCTGCATCCGTGCTCCTCCTGAACTGGAAACTATAAGCAAAGGGAGGTGATGTGTATTCGCATATTCAGTGATCCGAACAATTTTCTCACCTACAACCATTCCCATGCTTCCACCAATAAACTGAAAATCCATAATTCCGACTGCAATCGTACACGAATCAATTTTGCCAGTACCAACTCGTATTGCCTCTTCTGCTGCCGCTTTTTCTTTCGCCTCACATAGTCTTTGTGAATAGGGAATTCTATCTGTAAATGAAAGTACATCTTTGGGGTGAATATCTGTGAACATTTCCTGGAAAGAATCGGTGTCGAATAGCAACTTAATTCGAGATTCCGTATCTAATTTGAACAAGTATTCACATTTGGGACAAACATTAAAATTTTCTTTTAACTGCTTTTCGTAAATTAAAATTCCACATTTAGGACATTTAATCCAATTCTTTTTTGAATACACCTCTTCTCGAGTTTGAACTCGCTTCGGAGTTGATTTTTTTTGAAACGGATTAAAGTCTAATGGAATCATTCATCGACTCTTCTTAAAAGCAAACTGAAATTGTGTCCGCCAAAACCGAAAGAGTTGGAGAGCCCATACTTAACTTTGCATTCTTTTAGAGTGTTAGGGGTATAATCAAGATCACAATCTGGATCAGGATTTTCAAGATTAATGGTAGGATGGATTTTTCCAGTTTCTAGCGTTTTTGCTGTCACTACTGCTTCCACTCCTCCTGCTGCTCCCAACATATGCCCTACCATTGACTTAGTAGAATGAATATGAATAGAGTAGGCATGTTCACCAAACAAGTTTTTAATTGCTTTGGTTTCAGTTACATCATTCGCACTGGTAGAAGTTCCGTGTGCATTAATATAATCGACTTCTGTTAGAGTGATATCTGCCTCTTGTACAGCCATTCGCATGCATCGAGTTTGCTGTAAGGCATCGGGAGAAGGTCGAGTTATATGGAATGCATCGCATGTTGCTCCGTAGCCCACTACTTCAGCATATATTTTTGCATTTCTTTTCACAGCATGTTCCCATTCTTCAAGAAATACAATGCCGGCCCCTTCTCCTACGATAAAACCATCGCGATCTTTATCAAAAGGTCGGGAGGCTCGTTTGGGGTCATCGTTTCGCTTACTCAGTGCTCGCATGACAGTGAATCCACCTACTGATATTGGAGTAATGGATGCTTCTGCTCCACCGGCCAAAGCATAATCTTCAAATCCAAAACGGATCCGATGAAATGCATCCCCGATGGCATTGGTTCCAGAAGCACAAGCAGTTACAGTATCAGTGGTATATCCTTTGGCACCAAATTTGATTGCCAATTGTGCTGCTCCCATATTTCCGATCAGCTTCGGAATAAAGAAAGGACTAATTCTGGAAGGACCTTTCTTTTCCAGCAACAAGGATGTATCAAGAAAAGTCTGATTCCCGCCAATCCCTGATCCAACAATCACAGCAAAACGTTCCTGTTCATTTTCTTTACAGGGTGAACCTGCATCGGTGTAGGCTTCAATACCAGCAGCTAAAGCAAGTTGAGCAAACCGATCTAGTCGGCTTGCTTCTGGTTTTGTTAAAAATGTTGTAGGATCAAAATCATTAATCTCAGCAGCAATTTTTACTTTGAAATCTGTAGGATCAAAATGAGTAATTGTATCAACCTGGGAAACCCCCTGTAAGAGATTGGTAAAACTCTCTTCTGTTGTTAATCCTGCAGGGGTTACCATTCCTAATCCTGTAATGGCAACTCGTCGTAAATTCATTTTTACACTGTTTTTTCGATATAATCGACCATTACTTTAACTGTTTCTAATTTCCCAGCATCTTCATCTGGAATTTCTAAATCAAATTCTTCTTCCAAAGCCATAGTAATGTCAACCAATCCTAATGAATCGGCACCAAGATCATTAATGAAATGAGCTTCTTCTACTACTTGATCTTCTTCAATTCCAAGCTTATCAGCAATTACCGGAACAACTTTGTTTAAAATTTCTTCTCTGGTCATAAAAATCCTCCTGTATTATAAAGATAATCCACCATCAACAACAAGAACCTGTCCTGTTATATATGATGCCTGATCAGACGCTAAAAATAAAACAGCATTTGCAATATCTTCAATTGTACCAAAACGTTTCAAAGATACACGTGACATAAATTGGTCTTTCGCGTTTTGTGGTAAGTTTTCTGTCATTTCGGTTGATATATAACCCGGAGCAACACAGTTAGCAGTAATATTGCGAGAGCCAAACTCTTTCGCTACACTCTTGCATAAGGAGATCATACCACCCTTGGATGCAGCATAATTGGCTTGTCCAGCATTTCCCATTAACCCAATAATGGAAGAAATATATATAATGGCTCCTTTTTTTGCTCTCATCATTGTCTTTGTAACAGCCTTTGTGCATAAAAATGCACCCGTTAAGTTCACGTTAATTACCTGGTTCCAGTCTTCTGGAGACATTCGCATAATCAATTTGTCTTTTGTAATACCAGCATTTGCAACCAAAACGTCTACAGAGCCAAAATCATGCACTACGTCATCGACCATTTTTTGAACCTGGTTAAGATCTGAAACATCAGCTTCGTAAATTCGAGCCTGTACATTCATTGCACTCGCCTCATCGGCAACTTTTTGTGCATTCTCCTTTTCAGCATCAAAAGGATAGTTAATAGCTACATTTGCTCCAGTTTTAGCAAAATGCAATGCAATTTCTTTTCCAATTCCTCTGCTAGCACCCGTAATGAGAATATTCTTAGTGTCCATTTCTACCACCTAACAATTGACCCAGCGTAGGTTAATCCTGCGCCGAAAACCACCATGAGTACAATATCGCCTTTTTTGATATCCCCTTTTTCTTGTGCATAGGATAATGTAAAAGGAATGGAAGCAGATGAAGTATTCCCATAATCCTGTAATGTGAAGATTACTTTTTCTCGAGGGAAACCCATTCTTTCAACAGCCGCATCAATGATTCTAATATTTGCCTGATGAAATACAAATTTGTCGATATCTTCTATTTTCAAATTCGCTTTTTTCAACATATAGTCGATCATATATATACTTATACGAACAGCAAATTTAAAAATCTCTCTACCGTTCATGTGGACGGAATGTTCGTGATTTTTCAAAGAATAAATGGAAGCTGGTTTTTGTGCTCCTCCAGCAGGTAAAGTTAAATACTTTCCACCCGAACCATCTGATCCAGCCATAAGACACAAAATGGAATCATCCTCTGCATTGTCAGATGATATTACCATTGCGCCAGCGGCATCACCAAAAAGGACACAGGTTGTTCGATCGGAAAAATCGATAAATCTTGATATAGCATCTGCTCCGATTACCAGTGCATTTTTATACTGCCCAGTACGCAAAAACTGACTGGCAGTTGATAACGCATATACGAAACCGGAACATCCTGCTTGTACATCAAATGCCATTGGACGATTTAAATTTAGTTTATCGCTGACAATACATGCAGTAGAAGGATAAATCATGTCGGGGGATGAAGTACCAACAATGACCAGGTCGATATCCTCTGGCTTCATGTTGGCTTGGTTTAATGCTTTTCTGGAAGCTTCCACTGCCATATCGGAGGTGGTTTGTCCAGGTTCTATGTAACGTCTGGATCGTATCCCGGTTCTCGTTTTAATCCATTCATCGCTTGTTTCCACAATAGTAGCTAAGTAATCGTTTGTAATTTCTTTGGGGGGAGCATAATGCCCAACACCCTTTATATTAATATTTTTCAAGATTTACCTGCCTTTTGGACTTAATATGACCTTGATCTTTCCAACAGCAACAATAGAGTCTTCTACTTTCGCAGTAACTTTAAAAAGAAATACTGTAAACTTCTTTTTTTCCAGCTCTGATTGAAGAATCATCTGATCGCCAGGTCGCACAATTCCTTTAAAAGAAAAATCTTGGATCCCTGCGAATAAGCCTGTCTGCTCTTCACTTTGTGAATAATTTTTTGTAATAAATATTCCCGATAACTGTGCCAATGATTCCACAATAAGGACACCAGGGAATACAGGATTCTCTGGAAAATGACCCATAAAATGGGGTTCGTGAAAAGTAACGTTTTTAATACCCTGAATACATGTATCTGATATATCGGTAATTCTATCTACTAATAAAAATGGATAGCGATGAGGCAATGAGGTAAGAATATCCTTGTAGTCCATATCTTACTCGATGGGTTTAAATGGATCGGGTTTTTTATTGTCGATTTGTTCTCCCTGAATAAGTGTTTTTTTTGCATCTTTTACAATACTCGTGTAGAAGTTCCCAATAGGAAAAGCCTGGGCTCTTCTGTCTGCAATTTTTATGCTTTGCAACATAATGCGCAAAGATAAACTATACTTATCAGGATCAATGTTGTTTAACAAGTCTTCAATTGTCACTTTTTCATTCGTTTTCATAAAAAACTTCCTTTGAAAGAATAGTAAGTATTTTTTCAGCTGCCTTCTCAGGCTTATCATTCACTACAACGTAATCATATTGGTTCTGATAAGTTAGTTCTGTTCTCGCAGTATTGATTCGCTTCGCAATCTGCTCTTCAGATTCAGTTCCTTTTGTTAAAAGACGTAATTCCAAATCTTCAAAAGCAGGTGGAACCAAAAATATTGAAATATACTTTTCTTGGCATTTTTCTTTTACCAGAACACCACCTTGAACATCAATTTCTAAAAGTAAAATTTTATCTTTTTGTTTTGCAATTTCAATATTATTATAGGGAGTTCCGTAAAACTCTCCATTTACTTCTGCATATTCAAGAAACCGATTCGATTGAACACCATTCTGGAACTCTTCTCTCGTTACAAAATGATAGTCAATTCCGTCTATCTCTCCTGTCCTGGGTTGACGTGTTGTTGCACTCACCGACAGAAATAACCGATCTGTACGAGAAAGTAACTGTTCAATCACAGTTTTTTTCCCCACACCCGAAGGACCAGAAAAGATGATTAAGTCAAGTAATCTCATTTTCTTTTCCGAAGAACAAACTTTCTAATTTCAGCTAACACTAATACACCAATTGCTATTAAAAGTATATTAATCCACTGAGGGATTCCAATAGGTACCGATCCAAAAAACTTTGTTGCTATGGGCCCATACAAAGCCACCAATAAAAATGCAAAGGAAATTAATTGTGCATAAATAACATATGGATTTGAAAATACCCCAATTTCAGTTAACAAGCGTTTTTGGGATCGAGCAGAAAGGGCTCGGAATAACTCAATTATGATGAGTCCTGCAAAACAGGCTGTAGAAGCAAATGGAATTAATTCGCTACCCAAACCGTGCTGATACTCAAAGAAAATGACGAATGCACCGGCAGCAATTAACAACCCTTGAAATAGAATCCCGCTCATAAACCGTTTGTTCAGGAAATTGTTCTCATTTCCCTTTCGAGGATGCATGACATCGGCTCCTGCTTTTTCAAATCCTAAAGCAAGTGCTGGGAAACTATCTGTAATTAAGTTCAACCATAGCAATTGTAATGCTCCTAATGGAGCAGGCATACCAAGAAGTATAGCTGTAAAAACCAGTAAGATTTCTCCAATATTGCATGATAGCAAGAAGAAAATAGTATTCTTGATATTATCGTAAATCACTCGCCCTTCTTCGATCGCCTCCACAATAGTGGCAAAATTATCATCAAGCAACACTAGCTCAGAAACTTCTCTAGCAAGATCAGTTCCTCGCAGGCCCATAGCAACACCGATATCAGCTTTTCGTAAAGCCGGGGCATCATTCACACCATCGCCGGTCATTGCCACAATTTCATTCTGACTTTTAAGCAAAGATACAATTCTATACTTATCTTCAGGATTGATTCGAGCGAACACAGAACAGGTTTTTAACTGTTCCAGCAATTCTTCATCCGACATATTTTGTAACTCTTTATGAGTAAGTGCAATTCCATCTTCATTTGTAATTTTTAGTTCTCTTGCATAGGCTTTAGCCGTTTCCGCATGATCACCTGTGGCCATAATTACTCGAATTCCAGCAGCCTGACACTTCTCGATCGCATCAAAAACTTCTTTACGAATAGGATCACGTAGTGCAGCTACCCCAATAAAGGTTAGTTCTTCCTCTTCCATGTTGGAAGGATCCTCTTTCACCGCAGCAGCAAGAACTCTGTACCCATTCTGACTAATCTCTAGAACCTGTTTATTGGTGAGTTCTTGTATTTCTTTTGTTACAGGAATTCTCTCTCCATTTTTATAGACATGTGTACATTTTGCAATTACCTGTTCATATGCACCCTTTGTATAGAAAACTGTTTTATTCTCTTTTTTTACAGCAACACTCATCATTTTTC
>CAYRBR010000034.1:0-16363 GCA_964422555.1 uncultured Caldisericota bacterium | reverse complement strand
ACCACCTGCTGACAAAATTCCTTTTATCAATAGATGGTATTTGATTTGGTGGAGGTGACGGGAGTCGAACCCGTGTCCAAATAGATAAACAGTATACCAGAATTACAAGTTTTCCTTGTTTTATACTCTTCTAAAGGAAAACAAGGAACCTAGAAGAAGAGATCTGAAGATTATTTTATTCTACAATCCTTCCTCCAGAAGAAAAATTGTAAAATCCTTTTCAATTTAACGAGTCAGTAACCCCGAAAAGGGAGAGTTACAACTCGAGCTGTAGAACTAAGCTACGGCGTAATTGTTTGCGTAATTATAATTATTGGCAATTATTATTGTGATACATTGTTAACGGAGCCAAGTATCATCTCCGACTTGCCAGTATAATGCAAACCTACTGTCGAAACCATTACACCCCCATATAAATTTTCAAGCTTCTTTTATTATTATACCCAGAAAAGAGTGAAATGTTTCACGCGAAACCTAAACAGATTGGGATATTTTTTCAATTACACCCAGAGAGGATAATCGAGATGCCTGGAGAATAGCATTTTTAATGGCTTTTCTATCGGAGCTACCATGACAGATGATTGAAATACCATTAATCCCAAGCAAAGGAGAACCGCCATATTCGCGATAGTCCATTAGTTGTTTTAAATGAGTAAAACTGTCTTTAATAAGCAATCCACCAATTTTATTTTTAAAAGAACGATTAATTTCTTTTTTTAAGAAGTTTTTCATGAATAACATTGAACCTTCAACTGTTTTTAAAACAATATTGCCTGTAAAACCGTCACAAACTATTACTTTAAAATCACCATTGAAAAGATCTCTGCCTTCCAAAAAACCTTTAAAATTTGAAGGAAAATTCTCCTTTAACAAATTGTAAGAATTCTTTGAAAGATCATTTCCTTTTGTTTCTTCAGATCCATTGTTTAAGATACCGATTGGAGGTTGCTCTGTTCCGTACATCAATTCCTGATATATAGAACCCATCAGTGCATAATCAGATAAATTTTGTGGTTTGCTATCAACATGGGCCCCCGCATCTATAAGTGTGGCAAATCCCTTATTTGTCGGAAAAGGGATAGCGATGCCAGGACGAGAAATGTTTTTGATTCGACCAATAACAAACAGAGATGCTGCCATTTGGGCCCCTGTGTTGCCAGCACTGATGATTGCACTGCAAGCCCCGCTTCTAACCAACTCGGTAGATTTATAAAGAGAAGTAGATTTTCCACTTTTAAGTATTTTTGAAGGAGATTCATGCATGGGAAAATGTTCTGGAGCATGAATTACGGTAAAATTTGAGTCCATAAAAGAAAATTCATTCTGCTGTAAAACAGAATGAATTAATTCTTTATCGCCAACACATGTAATGTGTATATTTTTATTTTCTTTGACGGCATCCACTGCGCCAAAAAGTCTTTCTTGGGCAGGTAAATCTCCACCAAGAACATCAAATGCTATTGAGATCAACTGCTAGCCGTTTTCTCTTCTTTTTCTTTAATAGTAATAATGCTTTCTGTCCCGTAGTATCCGCAGAATTTGCAAACATTATGAGGAGTAATTAGTTTGTTGCAGTTTGGACATCGTGTAAGATTTACAGGGGTAAGCTTCTGTAGTGCTCTACGATGTTTATTTCTACGTACAGTTCGTTTTTTCTTTGGGGCGTTCATAGTTCTCTCCTAATAAATCGTATGAAAATATTTTATCACGCAGAGAAAACAGTATATTGAAATTGGTAAGAAAAGCAAATTATCAATCCGAGTATTTACGAGCTGAGCCTACTAGAAATGCCCCCTTTAAAGGTTTCAGGAAATGGTATAAACTTTCTTTAAAAGAGGAATCGGGTTCTAAAAAAAGTGCTGGGTGATAGTTTACGAATACGCATGATTCTATGTTAGGGCAAGAGAAAGAGGGAATACTGTTAAATAACTCTTTCAAAATAGGATAAGTAAAGAAAGAGGCATGGTTGTAGATCGAATTCGAAAAACCAGGTTGGTGAATAAGAGATTGAATCCAGATAGAATCTAAGTTAAGAACACCAATTACTGCAACACCACCTTGCTTCAACACTCGATTCATTTCTCGCATTGAAGTAGATGTGCTTGAAACAAACTCTAGACTGCTTGCCGCAATCACAATATCAAACGAATTATCCTCAAAAGGAAGTTCTTCTGCATAAGCTTTGTGAAAATGAATCGGGACAATTGTTTTGTTCGTTTTTTCTTTGGCAACCGCAAGCATATCTTCTGATGCATCTATTCCTGTAACATGGGCACCCATATTTGCAAGTTGCAAGCTATATTGTCCTGTACCGCAACCAACATCAAGGATTCTTTTTCCAAGAACATTTCCACAGTGGCGAAACAACAATTTCTTTTCTAGATGATCAGCAAATTCACCTAGTGGTGTTTTGTACCATTCGTCATATCGATTTGCTAGGGGATCAAATAATTCATTAG
The DNA here is from genome assembly GCA_964422555.1 of uncultured Caldisericota bacterium. Taxonomy (GTDB): domain Bacteria; phylum Caldisericota; class Caldisericia; order UBA6126; family UBA6126; genus JAGLCW01. Next base: position 13,904 of record CAYRBR010000034.1, on the reverse strand, counting down.
TGGGCATAGCAGTACTCCGATTTTTTTAAATGTCACTTTATTTTACCATGAAACAAACAAATAATATAATAAGAGAATGTAATCTTTTTTAAGGAGCAAGCAATGACTGACCTTTATAAAGAAGCTGGTGTAAAGACTCTGTCCGAAGATGATTCAATGAATGGTTTATTGCATTGGGTTAACAAAACATTTGATTTGCGAAAAGATGTTGGGAAAAATTTAATGCCGATTGGTTTTTTTGCCAACGTGGTGAAAATAAATAATGACATTGGAATTGCCGTTTCCACAGACGGAGTTGGAACAAAATTACTGCTGGCTGCTATCGCAGATAAGTACGATACAATCGGTATAGATTGTATCGCAATGAATGTGAATGATCTAATTTGCGTTGGAGCTGAACCCATTAGCTTTGTTGACTACATTGCTGTAGGAGATTTTGATAAAGCTCGAATAAGTGAAATAGCCAAAGGTCTTTATGAAGGTTGCAGGCAGGCAAAGGTAAACATCCCCGGGGGAGAAATTGCACAAGTTAAAGAGTTGTTGCATTCTGGTGAAAGCGCTTTTGATATAGTGGGAACTGCAATAGGCGTTGTGAAACCAGACAAGATTCTTACCGGGAAGGATATTTGCCCTGGAGATATTTTGATTGGATTTCCTAGTACTGGAATTCATAGCAATGGATATACCTTAGCTAGAAAAGTATTGAAGGAAGAAATTGAAAGAAGAGACAGAGAAATTCTATCGCAACTTCTGGAACCAACTAAAATTTATGTTGATGAAGCTATGTGCTTGCTGAAAACAAACCAGGTGAAAGGAATGGCAAATATTACTGGAGAAGGTTTGCTTAATATAATAAGACTGGAAAGTACAGTAGAGTATGTAATTGACAACCCAATGGAAATACCTTCTATTTGTAATTATATGCAAGAAAAAGGAAATATCCCCATTTCGCAAATGTACAAGAATTTTAACATGGGAATGGGATTTGTTGCAGTTATCAACAAAAATGGCATTGGCATAGTAGAAGAAGCACTTTCGAAAGAAAAGATTCAGTACAAAATAGTAGGAACTGTTAAAAAATCAGATCAATCAATGGTCCGTGTTCCAGCTAAAAATTTAATTGCATCCAACGGGGATGTTATTCAGATATAATTTAAATTTATTGTCCTGGATATGTAATATAGATTTTCTTTGTATTGGCTTCCCACACTACAGAAGCTCCTAGTGCTTCTGTAACAAAACGAATTGGAACAAAAGTTCGACCATCCTGTATTAGAGGGGCTACATCTAAAAGAACTTCTTTGCCATTCACGTATGCGGTTTTATTACCTAAAATAACATCTACCCGATTTCCATCAAGTACATACGATGCCATTTTTTTGGCAGCATCCCATTTAACCTCTGCTGAAAGAGCCTCTCCAATAAAACGAAAGGGAACCAGAGTGCGACCATTTTTTGTAAAAGGAGGAACATCCAGCTCTACTCTAATGCCATCAATATAAGCTGATTTAGAACCAATTTGTAGCACAATAGTGGTTCGTTTAACTGGTTTGGATGAATCTTCTTTTATAGATAAAATTTGGATTCTCGAGTTACCTGTATCAGCCACATATAGAAAATCTTGAACACAATGTAGGTCAGATGGGTAATTGAAGAACCCTTTTTTTGATTGATACCCCGATGTTTCTTCTGGATAGAGAATAACTCCCATTTGTCCAATGTTGTAAAGTTCTTCTCCTCGTTTTGTACAAAAGTATAAAGAGCCATTGGTAGAGTTTAGAAGACAAAGTTTAGAATCGATAAGTGCGATATCTGAATAAACTCCCTTCATTGGTAAAGAAAATTCAGATACAAGAAAACCCTTTCGGTCCAATACTCTAACTTTATGGAGAATAGGCATTAACACAAATGTGAAGTGGGATTCGTCAACGCATATAATACATTGATCTGAGAAGGACTGACTTTTCATAGAAGGAATGGCTAATTTTGTAACATTTTTCCCTTGATTGTCAAAGGAATACAGTAGTCCGTCAAACCAAGAAAATAGGTAGAACGTTTTCTCTTCTGATAGGTAATACATACTTCCTTTAGGTGGGATGTAAGAGGGAAGAGTTAACAAGTTGGCTTCTTTGGTTTCAAAATCATATCGAATAATCGACAAGGAGATATGTTTAATAGCAATATATATAGATGTATTGGTATTAAAAAAGAGTTGGATATCTCCTCCGAAATTAGTTGAACCAACTAAGCCAATGATGTTCTGGATGGGAACTGACTCTTTTAATGCATCGTTTCGGTAGTATGAAATTGAATTTGATAACAAATCGTAAGTAAATATGTTGATAGTATCTCCTGTTACCCTGTATGGAGCTATAGTTGGCTTAGTACTAACAGAGAGGAATGATTTTGTGTCAGTAGAAGTGACTATTTCAACTCCTTTGAATGGATCGCATACAAAAACGCTGTCACTTGTATTCCCGCAAAATCCAACAAGATCTCTGTTAGGTGATTGCATGGTTGTTGAAATAGTGCCTTCTGAGTGTAATGAAAGAGTATTTGTGTCAAGAATGTAGTAGTAGTTTCCTGAACAAAGCAATGCTATAGAGCTTTGAATACCCACAGATATATTGGTTGGAAAGTAGGATAGATCTTCTAAAACTTTGTGGGATTTATAATTACCTTCTAAGTCAAAGCAGTAAAGAGTCGCGTTAGAGTTATTCAAATTACCATAGGGAGCTGATAATACGTATATTGATTGTGCGGAACGACAAATATCTATTGCTACTACAGGGGAGCCCTCGTTGTCTGTTAATTGAAATGCTGGTTCTCCTTGATCTTCCAAAGAACCAAGCCAGGTAATCCCTGAGGACTGTTCTTTAAAAACGATCTTATTGTTGGAGAGGGGACATATACGATTCCCAATCATACCCACAAAACCAGAAATGGAATTTAGCTGGTAAGTATCCTTAAGTGTACCATCTGAAGAATATATATATAAGTAGTTGTCTACACGAAGGTACATGTCATTGTCTGCAGAAACAAGCATTTGAACAACAGAATAATAGCCAGAAGCAGGCAGATATACCTGGTACCCATTTATATACTCTTCAGTTACAATATTGTAAGAGGAAATGCACGATTTCAAACCATCCAGCACGTACAGAGTATCCTGCAAGTTGCTACAAATGCGTATAGGATACCCAAGCTCCTTTTTCAGGGGACCATCACCAATGATATACCAACTATGTTCAGGATTAGCAGATGATGCTAAAGGGAACATAAAAAAGGAAGTGAAAAGGCTTATTAATGTAAGCAATACTATACCTTTATATAATTTACTGAATCTCATAGTTTATCTCCCTTTCTTTGAAACATCTTTTTAGTGAAAGAACTTGTTTTTTTTGAAACAGACGCAGATGTTTTCACAATACAGTCTTTTGTATTTTTTGTGATCGTTGAAGATTTCTCAAATGACTTTTCTGCAGCTTTTTTAAAACCATGAACGAAAATAAACCACATTTTCTTTGGATTGTGTTTACTTTCTCTAATCATCTTAAAAAGAAGAGGTACAATCTTTGGAAGAAATAAAAGAGGAATAAGGATACTCATGTGTTTCTCAAGAGATGAATAAGAATTTAGATACGTGAAAAGAGGAATAAAAGTAAAACAAATTCCAGCTGATAAAGAAATGTTCTTAGTGAAACGATTAAAAATAAAAAGAACAGGTAAAAGAAAAAAACTAAGAACAGGAAAGCTGGCAAAAGAAATGCCCGTTGCAGTGGATGCTCCTTTTCCACCTCGAAAATGTGCAAAAACAGGCCAATTATGTCCAATGATAGTAGAGCCAGCAGCAGCAAGTACCCAAGAGCCTTGAATGATGTCAGAAGAAAAAAGGTGCCATGCAAAGGCCGTTGGAATATACCCTTTTAGGAAATCAATTAGAAAAGTGATACATCCCCAAAATTTACCCACACTGTGGTAAATATTGTTGGCTCCCATATTTTGATATTCATTGTTGCGGATATCTTTGCCCGTTCTCCATTTTCCTATTAAAACAGCTGTAGGAAAAGAGCCCATAAGATATCCGGCACAAGTAAGAATTACACCCGCATTGCTAACCATTATTTGCACCTTTGTAATACTATCTTATTTAAGTTGATTTCCTTGATAACATCATACCATTTATTCATCGATTGTGGTAGTAAGGGGAATCATTTTGTCTTTTGTAGTAGAAAGTATATCATCCAGCAACAAACGGGTAGAATCAGTTTTCGCTTCAGGATCTAGAGTAAGAAAACTACAGGACAAAAAGTAACGATTTAAATTTGATTGCCAGAGAGAAATGCGAGAGTCTTCAGATAACAAGATTCGTGTTGCATTGGACTCAATCTTGTTGGTTTCGAACCAGAAATTGTCTTTAAGTGGCTCCCAGTTCGCACTAGAGTGAATAAAGTAGAAACTGTGATTAAAAACCGGGTGAGGTAATTTTTTGTTGTGCAAAGATTCTAAATGGCGACTGTAGTTCGTGTGAGAATAGCGAATATCAGGTATCCCAAAGAAGGAAACTATAAGTTTTTGGTTTCGATCGTGAATTGTATTGGCAGATGCCCCAATTGTAACACCTCCCTTTGCAGAGTAAGACTGCAAGAGATCTTCTTGATTTCTGTATTCAAGATGATCCCAATAGTGATCAAAAAGTAAGAGAGCATTTGTTGTATAGTGATTATAGTTATGAGCAGGAATAAAGACATACTCACACCTTTTGTTCATTTTTTTATAGTATAAATTAATCTCTTTCAATGGTATACGCTGTTTCAGTTTTTTTAAATACCATTTATTACATGGAATTCCTAAACGAATAATTGGTTGGTTGCTGCAATGCAATTCATATTGAATCGTTTTTTTACGTTGTACCGACTGAGTAGAGTAAGATATCGTATGGAGTATTTTGTAGATGCCCTGTAAAGTAGGGATGTTTAACGTTGTACTTATTTCCTGGCTAAAGCCAATTGGCAATGATTCGTAAGAAGTTTCATCTGAAACCAATAGTAAACCCTTTTCATTTGTCATTGTAATTGTGCTTACTACTTCTTGTATGGGACTAAAACCAGTATTGGAAAGTGAAAATACGTATGGGTAGACCTCATCCGGGTAGACCTCTTGAATGAGTGAATAAGGGTGAGAAATGCTTGCATCAAAGGGAGAAGATGTTTTAAGTACATACCGACATTCCTTTTTGCTTGTATCTCTAAATCGAAAGCAAAGAGTTGTATTTGGTAGAGAAGAAAATGAAAAACTCTTGTTTGGTGAAGGGGATTTCCAGTGAAAAAGAATTACACCTGGTTGAAGATAGTTACTAATCCATACCTCTGAAACACCTGAGAAAGACAAATTAATGGGCTGAGAGTTATCCAAAAAAGGGGGACTGTAGGAGGGAGTGTTGTTTGGTACAACTTTTTTAGAAATTGAGATAGAAGATGTTTCTTGCCTTTTTTGGTTTTCGGTTGGGGATTTTAATATTGGGATAAGAGGATCACCTAGAAGCGTGAAACCAATAAAACTGTGCAGTGTCCTGTCGTTTGCATATTGCTTTTGTATATAGGTAGTGAGACATTCTTTAGTCATATCTCCCAGGTATTGACTATCATCTAATGACCCAAAAAAATAGGTGCACATTGCATCCATGTGAACAGGATGAGAATACTCACAGAGTCCATCTTCATGATACTGAATGTCAAAGCCTGAGTAGTTTACTCTACTGCCTCCAACATAAGCAATTGAACCACCTTTTGAAAGCAAAAGAGATTCCCCAAAGGAGGTTGGGAAACCAAAAACAGGATCAAACTCATAGGTGATGTTAGATAACGTTGTGTCATAGGAACCGTTCATACACGAATAGCTAAAAACAATCGGTAATTCATCAGATGGAGGGAGTTCCATGATATCTACACTTGTAAAGAATCCTGGCTCTAGTCGTACTTCTGCTCCAGAACCATGCGCGCATAAGTTAACAAAACCACTCCTTTGGGTGTTGAATAAATCTTTTATAGATGCTTCGTTGCATTTATTTTCTGATGTGAAATAGGTGTGAACGTTATATGAATTCAAATTGTTGTTAAGTATACTTTGGCATAACATTTCCCCCACATATGAATCGTTAAACAAGTCTCCTCCAACAAGAGAAATATTTGAAAACCAATTCCATTCCTGTGAAAGATAATAGCAATACAATTTTTCTACATATTCTTGAAGTTCTCGTTTTGTTCGAACGGGAATTCTACCCAGTGTAGATGTTATGAATAGGTCATGACCACCCCCATTGGGAGACATGTAAAAGAAATCTGTAGGCACAATACTATTATAGAAATCCCTGGCTTGGGAATATCCCGTTTCTTCGTAACTATAAAAAGAGGGTGGTATTATGGAACCGTCCCCTAAAAGTGTTATAAAATCAGAGGGCGTTTCTTCATTGTAATCCAACAAGAAAGATTGAATTTTCTTTGCTACATCTAAATCCCATGTTTCTAGGGACATCCAATACTTTTTTGGAATTTCTTCAAGACCATGAACTTCACCAATAGTTCGATAGTGATTAATAGTATTTGATACTTCCATTATCGTTGAAAGTGTAACAATAGTCGAAATGATTCCTTTGTCCTGATGTAACTGTTGAATTAGGGTTGCTTCTTCATGCCAATCATCTGGGCAAATGATAAGCTCTTTTTTGGTGGTTGACTCTGATATTGAAGGAGATATGTGGTTTTTAAGCTGAATAGAAAAATGAATTGAATCTGCATAAAATAGATACCCATTCTTAAACTGAAATGGATAGACATGAATTAACGACATAGGGTCTTGCAGTGTATTGTAATTAACAAAATCAATTGGATTTCCGGGAGGCAACAATGTAACATTGGAAGGAAAGTCACCAGTTGGAGAAATATTGCTGTAGTTTTTAATTTTAGAATAAGGAATAAGAGAATCATGCAATAAAACTGGTTTCCAGGAAACGTCGTTCAGCCATATAGAATCGATGTGTTTGTAAAGATGATGAGTGTAGAACGGAAGTAAGGGGCAGGAAAAACCCTTTGAAGATTCAAAACCTTCAACTTGTACCAAAAGTTTGCTATCTTTTGTGGTGATTTGGATGCTGGATGAGTCTAAAGAAAAAGAAAAGTTAGTATCTTCTATTGTTGCAAGAGGGCACGTTGTGTTTTCCTGAGCAATCAGTGCGCCAGAAAAGGGCAAGAAAAAGACAAAGAGAGACAAACAAACAAGTAAAGTTTTGTTTCCGATGGACAGTAGAGTTTTCAATTTCAATCGACTCCTCCATTCAAAAAAGAACATATGCGCATATAATGAATATATAACATTCCCAATAGGATATAACAAATGAACGCTAAAAAATTGACGCAGAAAAAAACGCTTGTTTATTTTTTCAAAAATGTTGACCAATCCGTTGCAGGATTTTACTACGAAATGATCATCGGAATTCTTGCCTTAGTAGCATTCATTAATGCTTTTAAATGCATTGACTTTCCAGGGTATGTCTTCGAACATCCTTTGGCTTTTTGGTTCAACCAGCTGGTTTTATTAATATTCACTTTTGATTATATTTTCAGACTTATCGTTGCAGAAGACAAGAAAAACTTTTTTAAAAAGAATCTCTTATTGTTCATTGCTATCTTACCTTTTAGTCCTCTTTTTAGAATTGCACGACTTATCCGAATAGGTGTTTATTTTAGCCAGTTTCATAAACGGATAAGTCGCTATTTTATATCGAACACATTGGTCTATTCTCTGTATTCCGTATTGATATTGCTAATAGGATGTGCTCTTCTATTTTATCACTATGAAAAGGGGATTACCGTTTCGACTTTTGGAGATTCTTTATGGTGGGCGATCGTTACTGCTACAACCGTAGGCTATGGAGATTACATTCCAGCTACCAATATTGGTCGCATTATCGCCTCTGTTTTAATGATGTCGGGGGTTGTATTTTTTGGTATTTTAACCACTACTTTTACCACCTACATGTTGGAAAGAAAAAACAAAAACGAAGAAAGCCAAAGTAAAATTATTGATCAATACAGTGAGTTAAGCGAAGAAAATCGTGAGAAAGTAAACCACTATATAGCAAGTTTAGGAGTAGAAAAAAATAGAAAAAATATTGCAGAATGACGAAAATCTTACAAAGGTTTCTATAAAGTGTTGTTTTTTTGAAATTAACTGTTGTATAATGCAATCAAAAATGCAAACAAAATTCGCAGGAGGATTAACATGAGTGACGTTCGAGAAGATTTAATGTACACAAAAACAGATGAATGGGTTAAAGTAGAAGATGGAGTCGCAACCATTGGTATAACTGATTATGCTCAAAGTCATTTAGGCGACATTGTTTTTGTTGAAAGCTGTGAAGAAGATCAAGAGATTAATAAAGAAGATGTTTTAACGACAGTAGAATCTGTTAAATCGGCCTCAGATATTTATTCTCCTCTGACTGGCAAGATTGTTGAATTCAATTCAGACATTGAAGACGATGCTGCTATCTTAAACAAAGAACCATATGACGGTGGTTGGATTTGTAAAATTGAGATTGCCAACGAAGAAGAACTTAAGGAATTACTTGATTCTACAGAATATGCCAAATCAAAAGAATAAAGATTGAATAAAAAAAGAGGGTGAATATGCGATTTATACCAAATACATCTGAAAATAAAAAAGAGATGATGAAGAAAATTGGAATAAAGAGTATCGATCAATTGTTTGAATCCATACCAGCTGAGTATTTATTGAACGAATCGCCTGGTATTGGAGAGGCAATGTCAGAACAAGATGTAATGCAATACCTGAATGAATTGTCAAAACAAAATCTAACGTTTGATGAAGCGTCTTGTTTTATTGGAGAGATAGCTTGGTATCATTATGTACCTTCCATAGTAAGAGCTGTAACAGCATATCCCTCTTTTTATACTGCTTATACTCCTTATCAGCCAGAATTAAGCCAAGGTACGCTTCAAGCAATATATGAGTTTCAGTCTTATATGGCGAACATTACCGGTATGGAAGCTTCAAATGCTTCTTTGTATGATGGGGCTACTGCAGCTGCTGAAGCTATTCTCCTTGCAACAAGTACAAAGAGAAAGAAGCATGTTCTCATAAGTTCTCTTTTGCATCCTTATGTAAAAAAAGTACTTTATACCTATGCAGAACCTAAAGGAATTAAAATAGATGAAGTACCTTACGATGATGGTTCTACGCAAGAAGAAAAACTGCTTGAATTAATCACTGATCAAACTGCATGCATACTTATTCAAACACCAAATGCATTCGGAGTGTTTGAAAATCTTGGAAGAATTCAAGAAATAGCAACAGAAAAGAAAATTGCCTCCATCGCTCTTATTCTAGAGTCGATGTCTTTGGGTGTCATAAAACCCCCTGGTAGTTACGGATTTGATATTGTTTGTGGTGAAGCTCAGTCATTTGGCATGTACCCTCAATTCGGTGGTCCTGGATTAGGGTATATTTGCGTAAGTAAGAAATACATTCGAAAAATACCTGGAAGAATTGTTGGGAAAACCGAAGATATTGATGGCAACCCATGCTTTGTGATGACACTACGTGCCAGAGAACAAGATATTCGAAGAGACAAAGCTACATCGAATATATGTACAAACAATGCACTGTGTGCTCTACAAGCTACGGTGTATCTTTCAACACTTGGTAGAAAAGGATTTATTGGTCTAGCAAAACAGAATTACAACATAGCTCACTATGCAATGAATGAGCTTAACGATGTTGAAGGACTGAAAATACCTTTCAAAAAACCATTCTTCAACGAGTTTTTAGTGGAATTTAATAAACCCCTGGATGAAATAAGAGAAGCACTACTTCATAAAAATATTCTTGTATCGAAGAATGATATGTCTGATTTTTATCCAGAACTCAAAAATGCTGCAGTTTTATGTTTCACCGAAATGGTTTCAAAAGAAGAAATTCTTGAACTAAAGAAAGAACTAACAGAGGTATTGAAATGAAAAAAAGAAACATAAGCCTATTGTATGAGATTTCTTCTGATGAAAAAGAAGGGTTTGCATTACCTTATACCGAAATAACCGAAGACTATATGATGGGCACAATGCCTGAGGAGTGGAGACGTAAAGATGTTTGTTTACCTAATGTTTCTGAAACTGAAGTAGCACGACACTTTTACCGTTTGTCACTTTTAAACTATGGCGTAGAAAACGGAATGTACCCTCTTGGTAGTTGTACCATGAAGTACAATCCTAAAATGAATGAAGAAATTGCCTCTTTTTCTGGTTTTCAAAAAACCCATCCATTACAGGATGATAGTTCGGTAACAGGAAATCTTTTCCTAATGTACGACTTAGAAGATATGCTTTGTGAAATAAATGGCATGGATGCTTTTACTTTATCTCCTGCAGCTGGAGCACACGGCGAATATACAGGCATGAGCATTATCAAAAGGTATTTTATTGACAGAGGAGAAGAAAACGAAAGAACAAAGATTCTTATCCCTGAATCAGCTCATGGAACAAATCCTGCATCTGCAGTAGCGGCTGGATTCGAAGTAGTTGAGATTAAATCTACAGATACCGGAGAAGTTGATATAGATTCTTTAAAAGAATCCTTAGGGCCAGATATTGCAGGGATTATGTTGACCAACCCCAATACAGCTGGTATTTTTGAAACGAATATTAAAGAGATTGCAAATTTACTTCATGAAAATGGAAGCCTATTATATTACGATGGAGCTAACTTAAATGCAATCTTGGGTATCGCAAGACCTGGTGACATGGGATTTGATGTTGTTCATTTGAATCTTCATAAGACCTTTTCAACTCCCCATGGTGGTGGAGGACCCGGATCTGGACCTGTGGGAGTTAAAGAATTCTTAATTCCTTTTTTACCAGAACCTAGAATTATTATTGAAGATGATTTAAATGATACCGATGATGATATCGAAGATGCTCTTACCAGAACTGAAACTCTAGAAAAGACCATGGGTAGGGTTAAGCTTACCGATTCTAATTTTACTGTTCTCGTAAAAACCTATGCATACCTCTTGACATTGGGTGAAGAAAATATTTGCGAAGTGGCTAGAAATGCAGTATTAAATGCGAATTATGTCAGAGTTATGTTAAAAGATGTTTTAGAATCTCCAATAGACAAAATATGCATGCATGAATGTGTTTTATCTGCCAAGAACCTTATGAACGGAATAACTGCTTTAGATATATCTAAGCGTTTAATGGATTACGGATTTCATCCTCCAACAAATTACTTCCCTCTTATCATACCAGAAGCATTGATGATTGAACCAACCGAAACCGAAACTAAAGAGGAAATGGATCGTTTTATATTGGCAATGCGTACTATTGTCAAAGAATCAGAAGAACATCCAGAACTGCTCAAAAATGCTCCTGTAGAAACTCCTATTCGAAGAACAAATGATGCTAAAGCAGCAAAGGATTTGAATGTAGCTTGGAAAAAAGACGTGTAAAACACGTCTTTTTTCCATATTAATATATTTGCGATTTTGTAAGAAAAAGGGAAAATAGAAATACGAAGAATGTTTCTTATTGCTACTTGAGATAAGAAAAGGAGTAATAAAATGAAGAAAATTAGTGTCATTATGTTATCTATGGTAATGGCAATACTATCAATAGGATCACCCTCTTATTCCATTGAAAAGAACTATAAATGGGTTCAAATTCCTTTATATGGTGGTGTTGTCAATTCAATTTCCGAAGGAAACTCCTATGATGCATACTGTACTACTGCTGGCAATGGTCTATATGCTATGAATAGTGGTTCAATTTGGCAACATCTGGGAGAAGAAGAATTACCGACATATCTTTACGATTCTGTGGAAATCAAAAATACCGTTTTCTGCGCTTCTGATACTTTTATTTATCGATCAAAAGACAAAATTAAATGGGAGCCTGTTTCTGAAAAGTTGAAAGAAGAAGGAATTAAGGTTCATAAATTCGAGGTAGCCGAAACAGAGCAAAATAAGTATGTTATTTTTGCATTAACTAATAAGGGACTATATAAAACTTATGACGAAGGTGAAAAATGGCAAAAAGACCCTTCTATAAGCATCGGTGTAAATGCTCTTGCAATCAGTAAAAGTAATCCAGCAAGAATTGTAATGGCAACGAAGAATGCAAAACTTTATAAAACAGATGATTTCGGTTTAACATGGACTGAAATTAATCATGAAGCTCAATATGGAGAAATAATTTCTTTAGTAATCGATCCAAACCTAGAAACAAGAATTATTGCAGGTACATCGGAGAGAGGGATTTATATCTCTACCGATTATGGTGTTACGTGGGATAGTACAAGCAAAGGGCTCTCTAATTTGTACATTTCATTCTTTCAATATGTCGATGGTGATTTATATGCAGGTACCTATGGTGGATTATTCCAATTCAAAGAAGAAAGCATGACTTGGGAAAGTATTGGAAAGGGACTTGTTAATACAAACTTAATGGATGGTATATTTCTGGAAAAAGACAAAAAGTGGTATGTTGGTACTAACGGAGATGGAATAAGAACATTAGACAGAAATTATAACGTATGGGGGCGCTATAACGCACAAATAGCAAATATCCACGTAAGAGATCTTGAACAGGATAAAAACGGAGAAACAATGTTATGTGGAACCTGGGGCGGAGGAATATATCGGTCATTTGATATAGGAAAATCATGGGTTTATTCCTCGACAGGATTAACAAATCCTTATATTTTGTCTCTAGAGCGAATAGATGACAATGAGTATTTAGCAGGAACTTTTAATGGAGGCTTGTTCAAGAGTGAAGATGGTGGAATATCTTGGTCATTAATGGATATGAGTTCCATTTTTACTAAGTATATATACTCCATAGCTCAGTCTGTAGAAGACCCAAATACAATATATATTGGAACAAATGGAGATGTTTACAAAACAATCAACAAAGGTAAATACTGGTCTAAACTTTCTCTTGGTTCTTGGGATTCCCCAATAGGGAATGTGGTGGATATTACCATTAATCCCAACAATAACAACGAGATTATTGTGGGGACGAATGAAACTGGCATGTACATGAGTAATAATGCTGGTAAGGATTGGTATGCAGCCGGAAAGGGTATTGATAACAAATATATCACTTCTATTCAATATCATCCATATCAATCGAACTTGATTGTTTGTACTACTTTTGGAAGTGGAGTTTTTGTGTCCACTGATAATGCAAATTCATGGGTTAGCGAAAACAATGGATTGCTGAATAAAATTGCATTCGATGTTTCGATTCAAGATAAGAAGGAGAAATCTATTGTAGTTGCAACGGATGCTGGCATATACTATATGGATAAATATGAGAAAGATGCAGAATGGCAAGTATTTGGGAACGATGCAATGCAATTTAGTACTAGAAAAATTCTGTGGAACCCATCCGAGGAAATCTATTTTGCAGGAACAGACCAAAAAGGGATTGTAAAAAATGTACAGTTTCCAAATGTGCCTGTTCCAATGCAACCAAAAAAAGAAGAAAGAATTACTACCACAAGACCCACATTAAGATGGTCTGAAACAACTGGTGTTTCAATTCCTTATACTTTTTCAATTGTTATTTACAACAGTGCAAATGACGAAGTGTATAAACGAAACAATATTTCGGGAGACCAATTTATTGTACCGAGTGAAGTGTTAGAAATGTTTAAGAGTTATCATTGGAGAGTTAGAGCCGAGTCCTATGCCGGAAACACTGAATGGTCAAGAATGTATGGCTTTACAATCATTACAAGACTGAAACTGAAAATTAATGAAACCCTAATGAATGTAAATGGAAAAGTAGTAGAGGTAGATCCTGGAAGAAAAACAACCCCAATTATAA
>CAYRBR010000033.1:0-16412 GCA_964422555.1 uncultured Caldisericota bacterium | reverse complement strand
ATCGGTAATTAAAAAACACAAAGGAACCATGAAAATTCCAACCGAAGCAGATATTCCCAAAAAGTTAATAATTTTCCCGCCCAGAAGGTTTACTCCTACAAGCAATCCAATAAATAAAGCAAACAAAAAGGTTAATTTTTTATTATGCATCATACCAATAACTCCTACCAAAAAAATGCATCCACAATGGAAGGATTTCATTCATGGGTATGAATTGAAATTAGATTAGTATATTGGAGTTTTTTAAGAATACAAGAAAAAAAGGGAGGAGAGAACTCCTCCCTGGAATTTGTTATTTTTCTAAGGGTTTATGACAGAACCACCAGTCAAAACATTCATAGGTTTCTTTACGCTTTTTAGCATCTTCTTCATTGTTTGGTGGTGGAACAATGATTCGATCTTGAATTAATTCATTGTTCGGCCAGTTAGCTGCAACAGCTCCTTGTTTATCAGCAACCTGTAGTGCTTTCACGGCACGAACAATTTCATCCATATTTCGTCCCACTTCTTGGGGGTAATACATTATTAAACGCACTTTACTGTTGGGATCGACAATAAAAACGGCGCGAACCGTGTTCGTTCCTTTACCAGGATGCAACATACCCAGCTTGTTGGCAATAGCATCGTTGGCAGCAACTACGGGGAATTTAATTTCAACACCTAATTCATTTTTTATCCACTCGATCCATTTAATGTGAGAAAAAACCTGGTCAACAGACATTCCAACTAACTTACAACCAAGTGCTTCAAATTCATCCCATCGTTTCTGAAAACCTACAAATTCGGTGGTACAGACGGGAGTAAAATCGGCTGGATGACTAAATAATACAAACCAATGTCCTTTTAAATCACCAGGAATACTCATTGGTCCATGCGTAGTATTCACATCTAAAGTGGGAAAATCATCGCCTAAGAGGGGCATGTGAAATTTTGTTTCTTCCATAAAACACTCCTTTTAAAAAATAGTTTCAAAAATTAAACAAATATACTAACTATATTACTTACAACTAAGAAAGTTCATTCCATTTTGGCTTCCATCGTATTTCGTAACAACATTACCGAATTGACAGCAGAGACAAGGAAAATAAGGGGAATAATAAAGATTACAGGAATAATATTTTGTCCTGCCCATCCCATTGCAATTATTTTTGCTATCAGAGCGAGCATGAGAAGAGATAAGAATATGGTATAGATAGGTACTAACACGTATGCAGCCGAATATTTCCGAATCCCACACCACCCGCAAACAATTGATAAGGGAAGTAAAATGCTAAGATCAAATCCTTGCACGATTAACGTAGTATAGTGCTCAACTGAAACAGGGATCCAGGATTGATCAAACAAGGGAGGAAGAACAGTTCCCAACCAGAGGAAACCAATTAAAACTCCATTTATTAGAAGAAACCACCCACAGTATTGTAGAACAGTTTCCTTCCGAACAGACAGCTTGAACTGCGTTCTTTGGTAGAAAGTTAAAAAGGTATATACCAAAGCAAAAAAGCTGGTTCCCGTTAAAGCAACATATACCAGGAATATGGGATTGTACATTGCCATAGTCATATAAAATAAATAGGTTACGAAGAAATAACTAAGAACTCCCAGAAAAAAGAGTTGTCCGCCAAAAGATTTTTTCGACCAAAACCAACCTACAATTAACAGAATGATTCCCACAAATAAGGTTACATAGTCTTGGGCAATACCCTGCACTGCTACATCTGCAGACATATCCCGGTACAAACCTTGCCCATATATCTGAATAGGTTGATTTCGAATGGATTGATACGTAAACTGACCCGAACCACCCGTACTGAAGATTCCCATAATAGTGGCAAACAGTGCTAATGCAACAATACAAATTACCAATATACCGATTGTTCTAGAATATCTCATCTTCACTACTTTTCGAAATAAATCAGAATTTCTTTCGTTTCGGAAATCCAATCTAACTGTAATCCTAAAGATTCTCCTACAAATCGTAGGGGAATGAGTGTTCGGGCTTCTTTTATGCGCGGTACAACCGAAGGGTCATTTGGATCTATATATACTTCTTCTCCATTTACCCAGGCAATAGGGTTGTTTATTTGCAACACAAGCATGATTTTTCCCTCATTGGGAGAATCATAATGAATGTGAATTGCTTTTTCGAGTGGATCCCAGTCTACTGTTGCTCCAATTGTTTCTACAATTACCCGAAAAGGAACATAGGTTCTCTCGTGGTAGATTTCAGGTGGTACATCAATCGTTTCTTTTTCTCTATCTATATATATTGTTGAGGATCCAATTGCCAGTTTTAGCGTATGATAACAATGCGAGAACACAATACAGGCTTCGTTAGTAAAAACAGAATCAATCTGTTTGTGACTTTCCCCCACTGCAAAAACTTTGAAGCAATACTTTGATCCAATTTCCAGCTCTTTGGTAGTAACATGTTCTGTACCCAAAATGGGAAAATCGGTTAAAGGATATGATCGATATTCCCCTTCGGATTCATGCATTTTATAAATGAAATACCCGTGAATTGCCTCTGGCATCGCATCCCATTTCAAAACAACTCCACCACACCCAAGTTTGGCAGATAGACGAGCCGACTCCTTCATTGTTTGGACACCTTTTGTAGGGTTTCCATAAGGAAACCCTACAAATATAAAAAGAGCTAACAAGACTCGAAGCAGCATATTCATTTATTTGCCCATCATCATCATTTCAATATCTGTTTCAACAGCATCAGGAGGCTTAATATCAAAGTTTTCCACCAATACCTTTGCTACATTGGGAGACAAAAAGGCTGGCAAAGTGGGACCTAATCGAATGTTCTTTACACCTAAATACAGTAAGGCTAATAAAACTGCTACAGCTTTTTGTTCATACCAGGCAATATCAAAAGAGATTGGCAAAGCATTAATGCTATCTACACCAAAAACTTCTTTTAATTTTAGAGCAATGACAGCCAATGAATAGCAATCGTTGCATTGTCCGGCATCAAGGACTCGAGGAATACCCCCGATAGTACCTAAATCTAGCTTATTATAACGATATTTGGCACACCCGGCTGTAAGAATAATTGTGTCCTTCGGTAATGCCTTCGCTACTTCTGTGTAATACTCTCTCGACTTTTGGCGTCCATCACAACCAGCCATTACAATAAAACGTTTAATTGCTCCACTTTTAACAGCTTCTACTACTTTATCTGCTAATGCTATAACTTGGTTGTGAGCGAATCCACCCACGATAGAACCGGTTTCAATTTCTGTTGGGGGTGGGCAAGTTTTGGCTAACTCGATAATTTTACTAAAGTCTTTTTCTTTTCCTGGTTCTGGCTCGTTGATATGTTCCACTCCAGGATAACCCACTGCTCCTGTGGTAAAAATTCGATCTTTATATGCTTCTTTTACAGGTACAATACAATTCGTGGTTAAAAGGATAGGTCCATTGAAGGAAGCAAATTCGGTTTGCTGCTTCCACCAGGCGTTCCCATAATTTCCCACCAGATGATCGTACTTCTTAAATGCAGGATAGTAATTACAGGGAAGCATTTCACCATGAGTATATACATCTACTCCAGTACCCTGCGTTTGCTTTAGCAATGTCTCCATATCCAGCAGATCATGTCCAGAAATTAAGATTCCTGGATTGTTTCGAACTCCAATATTCACTTCAGAAATTTCTGGGTTTCCGTATGTTTCGGTATTAGCTTTATCTAGCAAAGCCATTGTAGTAACTGCCATTTCACCAGCTTTCAAAACCAATGCAATCATATCGTCTGTGGAAAGATCCTGGTTCATGGATTGCAATGCATCTACCATAAAGGAATAGATCGCAGGATCTTCGTAGTGTAAAACATAAGCATGATGTGCATAGGCAGCAATACCCTTCAATCCAAATAAAAGCAAGGATCGGAGCGATCGAACATCTTCATCCTCAATTGCTAATAAACCCACCTCTTTCGCTTTTTCAGCATATTCAGAGGGAGCTCCGGACCAGGATACAAATTCTTTTGAGCTATAAACTGGACACAATGTGGCAATATTTTTTTTCAGGTTATCTCGAAGTGTTAGTCCTTTCGTAACTAGATCTGAAATATCACTGGCATCGAAATTGGCATTCGTAATGGTTGAGAATAGTGCATACATCATGAAATGTCCAATTTCTTTGTCCCCTTTTTTATTGGTACAGGTTGCAATGGCTGCAATTCCACGCAGAACAAATACCAATAAATCTTGTAAGTTAGCAGTTTCTTCTGTTTTTCCGCAAACTCCTCTTACATCACATCCTTCATTTTTTTTCGTTTCTTGACACTGATAACAAAACATTCCCATTCCGCACCTCTTTCTACAATCTATTTAGTAGGTTTTAAGGTTTTCTTTTGAGCGTTCCACAGTTCCTTTCCACGTTTTACAAGATCGAACTTGCGGTTCCGCAAACCCCATTGTTTAATTAATAAACGCACAGGTCCAAAGATAAGAGTTAACATTGTTTTAGAATCAATATCTTTCCGGATGGATCCATCTTTTTGACATTGTTCAATAATCTCTTTAATATGCGTGTTGTTCTCTTCCATCAAATCGAGAGCTTTCCGTGCCATTCGTTCATCATATTGAAAATGTTCTTCTGAAAACAAAACTTTTGCCAAGTTGGGATATTGTTCACAACGGGAATAACGATCCATAATAAATGCTTCTACTTGTTCAATTGGGGGTTTTGCTTGCATATAACTAGAACTTAATAATTCTTCTGTTTCATCTTCAAACGAATCCAAAATAGCCATGATCATTTGAAATTTATTCTCATAATATCGATAAATAGCAGGTTCAGAGATTCCAATCACTAACGATAGATTTTTCATCGTTAAGTTTTGAATACCTTTCTCAGCTACCAAATCGATGCAGGCATTCTTAATTTGATTTTTTCGATCTTCTCTAATTCTACTCATAAATACACACCTTTCTATAGTTAGTTAATATTAACTAACTATAGTATATAATAACCTTTAAAAAACGAAAGAAATTGAGATTCTTTTTAACACAAAATGAATAATAAAAAGTACATCTTACCTTTTAGAGTTTATATCTATGAATCGGAATGGAATATGGGACCTTTATAATACATACGATAGTATTTTTTACGTAAACCCATTTTCTCATACAACTTGATTGCACGCTTGTTGTTTGTCTCAACATGAAGAGTAAGATCACCTTTTGTTAGCTCAATTACTTTTTCAATTAATTGAGTGGCAATCCCTCTCCCTTTTATATCTTTTTTAGTAGCAATGTAGGACAAGTGATACTTGGGGAAAAAATTCTCAAATCCTGTTCTGGATACAACTGCAATTCCAGCCAATATCGTATTGTAGAAGGCACAAACTACATACCCATCTTCAAACGCGTTATCAACTGCTTCTTTCATTTCAATTCTTGGATCTGTAAATTGCACCAACCACTCATCCAATTTCTTCAAAAATGTTTCATAGGGAATGGTAAGATCGCTTTTCTTAATCGCTTTAATCTTTAAATCCACCTTTGCATCATTTAGGACTACAACATGCAAACCATTCTTCAGTTTCCCTTCTTCTGCTAGTTTGTACAACGAAGCAACTGGATACGAGTTCTGTCGTGTTAATTTTATCTTCTCTGTTTTTTTAAATCGTTTATAGGCATTTTCTACTTCTTCATCAGTAATTCCTATGGCTTGCCCATGTGTATCATAAATGGCATTTAATGCATCTTGTCCATTAAAACACATCCATTGAATTACATTTCTATTCACTTTGCTTTCATGAATATCTTTTCTTGCAAGAGATAAAATCTCTTTGCTTCCTTGCTTGTAAGATTCAATAATTGCATTTCCTGCAGAAGTACTTACAGCATTAATTTTTGGTAATCTTTGAATTTCTTCTGTAAGCCACAAATCTTTAAATCCCAGATGTAAACCTGAAATGGAAGAACCATTACTGGTTTGGCAATAGATATAGTCAATGGGTTGTTCTAAATAGTCAAACAATTCTCGAGCAATGTACTTAAACGCATACATGTTCATCATGTTATTATCTAGTCCTGGATTGGCATCATACCAGCCATTCTCTTCAGCCAGTCGTCTGCTTTCCACAACAGTATCTTCATACGTTCTTCCATGTTTGATTACTTGAATATGCTCTGGATTAAACAACTCCGGTTGCGTCATTTTTTTCTGCTTTGGAACAACAAACACACATTTAATATCAAAATGATTTGTTAATTGTGCTAAAGAATACCCAACGCTTCCATAGGTTCCAATGCAAATAGTTTTCTTGTTATGAGACAATGCCTCGCGAATAATTAAATAAGCCAACCGATCTTCTCGATGACCATACGGGTTGTTCCCTTCCAATTTCAAATAAATTTTCGAGATACCCAAATCTTTCTCAAGCTTTGTTGCTCTAACTAGAGGTGTTCTTCCAATTTGAGTCTTAAGAATTTTGTCCATAATCCGAACTCCTTTCGTTATTCAATAGATACGTACTTCCTATAGTATATGGATAGTTGAGAAGATATCGAATTGCCTTTTTTACAATATAATCTTGACTGCAACTTTTAGTCTGTTATAGTACAACTGAAATCAAAACAAGGAGCGTGAATACGTGCGAAGAATAAAATTACTCAGTCTGTAGTTTAGTTAGGTTCATTTCCAAGGAGTAATTTTATATGTTGTACGTAGATAAGCTTTCTTTTTCCTATACCGATATCTTATTCAAAAATGTGTCTTTTCATGTTTCTGTTGGGGAAGTCGTTGCCATTATTGGTATGAATGGATGTGGTAAAACCACTCTTCTTTCTTGCCTTATGGGACTTAAAAAACCAGCATCTGGAACAATCCACTCTGATTTTAAAAATGGATTTGGTTATTTGAAACAGGAGGAAGACTTCTCCAATGGGTCTGTCATGGACTATTTCTTAGCTGCTTTCCCTTCCCTTTCTGAAGTGTACCACAATATGCTAACGCAGCCACATAACCCAGAACATGTGTGGAAATATGAATCATTGGGGGGTTTCACATGGGAGCAAAACCTACAGAAAGAGATTTCTTTGTTTGGATTTCCTCCTACTATTGTTAGTCGAGTCTATGATTCTTTATCGGGAGGAGAAAAACGTTTCACTTCTTTAATCCGATTATTCCTCGAACACAAATCTTGTTATTTTTTGGATGAACCCACCAATGATCTTGATTTACCAAAAAGAATGCGATTGGAAAATATAATCAATCAAAAAAAGAAGGAAGGTTGTGCATTTATTATGGTTAGTCATGACAGAAACCTATTGAACAAAACAGTCAATGCAATTGTGTACATGAAAGGAAAAACTGCCACCTTTTCGGCAGGTAATTACGATTCTTTACAAGACAGACTTGAAAAAGATTTAAAACGAAAAGAGCAAACTGTAGAAATTATTCAACGAAAAATAAAACAATTGCAGCAAGATGTGGTACATAAAAAAGGGTGGGCCAAAAAAGGATATGCGAACAATGTGAAAAACAGAGAAAAACACGGCAAAAAAGGAAGACCGAAAGATTTTCGAGTAGGAAAAATGGAAAAACAATTTGTAACAGCAAATCGAAAAAAAGAAAAAGAAATTGAAAAAATGAAACAAGAACAACCAGTTATAGAAGAGTGTGGTTCTTTAAAATTCCCCACTTACACAGTGCCCAACAAAACTATTGTTAAAATGGAATCAGTTACTTTTCAGTATACCCCTCAGAAACAAATTCTACATGATTTTTCTTTTTCTGTTTCTACAAAAGATCGCATTGCCCTAGTGGGTGAAAATGGATGTGGCAAAAGTACCCTAACATCTTTACTACTGAAAGACCAAACACCCAATAGCGGAACGATAAAAAGAAATCCATCTGTTTCCTGCTTCTTTATTCCGCAAGATATTCGGTTACTTTATCCACAGGGATCTTTATTGGAATTCTTTCAGGAAGTTCCTGCAGAGAAAGAAATAGTTCGAAATTATTTGGCTTCCAATGGATTGAAAGGGGATCTTGTAAATACGGATGTGAGACAGTTAAGCCCTGGTCAACTAATGAGGGCAACGTTTATTAAGATAGTTCTGGAGAAAGTTGAATTTCTATTTCTAGATGAACCCACCAATCATTTGGATATAGCTTCTATAGAGCTACTCGAAACATCGCTTAAAGAGTTCCCGGGTGGTTTTTTTTGTATCAGCCACGATCGACAATTCATATGTACAATTGCAGATTCGTTTTATGAATTTAGTACTACTGGATTAAAATCAATCCCTATACGGTAGCTGGCAATGAAAAGAAAAAAGCCCCGAGATTTACACTCGGGGCTTCATTTTTGCATTTTTAACTTGTAAACAGGTTATTTACGAAGTTTTTTCACAGCAACTTCGGCTGCTTTTACTAATGGATAGGCGGTTGGAGGAGCTGTTAATAAGGGATGAGTTCCAATTTGAGCAGTGATTAAATCGTATACGGTCATGTTGTTTTGAATCGCCATTCCAATAATATTGATTAATTCACCCGTGCTTTGTCCACCAACTGCTGTACCACCAAGTATTAGTCCAGAGCCTTTGGCAACAATTAATTCTACTGTTTGCATGTGCATTCCAGGCAATTTACCAGGATGTTTATCAGGACCTTCAAATTTAGCCTTTAGTACATCCAAATTCTGTTTTTTTGCTTGTGATGCTGTTAAACCAGCAACACCAAATCCATTTTCTCCCAAGCCGGTGAAAAAGATGGATAATGTTCCTTTGAAGTTTTTCGTTGTATAAAGTTCAAACAAATTCATACCAACAATTCTTGCTTCTGCACAGGCAGTAGAGGCTAACATACCAGGGGTTATTCGACGTGTAAAGAAATCTCGTTTCTGTGCACAATCGCCTGCTGCAAATACATCGTAATTATCAGTACGCATGTATTCGTCTACATCAACCTGACCAAACTTATTAATACTTAAACCAGCTTTTTCGGCTAGTTCTGTATTGGCTACATACCCCATAGAAAGAATAACAGCATCTGCTTCAATTACATCATCATTCTGTAATACCACACCAGAGACTTTCCCGTTACCTGTAATTTGTTTAATACCCGACCCAGTTTTGACTGTTACTCCTCTGGCCTTTAAAGCATCCTCAGCTTTTGTAGCTGCTTCTTCGTCAAACACAGCTCCCAAAACATGAGGTAACATTTCAACTAAGGTTACTTCTTTCCCAATTTTGTTTAATTCATCTGACACTTCAACGCCAATGAATCCTCCACCGACGACCACAATCTTTTTATACCCATCGAGTTTTGATGAAAAAACATCCAGATAGGCTTTGTCTTTGGGAACAGTAAAAACATTATCTAGTTCGGTTCCAGGTAACCATTTTGGAATTTTTGGAGTAGAACCAGTGGCAAATACTAATTTTTCGAATTCAACCTCTTCACCCTTCTGGGTTGTACATTTTTTGTTCTCCAAATCAACAGAAATAACTTCATCAACCAGAAGATCTACTCCAGCATTTTCAAGCTTAGCATCTGGAATTACATCTTGATCACTACTTTCCAGAGATCCAAAAATATATGGAATTCCACAAGGTACAACTACTTTGTTTTCTTTGCGAATTACCATTACTTTTTTATCTGGATAATTGCTTCTTGCTGTTACAGCACTTACTAAACCTGCAGCACTTCCACCAATCACTAATACATCAGTTTTTAACATATTCTTGACCTCACTTATATGTGTTTTGCTCCTACATTTCTTCGGTTGCACTTATTTCTATGATAAGATTCTAAACCAAAGAACAACCCAAACCAAAATTTTGATCATCTTTTTTTGACGCTGATAATAATTATTATTACTTCTTGGGTGGTAGGGGAATAAATACACTGGTTTTTCTTTTGTATTCAGCATATCCAGGTCTACCCTGGTGTCGTTTCTCAAGCATGGGAACCCCCGAAACAAACAGAATCAAACAAGTAATTGTAAGGGGTCCAAAAATCGTAATCCAACCTTGCGGTACCGACAAGGCAATCACAAAAATACCCCACCATTGAACTACTTCTCCAAAATAATTTGGGTGTCTAGAATACTTCCACAAGCCTGTTTGCATAATGGAACCTTTCGGTGGTTTACTGGCAATAAATTTTGCTAGTTGTGCATCTGCAATGGATTCAAATAAAAATCCTGTTATCCATATAACTGTCCCTGCAATATCCCAACCGGTGAATAGGGTAGCATGTTGATTTGCAAACAAAACAGGAAACACAATTAAATACAAAAAGAAACCCTGCAGAATGAAAATTTGAAAATACGATCGAAGCAGATAAAACTTCCCCCAATCATTTCTCCACTTATTATAGCGAGGGTCTTCTTTTTTCTTTCTGTTTCTAGTAAACACATGAATCGCTAATCGCAATCCCCATATAGTAATTAACAAACCAAGCAATAGTCCTCGAAAATTGGCTACAGGAGAAAGAAAATACGAAGCCCAGGCAAGTAGAATAAAACCCAGTCCCCACGCGGTATCAGCAACATCACCTCGGTGAAACACAATCGATACAATATACCAAAGGTTCATGTATACAAACAAAATAAGGGCTAACAAAAAATAATAGTTCACTTTGCACCTTCCTTTAGAAATCCTACAAACTATTAAAAGAACTCTCTATACTATATCAGTTGTTGTATATCTTTTTGTAATTTCCAGACATTATTTTCCATGTTACTTACAGTGGTAATCACAATTTCTTTTTCAGGTATATAGGTTGACAGAAAACTGACTCCCGGATCACATCCTTCAAAATGAACAGAAGTAACTTTGTTTTCCTTTTTGTTAACCCATAAACCATATCCATAGCATCCTTTTTCTACTTGCGGAGACATCATTTCCTGTACCATTTTTGTAGGAAGTAAATGATATTGTAATAGGTTCTTCCAAAAGTTCTTACAATCACCCACGGTAGTAAAAGCTCCTCCAGCTCCTGTACCTTTTGCATCTACACTATATATATTTGTATAGTATTCTTCTTTTTCTTTATCGTATATATATGCATTAGCACATTTTGCTGGCAGACGATCCAATTCAAAGTAACCGGTTCCAAGCATGCCCGAGGGATTAAAAACATGGTCACGTAAATATTCATCAAATGGCTTTCCAGTAACGGTTTCAATAATCAATCCAAGCACAACATAACCCGAATTGTTATACTGGAATTTTTCTCCCGGTGTGTACATCATTGGTTTCTCAATAAACAATGGTAGTAGATCGGAGGAGGTTCGCACTTTGTAATTCGGAAACTCTTCCCATAATTCTGCATATTCAGTCATTACACTTTCGTCGAAATAATCTGGTATGCCTGAAGTATGGTTCAGTAATTGACGAACTGTAATATTTGGATTAATCTGGCGTAAATCGAATGATAACAACTCCCCTATTGTGCTTGTGAAGGAAATTCTATTCTGATGAATGAACTGTAAAATAGCAGTTGCCACAAACACTTTGCCAGCTGAAGCAGTGGGGAATCGGGTATCGAGTTCATTGGGAATCAAATTGGGTAGATCTGCATATCCATAGGATTCCTGGAAAATAACAGTATCGTTTCTTGTAATGGATACTACTCCGTTAAAAGTATCGGGAATCAGTTCATGTATCTTCATAGGCACCTCTAATTCTAATAGAAACCTAAATTTGTTTTCACAATAACAATATATATATTGTTATATACACCTGTAAAGTAATACTCAAATCTTATTAGCGATCCTTTTGCCCAGCTTAGTAAGTCGGTATTTTTGTTTTGGGCTTCGAGGTGAATCTGGGTATACCATTTCAATACATTCACACTCTAATGCTGGCTTTATATAAAACAGTCGAAAATAATCTGGATCTTTAAGTTTTAACTCTTCTTGCATTTCTTTTCGAGACATTTCACCGCTTACAATTGTTAAAAGCTTCTTAACTTCCGGGGTAACTTCCGGGGTAACTTCCGGGGTAACTTCCGGGGTAACTTCCGGGGTAAAGAAAGTAAGTACAACCCTATTCTCCCTTACTTTCCATTCTGGAGGAGCTAAATTACGTTGTTGACATAGTTTTCTAATGAGTAAACTACCTCGTCCTGTTTTTTCCATCATTCCTCGTAAATAAAAAATCTGTGCGATATCCGGATTTCTAAGTACAGAAATATGCCCCTTGTTAAGATCTGTTAAGGTAATCCCTTTCGGTAAAATACCTGAATTTATTATTTCCAATCGCTGAGGATAAATATTAACCCTTAAAGATCCCGAATAAATACTGTAATCTCTATGAACAATCGCATTAACAAGCCCTTCTCGAATAGCTGATTCTGGATAAACTGAATGGGTTTGTCTATCCAATGATCCAGGAGAAAAAGAAGCAATGGTTGGAACATTTCTAATAATAAACAGGTAAAGGTCTTCTAGTAAAAGAAGTGCTGGTTCTTCAAATTGCTTCATATCCTGATACACATCGTCCGTGGCATCAGTTGAAAAACGAACTGCCTGGGCACGTATTTGTGGATATCTTACTGCTGTATTTCTACAGAACATCACATCTCCAGCATTTGTTAACCGCCCATAACGTTCTAAAGATAGGGAAGACAATACATCACTCGGCTCCTTGAATGCCTCAAAATGAAAACGACCTTTGTCTTGGATTTTCTGCATAACTGATTGCAGATAATCAATATCTAAATCACTATCAATCTGAGCATCTGAAAAACGCCTTTCCCATCGTTCAGGCTCATTCTGCCTGCGCAAAACCATATCTCGAATGGTATTTATATCTGCTTTATGTATTTTTTTCGCCGAGAGAAGAAATATATCATTCTTATAAGAATAAGGAATATCTTTCCCAGCTGGGACTTCTATAAGAAAAACTCCTCTCTTTTCGATAACTTGACAATCAAAGTGAACCACTGCCTTTGGAGAAATCTGTTGAAGAATACTTCTCTCTATAGTTAAAAGAAGAGGCTCTAGTTTTTTGCAATCTGTATGCTTTCCACTAGCGATAGTAACAAGATAACCTCCCTTTGTATTTAGAAGAGCACAGACGGTAGCTCCGATTTTTGATAAATCAGAGTCCTCTTGAAATTGAACTACTTGATCATTTGCTATAGAAAGCTGTTTTAAAATCTCTTCTTTCTTCATTTTATACAACCCCTATCTCAGCTCTTTAGAAAGATTCAGAAAATTTTCTTTAAGAAACTCTTCTACTTCCTGGAATCGAGAAAATTGAGCCGAAGCATAGAGAAGAACATCCTCATCAGTAGAAAACTTTTGCACCCAGTTTCCTTGTCTCTTATGAAGTGGTTTTTGTGACAATATTGCTTCTTCATACATATCAATTACCCGTAGATCCCCAAAAACAAATCACATTTTCTAACAGCATCAATACAGTTTTCAAAAGCCGTTCTGGAAGAAATAACAGGAACTGTTCCTTTATGAGACATCCAAACCTCATATCCAAACATAGTAAGAAGAGAGTAAACTCTATCGAGTAATTCTTCTACCCCATAGACCGAAGATGAAACCATAATTACAGGTTTCGTTTTATTTGCATCCATACTTATTCCTCTTAAAAAGTTCTTACGAATCAACTACAAGTATAGCATGATTAAGTATTCTTTACTTAGTTCCTCTATAGTTCTCTACGGATTGTTTCCCAGGTATGTATCCAACGATAATGAAGTTTTATATAGTCTTCTGTAAACCAATAGTTTCCCTGTATGGGAAAGCGAACGGCTGGTATGGTTCCATTCAATTCATAGTGATGCAAGGCAATACAGTCTAAAACATCTTTTTCGGAAGATACTTGAATAGAATGCACTTTCTCATACCCTTTCATAAAACGGGTAAATAGTTGAAGAGTTTGAACCATTTTCTTTTTTTCTACCGAAACAAAGCTAGTAGCATCTGAAATAGTTGCACAATCTAGCAAAGGAAAAGAATGGGAAGCAATATCAAAATCAAGTAGATATATTTCACCCGAAGGAGTTTCAATAACATTGCCAGTATGCACATCCCCATGGGTAAACCCCTGTGCAAACGTAGAAACTCGTTGCCAAAGTTGGTTTCCATACTCAGTCATGGCAGGTAAAAAGGAGTTTGAAGGATGAAATCGTTGTATGTGAGACAAAAAGTTCCCAATGTAGTGCTGCTTGGTTAAAACTCGGAGTTTTTTTGGATACTCTTTCATAAGCTTGTGCATTTGCCCAATAATCGTTCCCATAAGCTGAACTACACGTTCTTTTTGAGGTTCTTTGCCTGGAATGTATTCATACAATACTCCCACCCTTTCCCCTTCGGGGAAGGAAACGGAAACATACAGCTCTTGCTTCAGTGTCAATTGTATGGATACAACAGGGAAACTTTGTCGATGCAAATATTCTACAATTTCAGTTGATTGAATGGCTGCTTCTGAATCTTGTATTCGATAGAGTTTAAAGATGTATTTCTGTTTTTTTGATACAACAATATATACAGCCCCAATCATATCTCGATGCAAATACAACTGCTGAATAGAAATACCATATTGTTGTTCCAGAAGCTTTAGTAAAGCTTCCTCTACTGGAACAGAACGTAGCACATTTATTAGTGGTTTTTGTTTGATATACTTCATGTTCATGAAGTATATCATGCGAATCTAGACAAATCATAAGTTCTACTTGAAATTTGTCTAAATTTGTCGGGGTTTTGCTATATGCAGGGAATCTGGAATTTCAAAACGACACTCTTTCTGTAGTAAATTTTCTTAATGTAGCCGAGGTTTTAGGCTCGTTATAACCCGCATTTGTTTTAACAATGCTGTTTAATGCCTAAAAAAAAGGATCTGTCAGGAACAAATGAACATTCTGCGGAGTTACCAGTTTCACGGGGATGTTTGGATAAGCAGTGGAAAAGGTTTTGGAGATCTTTAATTTTGCCTTGGAATTCCATTTAAACTCATAGGCACGAAACCCTTTTTCGTTTTCTTCAATGTAATCTATTTCCTGTTGTTGTGTAGTTCGCCAGAAGTACTGCTTGCTATATAGGCCACAATATGCTAAAAGTTTCTTTCTTTCTGCCATCAGGTAATTCTCCCATAATCCGCCTATATCCTGCCGATTTTCAATTTTCCATAGAGAATTGATGACTGCATTGCGAATTCCATTGTCATAAAAATATATCTTCTTTCCTTTTTTAATTTCATTTCTTACGTTTTTACTAAAGGAGGGAACTTTAAATACAACATAAGATTGCTCCAGCAAGCCAATGTATTTTTCCACGGTAGCTCGGTCTATCCCAATAAGTTGTGCCAACTCATTAAACGATACCTCACTTCCCACTTGTAAAGCTAAAGCCTTCACAATTTTCTCTAAAAATTCCGGTTTCATAATATCGTTTAATCGATACAGATCTTTATACAAATAACTTTCTGTAAGAAGGTAAAGAAGTTCTTTCTCCTGTCCTGGTTTTGTGATAATCTCTGGATAACAACCAAACACTAATCTATGCCTTAGTAAGCGTGTTTCTTCTAACAATCCGGAATACGAAACCATTTCTTGAAAAGAAACAGGGAAAAGATTGCATACAAATTTTCTTCCTGTTAGAGGTTCTATAGTTTTATTACCAAGTTCAAATGAAGAAGAACCAGATGCAATAATTTGTACTTCTGGTATTTGATCTACAATTAATTTAAGAGTAATACCGATATCTGGAATCCGTTGTGCTTCATCAATGAAAATAATTTTTTTAGAACCAAAAATAGTTTTCATAAACGAAGAAGTTGCATGGGTAAAAATAGCACGAACATCTGGTTCATCAGCGTTCAAAAGCAAAGTATCTTGAGTATAACTTGACAGAATGGATTGTAGCAGAGTGGTTTTCCCTACCTGTCTGGCTCCGAAAACAAGAATAGCCTTCCCCTGAAAAAACCGATCTTCAATCCATTTATGCAAAATTCTGGGAATCATTGTTCACCTCAATTCCCTAATTATTATAATATGTTAGGAATTGTTTCGCAATATATTATGTTTTTTTAGGATTTTGCTCCCAGTTTTGTAGCAACATCATTACCAAATCTCTGTTGTCAAATGAATACCTAAGTTTTAGCATAGATATATCATCTCTTCACTACCTCATACACACCGGTTTCTTCGGTAGTATGGGGAGCTTCCTCCATATATTGAATCGTTTTCTCATCAGCATTAAAATAATATTCCTGATTCGTTCTCGGCTCTTCGCTGGATCCACACCAATCATGAATAGAAAGATGGTTGCTATCGGGAATTAACTCAAGCGATATAAAAGGATCCAAATCAAATTCTGAGATCCATTTACGAATAATGGGGGTATAAGTTTGATTCGCCAGAGAAAAGTATCCAATTTCGTGATAGAACTCCCCTTTCGATTTTTTGGAAGCTTCCATATT
>CAYRBR010000032.1:13695-16951 GCA_964422555.1 uncultured Caldisericota bacterium | reverse complement strand
AATGCCTATAAAGATAAGTCCACCGTTAAAGCAGTTGTCCATGAAAAAGTTAAATGGGTATTAATTGTAGATATCTACGGAGTACAATCATTTTTACCCTGTGCGGTAATTGCTTGAAAACGTCAAAATGATTTGTCTAAGTATATGGGGCAAACGCTTGAAGTTCGAGTGATCGAATTTGAAAAAGACCGTCGAAAAGTTGTTGTTTCCCATAAAATTATTGAACAGGAAGTTAACAAGGCTGCTCGAAATGAATTTGTTGGCGAACTTGAAGTGAACACTATCCTTGATGGATCCGTAACAAATATTGTCGATTACGGCGCATTTGTCGATATTGGATTCAACGTAGAAGGATTGGTTCACATTTCTGAGTTGTCTTGGGGTGCGACAAAAAAACCATCGGAAGTTGTAAAAAAGGGTGACAGAATTAAAGTTAGAGTGATTGGAATTTCAGACGATCGAAGTCGAATTTCTTTAAGTTTAAAACGAACATTACCAGATCCTTGGGAATGTGTAGGGGACAAATACCATTTAGGTCAAATTGTGGAAGGAACCGTAGTGAAAGACCTAAACTTTGGTGCCCTTGTTGAGATAGAAGAGGGAATTAACTCATTTATGCACATCTCTCAAATGAGTCATAAAAGAATTAATTCTATAGAAGAAATTCTCTCGGTTGGTGATACGGTCCGAGGAGAAATTGTTGAATTAGACATTTCTCAAAAGAAAATGAAATTAAGTCGCAAAAGTATCGTTCCTCCATCAGAAGACGAAGTATCTGATGAGTACGAAGATAACCCAAATAATTCTGAGGAACAACCAAAACATAAATCAGATGATTTGAGCAGTTATGTAGATGTTTTTGTGCCTAAAAGCTCGAATTAATCAATATCATTCTCTCAGCTTATTCAAAGGAGCCCTTAATGGGCTCCTTTTTCCCTATACTTATTCTTGAAAGTGAGTTTCTATGGCAAAAAAGAGTAAGACTTTAAACAAAGATTCCCTTAACCCCCAGCAATTAGAAGCCGTAAACACAATTAAAGGTCCTGTTGCTGTTTTTGCTGGAGCTGGATCCGGAAAAACTCGTGTAATTACTTATCGAATTGCTAATTTGCTGCAGCAGGGAATCCCATTGGAAAATATTTTGGCGGTGACATTTACTAATAAAGCAGCCAATGAGATGAAAGAGCGAATTGGGAAGTTGCTTGAAATTGAACCAAAAAGACTTTGGATTGGAACTTTCCATTCTATTTGTCTTCGTATTTTAAGAGCATCAGGAAAAGAGATTGGCCTAAGGTCTGATTTTACAGTATTCGATGATGAAGATTCCTTGTCATTAATTAAGGATTGTATGAAGGAGTCCAATATTGATATTAAAAGAGTCAATCCTCGATCTGTTTCAAAAGCTATCTCTGACTCAAAAGTAGCTTTGGTTGATTCAGATGAATATATTCATGTTGCTGGATCGGGTTATTTTGTTGATATAGTGTCAAACGTATATTCTCTCTATGAGAAAAGAATGAGAGAAAATAATGCCCTGGATTTCGATGATTTAATCTTCAAAACTGTTCAATTATTTCAACAAAAACCAGCTGTGTTAGACAATTACCAAGAACTGTTTCAGCATGTCTTAGTTGACGAGTATCAAGATGTAAATGCTGTACAATATGAGTTCTTGCGTTTAATGGCTGAGAAATACCAAAATATTTTTGTGGTTGGAGATGATGACCAATCAATCTATGCTTTTAGGGGAGCTGATCCTTCCTATATGCTTCGATTTCAAAAGGAATACTCATCTGCGAAGGTAATTAAACTTGAAGAAAATTATCGTTGTTCTCAATTAATCCTAAGTGCAGCAAATTGTATTGTTGAAAATAATGAGAACAGAGAAATAAAAAAATTGTGGACGAAGAATGATGAGGGCACAAAAGTAAAACTTGTAATTTGCTCAAACGAAAAAGACGAAGCACAAAAGATTGTTCAGTTGATTCAAGATCGAGTTCAAACACAAAAAAGAAGCTATAACGATTTTGTAGTTTTATATAGAATTAATGCAGCTAGTAGGAATTTTGAAGAAGCCTTAATGTCTGAATCCATCCCCTATCAACTTGTGGGTGGGTTTAAGTTCTATCAACGCAAAGAAGTAAAGGATTTTATTGCCTATTTAAGGATCATTAACAATCCAGACGACAGGGTAAGCATCAACCGTGTTATAAATTATCCCAAACGAAACATTGGTGCAGTATTTATTCGGAAAATTGAGAAAGTTGCTTACGAAGAGAAATGCTCTTTTTATGATGCCTGTCATGCTTTACTGGAAAAAAAAGAGGCAGTTGCTCGAGGTCGTAAGGGTTTAAAAGAGTTTGTAGATATTATCGAAGCGGGAAGAGTTGTTTTAAAAGAGAAATCTTTGCTAGATGTAGCAAAGTTAATCTATGAAAAAACACTGCTTCCAAAATCTCTTGAAAATGAATATCCTGAGTATATTGCGAAAGAGAAAATTGCGAACTTGGGCGAGTTGCTTACAGCGATCGATCGTTTTGAAAAATCATACGAAGGGAAAGAACCTGTCTTACAGTCCTTTTTGGCTGATGTTTCTTTGTATACCGATCTGGATGATATGAAGAATCAGGAAGAAAAAGTGACCCTGATGACAATCCACTCCGTAAAAGGATTGGAGTTCCCTATTGTGTTTATGGCGGGTATGGAAGAGGGATTATTTCCTCACTACTTATCAAACTGCAAGCAGAACGCACTCGAAGAAGAAAGACGGCTTTGTTATGTCGGCTTTACTCGAGCGAAAACAGAACTGTACCTTTCTTATGCCATGAACAGAGAGCTGTATGGGAAAACTACAAAAACAACTCAATCAAGGTTTTTAGAAGAAATATCCGAAGACTTAATTGAACGGTTGAAGATATCTTCTGCTAGAGATGGGAAGAGTGGATTAAGAAGGAAAGTATCATCTGTAAATCGTAGCAAAAAAGATTATAGCAAGGGTGTGGCCGTTGAACTATCTGATTTGACAGAAGGGAAAGTAATTTGTCACAAAGTATGGGGACACGGTGTTGTGATTAATTTAAAAGAAATTGACAGCGAGTATATTATCAAAATTGATTTCGATACAGTTGGAGAGCGTATGCTAAACTATAAATATGCTCCTTTGCGAATTGTAGATGATGAAGAAAAGCAGAAGTAACTTAATGTAGAAAGAATAAAAAAAGGGGGGCGAGAATTACTCGCCCCCCTTTTTTTATTC
>CAYRBR010000032.1:0-13641 GCA_964422555.1 uncultured Caldisericota bacterium | reverse complement strand
GTGTCTTATCGACGACGTTTTTTCTTCTTTGCAGTACCTTTTTTCTTGGCATTTATTTCTGTTGCAGAATCTGTAACTGTATTGATAGTATTGTTGCTGGATGTGTTCGGATTTTTTCTATTTTTAATCAAATCATAATCATCGGTCTTAAGTGCATCAAGATACACGGGTCTGAGCTCTTTTTCAGTATCTTTTTGCCAACCAACCAGTAAGGGTACAACAATATACAAGGAAGAATAAGTACCGGCAAGTAAACCCATGAGAAGAATGGTTGTAAAATCACGTAAGGAACTTCCCATGAAAATGGCCAAGGCTAAAACTCCAAGTAAGGTAGTTACTGAAGTATTGAAAGAACGTATCCAGGTAGTTGTAACTGACATATTGGCTATTTCAGCATAGGTCATTTTGTCTTTATAATACTTAATGTTCTCTCGAACTCGGTCTAAGATGACGATACTGTCTTGTAAGGAGTAAGCAGTAATCGATAGCAGCGCAGCTATAGATGCAGTGTTAAATTGAATCCAGAACAGAGACATAACACCTAATGCTACACTAATGTCGTGTACCAATGCAATAATAGCAGCAACACCATCTTTAAAACGGAATCGAATGGCTACATATAGTAAGATTAACAAAAGAGCCAAACTAATCGTTAAAATTGCATTTCTACGCAACTCGCTACCAATAGTAGGTCCGATAAAATCAGTTTGCCTTGTATCTGGGTCGATGGGGGCAATCTGTTCTTGCAATGCTGTGATAACTTCATCCTGTTGTTCGTTTGTTATTTCTTTCATTCGAATCATGAAATGTTCAGGATGATTTTTGTCTTGTTGAATGACGGCATTATCTTGGTTAAATTCATGCAATACGGTTCGGATATCTGCAACTTCAATCGGTTCTTCAGATTGGAAGTCAAAATTCATCACAACTCCACCAGTAAAATCAACACCAAGATTAAAAGGAGAGCCATTAGTAAAAAAACGTGTAGTCATAATACAAAGGCTAGCTACAACAAGGATTAACGCAATAAATAGGGAAGATTTTCTATTCCCAATAATGTTCCATTTTCTTACAGGTAACATATCTCTCCTCCTTTCTAATTATCTTTCTCTGGTGATTTTAAACCAAAGAGTTTGTTGTTTACCTTAGGGTTGTAAACAGCAATGAGACTTAAAATAAACTGAGTAAAGAAGTAAGAAGTAATAAGGGCTGCGATAATTCCTGAAACAATTGTTATTGCAAAACCCCTTATTTGGGTTGTTCCAAAGGAATAAAGGATAATCATAGCTAACAGCATTGAAAAGTTTGAATCAAAAATGGCTGTCCAACCATGTGCATATCCAGCGCCAATCGCCGAAAGGAAGGTTCTTCCTTTGGCATATTCTTCTTTAATTCTTTCAAAAACAATAACATTTGAGTCAACGGCCATACCTACCGAAAGAATAACAGCACCAATGGCAGGCAATGATAATGTAGCTCTAATACCAAGTAAAAATCCAAGATAAATAATAGTGTAAAGCAATAATGCTAAGGCACCAATTACTCCGAGCATCTTATACATAAAGATTAAAAACAGAATAATTGCTAAAATTGCGATTAATGCTCCTACCTGGGAACTTTTAATTGTATCCTGACCCAATGAAGGTCCTACTACTCGTTCTTCCAAAAAGGTCATTTTTACTGGGAGAGAGCCACCTTGAAGAAGAATAGCCACTTCTTGAGCTTCTTCAATGCTTTCTTCATTTTTACCACCAAAAGTAATGACAGCGTCTCCACTTGAGATTTCTTCATTTACTGTTGGAGCAATAAGCAACTGGTCGTCAAGATAAATCGAGATAGATTTGCCTACATTTTCTCGAGTACCTTTCGCAAACAGTTCTTTTCCTTGAGCATCCCATTCTAGTTGGACTACGGGTTCTCTTGGGCCGGTTTGTTCCATTTGCTGATAACTAAAAGTTGCTTTCTTTAAGTTTTTTCCAGTAACAAGGGTATTTCCGGCTTCATCCTTAAAAGTTAAAACCGCTACTCTACCAATGATGTCTTTTGCTTGATCAATGTCAGAATATCCCGGGATATCCACAATAATCCGGTTCTTACCTTGTGTGGATACGGTTGCTTCCGAAACACCAAGGTAATTAATTCGCTTTTCAATTACGCTTTTAGCCTGTTTAAGCTCTTGGGCAGTAATTTCATTCGGTTGATCGGAAACAAGGTCTTCATTGGTTACAACCAATTTTTCTTCTTCACCTTGTACTGCTTCTTCTGTTTCATTTGTTTCCGGTTCAGCTTCTGAATTGGCAGTATTTTCAACTGTTTCTTCAGTTTCGATTAGTTCTTCTTCTGTTACTTCTTCGATTTTTTCAATTGGTTGTGCTTCGAGTACAAGGTGTACCCCACCCTGTAAATCAAGACCATACTTAACCTGGTCTTTTTTCACGTTATAACCAATACTGAAAATCGAAACTGCAAGCACAACTATAATAATGATTAGTTGTCCCCATCTTATTCTCTTCATAGAATCACCCTTTCTCATGAGATTCAAACAAAACTATTATATTTTAATCGAAGTAATCGTCAACAATACAATGAATGTATGGTATAATACAAAATTGGTGATTTTATATGATAGAGCAAGCATTAAAAAAGTATTTGAAAGACAACAAAATTATTACAACAAGCAATCAGGAAAAATTGATTGGGGAATTTTTACAAATTATTCAATCAATTAATCCACACCTTAATCTTGTTGCTGATTCTTCCACAGAAACTTTAGTCAATGTACACTTACATGATTCAATGCAAATCATGAAAATGTTTTCTGATCTTTCCGTTCAGGGAAGGTGGATTGATATTGGTTCTGGAGGAGGATTCCCTGGCATTATCGCTGCTATTATGTTTCCTTCGATGCATATTACGTTAGTAGAATCGATGCGAAAAAAATATAGTTTTTTATTGTATGTTCTAGTTTTCACCTCCATATCCAATGTAACGGTTTTGCATGAACGGGCAGAAAATGTTGTTATTGACCCCGAGTATTGCCATGTACAATCTGTTTTTAGTGCACGTGGAGTTGGAACCGTTGAGTATTTGTCGGATTTGTTTAACAAGGCTCTTACAAAGACCGGTGAGATACTCCTTTGGAAAGATCCCAAAGAAATCGAAGAATTTCTGAACTCGGACAAAAGGTGGATATGTGGAAAGCATGTTGTTTATTCATCGAACCAGAAGGATAAACACCTTGTGTGTCTTCAAAGGAAGCAGTTAAAAGGAGATAAACATGTTAGTAAAGGTAAAGAGTTTCGCTCTTCAAGGACTCGAACCCGTAACTGTTGAAGTAGAAGTTGATATTACTAATACCGGACTTCCTTCCTTTTCCATTGTTGGATTGCCTGATGCAGCAGTACAAGAATCAAAAGAAAGAGTTCGGTCTGCATTAAAGAACAATTCTTATCAATTTCCTACTCATCGAATTACGGTAAACCTTGCTCCGGCTGATCTGAAAAAAGAAGGTTCCTGTTACGATCTTCCAATTGCAATTGGAATCCTCCTTGCTTCAAAGCAAATCCAGTTAAAAAAAACGAATGAACTGTATTTCATAGGGGAGTTATCACTTGATGGATCGTTGCGAGAAGTCAACGGAATCTTGTCGATGAATTGTTTTTTTCATGAACTTGCTCAAACCAACCGTAACTCGGACGACTATGAATTTTATTTTCCAGTTCAAAATGGGGAAGAGATTGTATACCCACACGATACTATTTATCCCTGTAAATCC
Source organism: uncultured Caldisericota bacterium (assembly GCA_964422555.1). Lineage (GTDB taxonomy): Bacteria > Caldisericota > Caldisericia > UBA6126 > UBA6126 > JAGLCW01. The sequence continues at coordinate 9,866 of CAYRBR010000032.1, read as the reverse complement.
CTTAAGGAGACTGTTCAATTCTTACTTCACCAGAAAACACCATCCAAACAATTTATTGAGAAGAAAACAGTTGTAACTACTTCGTCAGATGATTTTCAAGATATCATTGGTCAGACATTTGCGAAAAGAGCACTAGAAGTTGCTGCTTCGGGGATGCACAATGGCTTATTGATAGGTCCTCCAGGTACGGGTAAAACTATGCTGGCTAGAAGGATCCCAACTATTTTACCTTCGCTATCTTTTGATGAATCAGTGGAAGTATCTCAAATATATAGTGCAATGGGGTTATTGTCTCGTAATCATGGATTGCTGACCGATCGACCCTTCCGTTCTCCTCATCACTCCTCCTCTGTGTCAGCCCTCTTAGGTGGAGGATCAAAACCAAAACCGGGTGAGATTTCTCTAGCGCATCGAGGAGTATTATTTTTAGATGAATTTCCAGAATTTCCTAGAAATGTCATTCATGCCTTAAGACAACCTCTTGAAGATGGAAAAGTCTCTATTTCCAGAATTCATAGTAGTGTTGAATGGCCAGCTAAGTTCATGTTGATTGCTGCCATGAATCCTTGCCCGTGTGGTTATTATGGAGATTCTCAAAAAGAGTGTAAATGTACACCATCCCAGGTACAAAGGTATCAATCGAAGATTGAAGGACCTATTATGGACAGGATTGATATTGTAAGTGAGGTTTTACGTGTGGATCACAAAAAACTTTTACAAATGGAGAAGTCTGAATCTTCATCTACGATAAGGGAAAGAGTTTCTCGATGTCACGAGATACAGAAAAAACGGTTCCAAGAAGAACCTTTTTTTTATAACTCAGAAATGAATTCTAGAACACTTCGTCGTTACTGTAAACTAGACTCGGAAACTGAAATGTTTTTGGTTGAGATTGGAAGAAAATGGGCTCTTTCTGGAAGAAGCAATATGAAAATTCTGAAGGTAGCAAGAACGGTGGCTGATATGAGAGAAGCCCAGAACATATCTATGGATGATATATGTGAAGCTTTGCAGTATAGATACCGATCTGCTGAAGAATAAGAAAAGGGTGAGTTTTTTTACTCACCCTTTTCTTGCTGCAGATATGTGAAAGGCAACAAATAGTATACTCAAAAATTACTATTTGAAATACTCATTAATGACAGTTGCAACTTCAACTCCTACCCGAATCTGACCTTCTTTAGTCTGTGCACCGATGTGAGGGGTTAAAGTTATATCTGTCTGGGTAAACAAGGGGCTAGATTTTGCTGGTTCTGATTCGTATACATCAACGCCAGCAAAGGCGATTTTTCCAGATTCCATCGCTTTTGCAAGATCTTCTTCAACAACAATCCCACCTCTTGAGCAGTTAATAATTGCTGAGTCATCTTTCATTTTAGAGATAAAGTCTGCATTAATCATACCCTTTGTTGTATCTGTTTTGGGACAATTCACTGTAATAATGTCGGCATTGTCTCGGATTTCATTAAGAGAAGTTAGCTGAACACCATTGATATCAGTGTTTTTTACGATTGGATCAAAAGCAAGAACTTTCATACCAAGACCTATTGCACGTTTAGCAATCTCTTTACCGATATTGCCAAATCCAACAATTCCAAGTGTTTTTTGATACAATTCACGACCTTTAAATCGTTTTTTCTCCCAAAGTCCTTGTTTGGTTGAAACAGTGGCATCAGGTAAGTGTCGCATACCTGATAATGCCATTCCAATCACCAATTCAGCAACAGAAATAGAAGAAGCCAGAGGTGTGTTGTGTACAGTAATGCTCTTTTCTTTTGCCGTAACTTTGTCAATATTGTCTGTACCTACTCCACCTCGAACGATTAATTCAAGGTTCCCTGAATTTTCAAGAGTTTCTTTGTGAATTTTGGTTCTTGATCGAACTACAACAGCATTGTATTCCCCAATTTCTTTGCAAAGATCTTCTTGGGTAATATCTGTTTTTTCAATTACTTCAAATTTCCCATAATCTTTTAATTGTTGAACTCCTTCTTTGGCAATAGGATCAGCAATAAGAATCTTTTTCATTTCATTCTCCTTTATTGGTCAAGAACTTCAATAGCTGCTGCAATACCTTTACCAAGCTCAAAGGAGTAACCTAATTCTTTTAAAACTCTTTCTACGGTGGCGATTCCTAAAATAACATCATTAGGTCCCACATTTCCCATCGCAGAAATTCGGAAGATTTTTCCTTTTAATTCGGCTTGACCACCAGCGACAGCTACTAGGTATTTATCTCTAGCAAGTTTGACGAATTTACCACCGTCTACATTTTCTGGAATATTGACTGCTATACAACAATCTCCGGTGTTTTGGTTGTAAAGATCTAGTCCAAGAGCTTTAACACCTGCTCGAAGTGCATCAGATAAAAGATGATGTCGTTTGAAAATATTTTCAATTCCTTCATTCTTCATTATTTTTAAGGCTTCATTTAACTGTACAATAACACTAATTGCTGGTGTCCATGGAGTAGAATGTTTTTCTGCTTTTTTGAATGCCATCTTCAAGTCAAAGTAATACTTTGGTAAAGTCGATGTATCCATAAGCTTTTTTGCTCGATCATTCATAGCAATAAAAGCTAAACCAGGTGGTAACATAAAACCTTTTTGGGACCCAGAAACTACTACATCAATTCCCCACTTGTCCATGTAAAGAGGTGTTACGCCTAGTCCTGAAACGGCATCCACAACAAGTATGGAAGAAGATTTGCTAGTTATTTTTGCAATCGACTCTATATCTGTAACACCACCACTTGACGTTTCTGATAAAGTTGTAAAAACAACTTTGGCATCAGGATTATCTTTTATGGCATTCTCGATTTCTTCAGGTTTAACAGTTCTGTTCCAAGGAATTTTAATTTCTACTAAATCAAGGTTATACGCTTTACATAATTCTGTCCATCGTTCCCCGAATTTACCACCATTAACAGCAATTACCTTATCACCAGGGGAACAAAGGTTAATTACTGATGACTCTAACGCACCCGTACCTGAAGAGGTAAGCATTGCAACAGTATTTTCCGTCTGGAAAATATACTTTAAATTTTCTGCTGCTTCTGCAAAAATAGCCTCGAATTGGGGTGTACGATGATGCATAATGGGAAGGGCAGCTGCCGCTAAAACTTCTTCTGGGACCTGTGTGGGTCCAGGAGTTAAAAGAACAGGTTTACGCATTTGAATCCTCCTGACATTTTTAAGTAGATCATAACGAAAAAAGCTAAAAAAAAAAGCTACTTTTTTCAAAGTAGCTTTTTTTTGGGAGAAAAATGAAAGTTAACTGCTTAGATAATGCCCTGGGCAAGCATTGCATCGGCAACTTTTAAGAAGCCTGCAATATTAGAACCTTTTACCAAATTGTCATCAAATCCATATTCCTTCGCTGTGTCGGATGCACTATGATATATGTTCTCCATAATACGCTTCAGTTTTGCATCAACTTCTTCGAACGTCCAAGAGTAGCGTAAACTATTTTGTGACATTTCAAGTGCGGAAGTGGCAACTCCGCCAGCATTGGCAGCTTTGGCGGGTCCAAAGAGTACCTTGTTTTCGTGGAAGATATCAATAGCTTCTGGACTGGATGGCATGTTTGCTCCTTCTCCAACAGCTATGACTCCATTATTTACTAAAACCTGTGCAGATTTGCCATCAATTTCGTTCTGGGTAGCGCATGGAAGAGCAATATCAGTTTTAACAGTCCATACTCCTTCCCATCCTTCGTGATATTCTGCTTTCGGGTGACGATCTACGTATTCTTTAATTCGGCCACGTTCTACTTCTTTTATTTGTTTTACGGTAGCAAGGTTGATTCCATCAGGATCGAAAATGTAACCATTCGAGTCGCTTAAGGTAATTACTTTTCCACCAAGTTCTTGTGCTTTTTCGGTGGCATAAATAGCAACATTACCAGACCCAGATATAGAAATATTTTTACCTTCAATAGAAATTCCCTTGTCTCTTAACATTTCATCCATAAAGTATAACAGACCATATCCGGTAGCTTGCGTACGAACAAGACTTCCACCGTAGGTTAACCCTTTGCCAGTTAAAACTCCAGCAGTGAAAGAATTAGTAACTTTCTTGTATGTTCCGTAAAGGTATCCAATTTCTCTACCACCTACTCCAATATCTCCGGCAGGGGTATCTACAAATTGACCAATGTGACGATTCAGTTCAAGCATAAAATTCTGACAGAAGCGTCGTACTTCATGATCTGATTTTCGTTTTGGATCAAAATCAGATCCTCCCTTACCACCTCCAATAGGTAGTCCGGTAAGTGAGTTTTTAAAAATTTGTTCAAATCCTAAGAACTTAATAATTCCTAAATTTACAGAAGGGTGAAAACGTAATCCGCCTTTGTAAGGACCAATTGCACTGTTAAATTGAACTCTGAAAGCACGGTTTACATGGACTTCTCCGGCATCATCAACCCAGGTTACTCGAAACTGGACAATTCTTTCTGGTTCAACAATTCGTTTTAAAATCCCTGCTTCCATATACTCAGGGTGTTTTTCCATAACGGGGATAAGTGAATCCAGAACTTCTTCGGCAGCTTGTAAAAACTCGGGTTCGTTAGAGCTCTTTTTCATTAAGTTTGCTTTGATCTCTTGAACAGCGTCTTTTACTTGTAACATAGTTTCCTCCATACAAAAATAGTTTGATTCGCACACCTTATTCTTATTATCAAATCCCTATTTCGATAATAAGAATAGATTTTCAGTGTAAAAGTGGTCGAAAAATATGTCAATAAAAATGAAGGTAAAAATGGAAAACTTTTTTTATTTACTTTGCTGGATAAAAAAACCAACTGCTTCATTTTTGTTTTCGTCCATTAAAATTGAGAAAGAAGAGTAGTTGTTCAAGCGATTCACCTGCAGAATTTTAATGACATTTTGATATTTTTCATCTACTGAAAGTACTTTGCTAAGAATATTGTGATCCTCAAGTGTTTCTTCTTTGAAAATTGTTCCCTTTGATCCGATATATAACGGTAAGTATTGGATTTGTGATTCAACCAGATCTTGGAAGAAGTGGGTTCCAAAGGAAAGTTCTGGAAAATAATTCTGCGTTACTTTTGCCACTTCAATCAACATAGCTGTATTATTAATGTCAGCATATCCAACATTAACTCCCAGTTTGATGTCTCCTCTACTCCCCCATCGTCCAGGACCAATAAGTATAAATGAGCGTTTTGGAAGCTTTCTGTTGATTCTACCTATAATGCGACCTACTTCACGCAAGTCCTTAAATGTAGGTAATTGAGAATATGCATCTGGATCTACATACACAATGTACTCTATATTCTTTACTTCACCTGAAGTAATAAACTGATTTGACGTAAACAGAATATCAGTTTCGGGAATATTAGCAGGTATACTAATATCTGATGTGTATTTTACATGACTTTGAGGTCGGCACTGAAGAAGATATAATTTGTGTATATCACCATCACAAGCGAATTCTATATCAACCGGGATTCCTAAATTATCCTGCAGAATGGTAAGAATGTCCCGTATTTGTTGAACAAAAGGTCCATTTTTCAAAAGACGTGCAAAATTAATAATGGGTTTGTCTTCCTGAATATTAAACATATTTCCGGTAGGAGTAAATATTTCCCCTTCTCTGAAAAGAGAAATAATTTGGTTAATAGCGGGGTAATCGTATCCGACTTCACGAATAAGACGTTCAAATGACAGAGTTTCGAATTCTCTTGATAATAGATTTATTACATCAATCTTTTTCTGAGAGTACCGTAACACATCTTGAACATCCACATTTACTTTTAGATTTGGTTTCCCCGGGCTGATTAAAAGAGGGTAGTCGTTATCAACTCGGTCTACTGCTCTTGTTCCTAATCCTGCTACAATTCGAGCAATGCCATCTTCTTTCTTAATTCTAGGGGACCATCGAAATTCATTTTGACTAAAAGCAACTCCAGCAAAAGCTGGGAAGAAATATTTTCCCACTTTTTGGCCAACTACTTCCTGAATCAGTACACCCATTTCTTCATTGAAATCTAGCAAACCTCTTTCTCTTCGGTATTCAATTGGGTCTGGTCCAAAAACGCTTGCATATACTTCAAGAATGGCATCCATCAGAGCATCAAGTCGTTCTTTTTTGGTTCCCTGGTTGGCCACAAACAAGCTTTTATATTTACCGGCAAAAGAAGCATCAGAACTATCTTCAAGTAGACTTGATGACCGAACAATAATAGGGTTGGTTCCAAAATCATCGAGAGCATAATTCAATCCTGTAATAATATCTGTTGGAATGGAAGAGTTCTTAAAAATCTGTTCAAGATAAGGATACTCCTGTTTAATCTCAATCGGTTTTCTATACTTAATGTTTGGCATTTCTTCCAGTGCATTGAAGTGTAAAAAGTTTATGATTCCATCTGATGTTAAATACCAAGTTTTTGGAATACACAGATTCCGTATTGATACATAATCTTTTTTCATAGTTCGAAGAATATTCCGAGCCCTCAAAAAACCAGATGCTTTTCCACCAAGTTTACCGTTACCTCTGCTTGGACCGATTGTATGGGCTAGTATGTCGGAAAAATCAGATACTTCGAAAAAATCTTTTGAAGTATTAATGAAATGAAGATCTTCACTTAAAAAACGACGAATAAAAGCAACCCGAATTCCAATATTTTCCTCTTTTGACAAATATGTGTAAGCATCTTTAATAGAGGCAAACTTGTGAACAGCATCTGTAATTTCCCCTAAGGGTACATCTCTTTTTTCAGCTGTCATGGTTAAGAATCGGGCTTTTTCGTGTTTCAGCCACAATTTAATCATTTGCGTAATTCGTTCTGAAGATAATTCCTGTTCAGCAATTTCAAAAATTTCCTCAATCATTTGCTGTAGAAAATCAGATTCAATTCTTGGTAAAGGAGTGTTGTCATTTTTCATTTTTCTTTCAGCATATTCTGTTGAATCTGCCTCTAGTTTTTTCATTAAATCTTCTATTCTAGAGATGTGGCATTTATACAGGTAGTGCATCATTTTTCTACCTAATCGATTAACTAAAACAGGGTCTGTGAACTTCAGCAACTCAATAATGACTTTCCATTCTTGCTTTTGTTCCATTGGTTCCTCCATTTGTTATGCTTTTTCAATAACGCCTACGCTTTTGCGTCCATCCACTTTTATGCAGAGGGGATGATCAAAAGAATAAACTGAAACATACTTCTTTTCAACAGTTTTTGATTGGCTCTTAATCCAATCCCAGTCAATAAAGTGTTTTGGATTGGTATGGGAAATGGTTAGGTATGCAATATGGAGAGAGGTGATGTTCTGGAAAAAGTGCGAACCTTGGGATGGATCAATGTGTAAAGTGGAAAGATCGTATTCAACAAATGTTCCGATATTTGAGATATGATTCCACTGAACAGGTATTCCCAGCCACGGATCAGAAGTTCCCCATCGACCTGGTCCCATTAAAATGTAAGACTCTTTTATACTGGAAAAATACTTATTTATTTGGTCAATTTCTAGAACAATTTCTTGTGTCTTGGCCAAATCAAATGTATCCGGTTCTACTAATACAATGTGTTTTAGGTTATTGATTTGTCCGTTTCCAAGCGCATTGTTGGTATAACAGAAAGAGTTTTCTTTTGACAGGGTGTTGATGTCAATATCAACTGAGTGTTCAAATTTCATCATGGGACGAACTTGAAGAAAGCCAAAGTGAATCTGTTTTGATTCGGGTTCTATCGAAAAAGCACATTCTATCTCAACTGAAGCAGACATTGCTTTTTCACATATATCCATAATTTTTCTGATACAAGGGACGAAAGAGTTGTATTTCTGATTCCGTAACTGGTGAAAAGTAATAACTTTTGGTCCCTTTCTGTACATTCCGTCAAATAATCGATCATTGCTACTAGAGTAAGTAGATGTAATTGGTTCAAATGATCGCGATTCGAGCCCTTTATTAATTGGTAGTAGGGTTAAAAACTCATTTTCATCCACCGATAATGAACGGTGGTACGGTTTTAAGTTAAGAGCCCAGAATTTTTTTTGGGTTGTTTGTAGCGAACTATTAACGGAGGATAACTGGGGAATGATAGAGGGATATTTGGGTGAGAATTGAAGAGATGTTTCGCCGTCAACAATAGTTTTTCCAAGCCCCATTGCCAATTGCACAATACCATCTTCTGGTTGGGCATGTCGGAATGGATAGTAATTGTATGATCGAAGTACTCCCGATCCTTCAGGATAGAATAGTGTTCCTTTCTTTGAACCAACACATTTTTGAATAATGATTGCCATTTTTTCTTGTTCTACAATGTGACCAGTTGTTTCCATATAGGTTCTTGCCTGTTTCGAAAACGTAGAAGCATAAACCAGTTTAATTGCGTTGCATAGCTGAATGAAACGTAAATCAAAAGAAGATTCGTTATTGGGTACCATCTTTGTATAGTAGATTCCTGCAAAGGGGTGATACAATGCATCTTCAAGTAGACTGCTTGATCGCACCACCAAAGGTTCATGCATATGAAGTGTGATATTTCGAATATCTCCAAGAATAGTGGGGGGTAGACTGGATTGAATAAAAATACGAGCTATCTGTTGATCTGATAAATCTGAATCGTATATGTAGTCAAGTTTATTGATTCTTATAAAATCGTCGAATACGTCTGTACCGAGAATTATCGATTGAGGAATAAATAAGTGAATATCGGGAAATGATTCAAAGGGATATTCGTAAACTAAAATTTTGTTGAAGAAAGATAGCCCTCTTGCCTTTCCTCCAATCGATCCACCTCCTATTTTTCCAATTGTCCATTCGTCCAAAGGGAATTTTCTTGAGTAGTTTACAATAGAACCCCTATTCTCTTTAGAGATTTGCTGTTGAAGCTTGTGTTTTAAACTGATTAGTGCTTCTTTTTGTGATTGGTAGTTTTGTTCAATTTTCTGGACATGAGCTGCCATTTCATACTCACTGTGAACAAGGAACCATCTGGTAAGCTCTCCAGACTGAATTCTTTTTTCTAACGATAAGGTTGGGATTGAATTATATACTTCAGCAAAAGATCGAATCGATGGAATTCGAAAAGCAACATGCTTCTTTTCATCTCGAAATAGCAAATCTCCAAATCCAAAGTAGGTTGTTAGAGTGTTTCTTATTTCTTTTAACAATGTTTTAGACTTTTTCTGAATACACACTACGTGGTGCTCTTTTATACAGGAGGCATTACAGACAGTGCTAGATTGTAATACAATAGGCATATTACTGTCGTATTCCCACACTTTATTCATAAGGGTTAAACCGGTAATATCACAATTCCCCTCTTCGATGGGGTATTGCATGTCGGTTATGATTCCAATAATGTGATGATGATAATTTTTAATAATGATTTCAGCTTGTTCAAAAGTTTTAGCTAAAAGTACTTTGGTTCTAGATTTTTGTTTGAATATCTTTTCTGAAAGAGATGTGTCGTCTTCATATAGTTTTTTGGTTTCGGACCAAAGAGTATCATACAGGGTATTTAAGTAAGAGGAATAGTATTTGATATTGTCTTCAACAAATAAAATAATTGGGATAGGGAGAAGTGTTGAGTCGGCCTCTACATTATTTTTGTCTTCAATGAACTGAATTATGCTGGCAATAATGTGACTATTACCGCTCCAAAGAAAAATATCCAAGGATGGATCCCATTCGTCTGTGATAGAACTGGGAATCTGTTCCAGTTGATGGTACAAAAGAAAAACAATGGGAAGAGAGGGGTATGCTAGTTTTATCTTGGTAATGTAATCCTTTGGTTGTTTCTTAGGATTACGAATGCAGTAAATGATTAGATCAACATTATGTGTTCGAATCTTATTCCAGGAATCATTTTCGTCAGATGCCCTGAAAAACTGA
>CAYRBR010000031.1:0-17414 GCA_964422555.1 uncultured Caldisericota bacterium | reverse complement strand
TGCCGTAAAAGCTTTGTGTGAAATGTATGAAATTGAGCTTAAATATCATGTGGAGGATAAGGTCGACACACGATTCTTTAAGCGCAGAGCTCCTGTTATTACCATTATGGGGCACGTTGATCATGGTAAGACTACTCTACTTGATTATATTCGAAAAGCTCGTGTTGCCGAAAAAGAATTGGGTGGCATTACACAGGCAATTGGTGCTTACACTGTTGAATACAACAACAAAGATATTGTATTTATCGACACTCCGGGGCACGAAGCATTTAGTGCAATGCGTGCAAAAGGATCCGAGATTACCGACATTGTTGTTTTAATAGTAGCCGCAGAAGATGGGATTAAAGAAACAACTTTAGAAGCAATTGATCATGCAAGAGCTGCTCATGTTCCAATTATAGTAGCTATTAACAAAATAGATTTAGATAATGCTAATCCTGAACATGTCAAATCGCAACTTGCAGAACAAAATCTCACACCTGAAGAATGGGGTGGAGATACAATTGTTGTTCCAATTTCTGCAAAAAAAGGAATTGGTGTTGACGATTTACTGGAAATGATTCTATTGAAAGCTGAAATGATTGAACTGGTTACCAGTTCTGTTGCAGATTTTGCCGGAACAGTCATTGAATCCAATATTACGAAAACATTTGGATCACAAGCCACCGTCATTGTTCAAACAGGAACACTACGTAGAGGGGATGTCATAACCATTGACGGAGAAACCGAATACAAAGTGCGAGTTTTAAATGACGATTTAGGGAAAACTATAAAAAAAGCAGCTGCGTTAACTGCTGTAAATGTAAAGGGTTTACCCGAGATACTGAAACCTGGTTCTATTGTACGATCTGCTAAGAATTTTATTCCTTATCAGGCTCCTGTTCAAGAAGAAGTAACTGATTTAGATACGGAAGATTCGGATAATTGGGCCGAGGATTTCTTAGCCGAAACAGAAGAAAAAGAACAATTCAACATTATTGTGAAAGCAGACGGCGAAGGCACCCTAGACGCTTTACAGGTAGCTTTGAATAAAGTGAATGTGGAGGGTGTAGAGTTAAATGTAGTCAGGCAGGCAATTGGGATCATCTCTGAAGATGACATTCTTCTTGCTTCTGTCAGCAAAGCATGTATCTACGGATTCAATAGTACTGCTAGCCCAGGTGCAAGAAAAGAAGCAAAGAATAAATCAATACGATTGAAAACATACCGTATTATTTTCGAATTAATTGACGACATTATCGCTGGTATGAAGGGTACTCTTGCACCAGAGGAAACAGAAGAAGTACTGGGAACAGCCGAAGTAAAGCAAGCTTTCAAAGTACCCAGAGCCGGAACCATTGCTGGATGTATTGTTCGATCTGGACTTATTAGAAGAAATGCACAGGCTCGTGTTATACGCGATCGAAAAATAATTTTTGAATCGAAAGTTTCCTCCTTAAAACGCTTTAAAGAGGATGCTAAAGAAGTTCGTGAAGGTTTTGAATGTGGTATTGGAATACACAATTTCAACGATATAAAAGCAGGCGATACCATTGAGGTTTTTCATATTATTGAAAAAACCGACTAGTAAATGTCTGCTGAAATCGCACTTTTAACTTTGATTGTTCGGATTCCTTTAGCCAAAAGTTTAAAGGAGAAAAGACGAGTGATTCAATCGTTCTCAAAAAAGTTAAAGGTGCGATTTAATGTAACAGTTGCTGAAACAGATTTTCAGGATCAGTGGCAACGAGCTGAAATATCTGTTGCCTCTGTAAACACGAAATGGGTAGAATTAGAAAAAACAATGACTTACGTTTTAAAATTAGCCGAGAATCAATATGAAATGGAAATTATTGAAGATAAGATTGAGAGAATATGAGCTACCATAAAGAAAAATTAGAAAAAAGAATACGTGCAGCCCTAAGTCAGATGTTAGTATATGATTTAGAAGATCCCCGATTGCAATCCTGTTTAATAAATCGGGTGCGATTAAGCAAAGATTTACGGATTGCTAAAGTGTATGTTAGTTTCTTTGGTGGAGAAAGAGCTGAAACAAAAGGCCTTCAAGCTTTACGAAGTGCATCAAAATACATACAGTCTCTTTTAACTAACAAGCTGCAGGTTCGATACGTTCCCCTTCTTTCCTTTTTTGTGGAAGAAAATCCGGAAGAGCGTTTACAATCTTTGCAACGCATTGATAAAATTCTGTCAGAAGAAAGTCATTCAACATCTGAAGATGAAAAACTTGAAGCTTCAGAATGCGAACAGAAAACGCAAACCAAAGAAAAAGATTCCTAAACATGTTGCAGGCTATCCAATCGTTTTCTGGTTCTCGTTTCTTGCTTTGTACTCATGAAAACCCCGACATCGATGGAGTAAGTTCACTACTTACTTTGCAATTGTGGATGCAGAAGTATGGGTACAATGTAACATCTGTTGTGCAACCACCTTTTCCTGGTGCACACTATTTACACGGAATAGAATATGTTTTGGAAGAAGTAACTGAATCCTTTCTTTCTGATGAGTTCGTGTTAGTTTCTCTTGATTGTGCAACAAAAGACCGTATCTGGCCTTCCTTGTGTTATTCTCGTGCACAGACTGTGATTAATATAGACCACCATATAGACAACCCTCATTTCGGGTCAGTTAACTTTGTAGATCCTGCCCTATCTTCTACAGCGGAAATGATGTTTCGTTTTTTGCAGCAGGAAGAAAAATCCATTCCATTGGAATGGATTGAAAACTGCTACGCCGGTATACTGTTTGATACAGGTGGATTTCGATACAGCAATACAAAGGTTTCCACTTTTGAAACCGCTCGTGCCTGTGTACAGGCAGGCATAAATCCTACTAAGATAGCACAATACGTTTTTCAATCCTGGACAACTCCTTCCTTTACTTCCTTGCGAATTGCCCTGGAACATATTCGAGCATACTATCAAGGACAAGTGCTTGTAAGTTCTATATCGTATCAGGATATTCAGAAAAATTCACTGCATCGATTAGATTTTGAAGGATTAATTGACATATTGCGGTTACATCAGTCTGCTAAAGTTGTCGTACTTGTTCGGGAAATGGAGCCAGGTATCTGGAAAGGAAGTATCCGTTCTGTGAATGGATTATCTATTTTACCACTGGCCCATTCATTGCATGGTGGAGGGCACAAATATGCTGCTGGATTCACATATAATGGATCCCTTCCATCTATTGAAGAGCAAATTCATTCGTTTGTGAATACTACCTCTATTCCAAACCTGTAGCACCATGTGTGATTCTGTGTTTTCTCAAAATCCATCTGGTTTGTTGTTGATTAATAAACCCAAAGGCATTACTTCATTTGATATTATTCGAATTCTCCGCAAAAGAACAGGACTTCGTAAAATGGGTCATGGAGGTACTCTAGATAAAAATGCCACTGGTTTGGTTATCATTGGAATCGGATCCGGTACTAAAAAATTAAATTCATTCCTAACCTGCAAAAAGGAATATGTTTTTCACATGATTCTCGGAGCAGGATCTGATACGCACGATTGGGTAGGTCACCGTTGGTGGTTTTCAATACCTCCTCAACACATTACGAAGGAATCAATTCAGTCCGTACTGAAGGAAAAATTCACGGGTTGTATTCAACAGGAACCCCCTTTGTTTTCTTCTTTAAAAAAGAATGGAAAGCAGTTTTATAAATATGCTTTAAAAGGAGAAAATATTGAAATTCCCTCGCGGGAGATAAACATCGATTCTATTTCGGCTTCAGTGTATTTAAAAACTACGTATCAACCTCACATAATCTTATCTGTACGATGCTCAAAAGGAACCTACGTTCGTGCTTTAGCAAGAGATATTGGAAAAGAGTTTTCTACCTATGGAGTAGTAAAAGATCTTTGTAGAACAAAAATAGGATCCTATTCTCTTGCCAATTCCATTCCTCTTTCTCATTTGCAAACACTTGACGACATTACTAAGGGTGTGTGTCATGAACAGAATTAAACAAATTGGGTGTATTGGAAATTTTGATGGATTGCATATTGGACACCAAAAACTTTTACAGGTTACACAAAACTATGCCGCAAAAGAAAATTTAAAACCCATATTAGTTACTTTTGAGAAGCATACACGCATTGACATTACAAAGGCTCAGTTTTTAACTACAAGTGCACAACGTGATGCGATGATTCACACTCTTGGAATTGAGAAAATAGTTGAACTTGCATTTCCAGGTTCCATTGCTTCCATGTCTCCTCGCGATTTTGTTGAAAAAATTCTAGTGCAGTCTCTTCAAATGACACATGTTGTTGTGGGAGAAAATTTCTGTTTTGGTCATCGACGATCCGGGGATGTAAATACATTACTAGAATTGGGAAAAGAATCGCAATTGAGAGTTTCAGTTGTTCCAATCCAAAAGTGGAATGATAAAACAATCTGTAGTTCTCAAATTAGAGAATATGTTCAAAATGGTGACATTCAAAACGCAAATAATATGCTAGGATATTCCTACTTTGTGCAAGGAATAGTGGTTCCAGGGAAAAAACGGGGACGTACGATGGGAATTCCTACTGCAAATATTGTACCTAGTCATTTCTCAAAATTGCTTCCAAAACAGGGAGTGTATATTACTTCCACAGTTATTAACGAAACTGTGTTTCCATCTATCACTCATATTGGACCCAAGCCAACATTCAAAGAAGAAGATCCGGTAATAGAAACATACCTGTTATCGAATCATGGAGACTTTTATCACCAAAAGATGATTATTCTTTGGCATGAAAGAGTTCGCGGAATTCAAGAATTTTCTTCAAAAGAAGAACTGGTGAAGCAAGTGAAGCAGGATATACAAACAGCAAATCGCGCATTTCAAGATCACGAACAATATCTTTTGTATCCACCTATCATCAAGCAATTACACGAATAAGACTGTAGCAAAGCTATTACAAAGCTATTTTTGATCTTCTTCATCTTCTAAAGGTTTGCTTCCCCGTAACGGTTTCTTCAAATCAAGATACTCGTGTTTATGGGATACTTCCTCGGTAGCTTCCGATTCCTCTTTTTTCTCCTGGTTGTCATTTGATTCTTCAGGGGAAGTATGGGAAGGTTCGGTCTTTGGTTTTGGTGTTTCAGAAGTTTCAGAAGAAGCAGCAGGAGAATTAGTAGAAGTGGTAGGAGAAACGGGTGGTGTTGAAGAATTCTGATTTTTTTCAGCTGCCTTTTTCCTTTTCAGCTCCTGTTTGAATTTGTATTCTTCAAACAAAGGATTCTTTTCTTTTTCTTCTTTCGATAAAGGACGAATCTTGGCTAATATTTTTTCTAGTTCCATGCCAGAAATGGTTTCTTTTTCAATCAGAATTTCAGCAATCACTTTTATCTCTTCTGCTTTGTCTTGAATGATCTGTTGAGCTTCTTCGTAAGCATGATCAACCAATTTTTTAATCTCGGTGTCAATAATTCTTCCTGTTTCTTCGGAGTAGTTCTTTTCGGTTGTTAACGATTTTCCAAGAAACATTGCTCCACCATCTTTACCAAATGTTCTTTGTCCCATTTTGGAACTCATACCATATTTAGTAATCATGTGAGTAGCAATATCTGTTACTTTTTCTAAATCGTTGGAAGCGCCGGTTGAAATATCATGTAGAAAATGTTCTTCTGCAGCTCTTCCACCTAGTAATCCGGCAAGGGTGTGAGTTAGTTCTGTTTTGGTTTTCAAAAATTTGTCTTCTACGGGTAGTTGCATTGTATAACCCAAAGCTCTTCCACGTGACACGATGGTAATTTTATGTACTGGTTCCAGGTCGGCAAAATAGCGCAAAACAACTGCATGTCCTGTTTCGTGTACAGCAATAGCCCATTTTTCTTTGGGTGTTATTTGACGACTCTTTTTTTCTGGTCCTGCAATGATACGATCTATCGAATCTTCAATTTCGTCGTGTTGAATGTCTTTTTTATTTCGTCGGGCAGCTAAAATAGCAGATTCATTTAATAAATTTTCCAGGTCGGCTCCAGTAAAACCAGCCGTTTGTTTTGAAATGATAGGCAAATTCACATCTTCTCCAAGGGGTTTGTTCTTTGCATGCAGCTGAAGAATCTCGTTTCTTTCGGATGCATCGGGCATATCTACGAACATTTGTCTGTCAAATCGACCCGGTCGGAGTAAAGCGGGGTCTAAAATATCAGGACGGTTTGTGGCAGCAATAATAATGACACCAGAATTAGGAGCAAACCCGTCCATTTCCACCAGTATCTGGTTTAGAGTTTGTTCTCGTTCGTCATGACCTCCGCCTAATCCAGAACCTCGTTGCCTGCCAACTGCATCAATTTCATCAACAAAGATAATGGCAGGAGAATATTTTTTTGCCTGGTTAAACAAATCTCGTACTCGAGAAGCTCCAACACCCACAAACATTTCGACAAATTCAGAACCCGATACAGTAAAGAAAGGAACTTTTGCCTCACCGGAAATGGCTCGGGCTATTAGCGTTTTACCACAACCCGGAGGTCCTACCAGGAGCACCCCCTTTGGTATTTTTGCTCCAATTTTCTTAAATCTCTCGGGGTGCCGAAGGAAATCGACAATTTCCTGTATTTCTGTTTTCACCTCGTGTAGTCCGGCTACGTCTGCCAAAGTAATGCGAGGATGGTTGTCCATGAACATTTTGGCAGTACTTTTTCCGAAGTTAAATACTTGTCCACCACCACCGCTTTGCATGGTTCTGCTTAGCAGAATCCAAAAAAGGGCAATAATGAGAATGGTAGAGCCAAAGTTAAGTACATACCCCCATACTTCCGAGTTATTTGGTATAACCATGGTAGTAAGAACACCGTTTTCTACTAAAAAGTCTGCTTCATCCTGAATTTGATCCGGGAAAATGACAGTTTTAAACTTAGTGCTTCCTTCTACCGTTCCCTGCTTCAGAATACCAATAATTTCTGTATCATGAACTTCCGCTGATTCGATTTTATTTTCCAGGGCAAATTTGCGATATTCATTTAGTGTTAGTTCTGTAGGAGGAGTGTTCTGGAAAGCATTGTATGCAAGGGAAAGAAGGAACACAAAAACGAGGATTCCAACCAACCATAAAAAACTGAATCCAGAATTTTGTTTTGGTGGTTGATTCTTTGGGAGTTGTTTTTTGGGGTCAGATGGTCTTGGATCTGGCATATTTATTCCTTTTCTTCAATAATTTGCGTAACATAGGGAAGACAT
This sequence comes from uncultured Caldisericota bacterium, assembly GCA_964422555.1. Classification (GTDB taxonomy): domain Bacteria; phylum Caldisericota; class Caldisericia; order UBA6126; family UBA6126; genus JAGLCW01. The sequence continues at coordinate 10,240 of CAYRBR010000031.1, read as the reverse complement.
CGATGTTGTTCCATGGCGTCTAATCCGTATCCAACAACAAATAAATCGGGTATTTTAAATCCACAAAAGTCAATCTTCAATGGAACCTCTCGTCGGTCTTCTTTGTCAAGTAAACTACAAACATAAATATTTTTGGCTCCTTTAAGAGAAAAATATTTCTTTAGAAAGACCATAGTATGACCTGAGTCAATAATATCTTCAACAACAATTATGTTTTTTCCACTAATTGGTAACGATATGTCTTTCTTTATTTGTATATTCCCAGAACTGCGCAAATTTTGCCCGTAACTTGAAACCTGAATAAAATCGATGGCAATATCTCTGTCAATCGCTCTTGAAAGATCAGACAAAAACATGAATGCTCCATTAAGAACCCCAATTAAGATTAAGTCATCTTCCGGGAAGGTGGAAGTTATTTCATGGGCCAATCTTTGAACTGCTTCTTGAATTTGTTCTTCATTCAATAATTTTGTTTTAGCGATTGGAAGTTTTTTCATGTTTCATTGCCTCGTTTTTTTATCGTTATAAAGGGTTTGTTATATTGCAACGTAATAAAATGGTCTTTGTATAAGATACCATTCTTAAGCTGTTGTGAAAATAGAGATTTCCGAATCTCTTCTATTGCACTAAAGGAAAAATCAATTCGGTTACCTGTTACATAATTTCTAGCATACAAAAGCAATCGTCTTTGGATTGCAACTGGTTTTTCTTTAAACAGTTGTAGGGAGAAGCGAAATTGATTTGTTTCAATATGGCATGTACGAAGAACTTCGCTAAGTATGGTTTCGAGTATTTCGTTTTCGTGCGATAAAATATCTTGAAAACGAAGTATGGAAGAAGAAAAAGAGGGATTAATCCGGAGCATTTCTGGAATTATTTTTTCTCGAATCCTATTCCGTGAAAACTGTGTGTCAGTGTTTGTTTTGTCATCTCGAAAAGGAATACTATTTCTTTCTGCAAACTCTCGAATTTCTTCTCGAGTATTATAAAGGAGAGGTCGGAAGATATGGGAATGAAGATCCCATATTGGCAAGACATCGGATAGCTTTTCAGGACTGGAACCACGAATAAGGTTAAACAGGAACGTTTCGGTTAGGTCCCCCTGATTGTGTCCGATGGCAGTTACATGCGCTGAGTTCTTTTGGTGCCACTGCAAAATACTGTTTCTTCGAAGTTTTCTGGCTTTTTCTTCTACTCCACTACCGGTTGTACGGTTCCACATTTCTGGGGTGAAATGGACAACCGTTAACGGAATGGAAAGAGACTCGCAATAGCGTTCCACAAGATTTTGATCCTGATCGCTATCCGTTCCTCTAAGATGATGGTTCATGTGGATTGCAAACAGATTTGTTTTTAAAAGAGAGGTAGTAGTCTGGAAAAGTGAAAGGAGTACCATCGAATCAGCTCCACCTGAAACTGAAACCAGGACATTGCATGGAGAAGAGAAATGAAATTGACGAAAAGTGGTTGTAAAAGTTTGCGTAATTTTTTCCATATAAAAAAAATAGCGGCACAGGGATTCGAACCCCGGACAACACGGGTATGAGCCGTGTGCTCTGACCAACTGAGCTATACCGCCATAAAATGAATAACTATTTGGACTTAAATTTTATAACAAAATCTCCAGGTTTTGCAAGGTTCGATTCTTCTCTGGCTTTTTTTTCGATAAAAAAATCGGTATCTGCATTTTCAATATTCTGTTTTAAATCTTGTATTTGTTCCATGTATATGGTCCGGTTATCCTGAAGCCCATGAAGTTTTTGTGTTAACGAATACAATTGAATCATTTTCAGGGCAATGAATATAAAAACACTGAGCAATACAATGCGTAAAACAAAAGTGAGAAGAGAAAATGATTTTTTTTTAGCCATTTGTTTTTCTGTTTTTTAAAACTTCTTTCACTATTTCTTCTGGGGTAGAGGCTGTAGAACCTTTCTGGCGTAATTGACGTAAAATTTGTTTGCTTTCGGTAGGTTGTAGTCCTAATTCAAGAAGCATATCATGAGCTTCTGTATAACAATCTGGTGGGGATTCTTCAAGAGACTGTGCAGGCAATTCGTCTTTCCATTTTTCGCTTAAAAATAAATGAATCTTTCGGGCTGTGGTTTTCCCCACTCCTGTTGCTTTTGTTAGGGTCTCGGGAATACCTTCTTCAACAATATTAAACAATTCCTGTAAAGAAAAGGAGTACAAAATAGCCAATGCCATTTTCGCTCCCACTTTTGGAATGGAAAGAAGTGTTTTAAAAACACTTTCCTGTGCAGTGCTGGAAAAACCATACAATGATATATTGTTTTCCCGAACAATCATAGTAGTAAACAAATGAAATGATTCACCCACCGAATATAAACCCGGATCGGGAACAAATACCTGCAAGCCTATACCCCGTGACGGTTCAATAACTATATACTGATCTTGTACATCTAAAATTGTTCCTTGTAACTGTTTTATCACAATATATCTCCCCAATCATTATTATAAGCATGACAGATAGCTGCTGCAACTGCATCACAAGCATCATCCGATTTTGGTAAAGTTAGGTTTAGTATACTTTCTGATACCATTTTCACTTCTTCTTTGGAGGCAGTTCCATAACTGGTAAGTGTTTTTTTAATTTGTAACGGTGTGTACTGAACTAACTGAATGTTTTGTTGAGCAGAGAGCAGCATGATGCTTCCTCGCACCTCTTCTACAGTAAGTGCTGTTTTAACATTCTTTGCAAAGAAGAGTTTTTCCATCACAATGCAAGTAGGTTTATATTGAAGAATCAAGTCTTGGAAAAAATCGTATATTTTTAAAATACGACTAGGTGTGGTTGCTTTTTTGGTAATAAAAACACCTACATCTAAAAGACGAAACGTGCCTTCTTCACAGAGAAGGCACGCATATCCTGTATTCGCAATTCCTGGGTCAATTCCAAGAAGAATGGAATGTGGTTCCACGTATTAATCGTTGTAGAAAGCTTCAATTTCCTCGTCGGGAATATCGTAGTTTGAGAAAATCTTGGTTACATCATCGCTGTCTTCTAATTCTGTTAGAAGTTTTAGCATTTTCTGTGCTTTGTCGCCTGAGAGTTTTACCATAGTGTTGGGAACTTTATCAATTTCAGCACCATCAATTTCAATACTTTCTTTTTCGAGAGCTTCTTTGGATGCATAAAGAGCTTTGGGTTCTACGGTTATGACCCATTTCTCATCGTCTTTTGCAAAGTCTTCTGCTTCGCAAATGGTGGCAATTTCAAATACTTCATCTTCGGAAAGGTTTGCGTCTTTCAAGATTATGTTGCCTACGGTTTTAAACATCCAGGATACACAACCCTGTTCGCCCATGCTTCCACCAAATTTACTGAAAATCTTTCGTACTTCAGCTGAAGTACGGTTTTTGTTATCAGTTGCAACTTCTACTAAAATAGCAGTTCCTTCGGGACCATATCCTTCGTATGCTAATTCAATGATCTCGGCACCGTCTTTCAATTCGCCAGTTCCTCTTTTAACCGCTCTATCGATATTATTATTAGGCATTCCGCCAGCTTTTGCCTTTTCAATTGCAGTACGAAGTCTTGGGTTTGTGTCGGTACTTCCACCGCCTTCACGAGCTGCAATTGTTATTTCTTTCCCAAGTTTTGTAAATAATTTACCACGCTTTGCGTCTTCTGCTGATTTTTTACCTTTAATATTGTGCCATTTAGAATGTCCGGACATTGTTATTCCTCCTAGAGTATAGTTTTTATAAATAGTGAATGAATTCTATCATCTGAAGTTAATTCAGGATGAAAAGTTAATGCAAACATATGTTGTTGCTGTATAAAAATGGGATTTCCCACTGCATCTGTTGATAATACTTTGCAGTTTTTTCCTACAGAGCGCACAATGGGGGCTCGTATGAAAACCGCTCGATATTTCTTCGTAAAGCCTTCAATGTGTACCTCCTCGACAGAACTAAAGTATTGGGAACCATATCCATTTCTGGAAACGGTTATGTCAAATAAACCCATTGTTTCCTGTTCTGTGTTGTCAATATTTTGCGAGAGTAAAATAACTCCAGCGCATGTAGCCAATGTTGGCAAACCATTTTTAATAGAATTCGTAAGTGCATCAAATAAACCTGTAAAGTGCATTGCACGCAACATGTGGGTGCTTTCACCTCCAGGTAAAATAATGCCATCAATATTTTGCAGGTCCACTGGTTTTTTCACACGAATCGTATCAACATGTAGTCGATGAAGTACGCATTCGTGTTCCTCAATGGAACCTTGATACCCTAGGATTCCAATTTTCACGTATTAGTTTCCTCGTTCAGCCAATCTGTCTTTTTCGTCAATTAGATGTATATCTAATCCTTTCATTGCTTCTCCAAGATTCATAGAGATCGAAGCAATAATTTCAGGTTCGTTCCAATGTGCTACGGCTTTAACTATTGCTTCTGCCATAACAGGTGGATTCTGAGATTTAAATATACCGGATCCGACAAATACACCATCTGCTCCTAAAAGCATCATAAGTGCAGCATCGGCTGGGGTAGCAACACCACCAGCTGCAAAATTAACAACAGGGAGTCGCTTTTGTTCTTTTACTTCTTTAATCAGGGACACTGGTACCTGCCAGTTTTTGGCAGCTGTATATAATTCATCTTCCTGCATGGAAGAAATAATTCTAATCTGAGACTGGACTTTTCTCATATGGCGAACTGCTTCAACCACATTACCAGTACCAGCTTCACCTTTGGTACGAATCATGGAAGCTCCTTCTGAAATTCGTCGAAGGGCCTCTCCGATGTCTCTACAACCACAAACAAAGGGAATTGAAAAAGTGTTTTTATCGATGTGATTTTCTTCATCAGCTGGGGTTAAAACTTCACTTTCGTCAATGTAGTCTACGTGTAATGCTTCCAGTACACGAGCTTCTACTATATGACCGATTCTACATTTTGCCATAACAGGAATGGTAACTGCTTCCTGTATTTCTTTAACTTTTTTTGGATCACACATTCGGGCCACACCACCAGCTTTTCTAATATCAGCTGGTACGCGTTCCAGAGCCATTACTGCAACAGCCCCTGCTTCCTGAGCAATGGATGCCTGTTTGGCAGTCGTAACATCCATAATAACTCCGCCCTTCAGCATTTGGGCAAGTCCACGATTTGCAACAACTCGGTTTGTGTCCATGTTGTACTCTCCCACTTATTAGAATAATGTTTTAATAGTATATCACCAAATTAGAATAGTATTGAAAAAAACCAGCAATAAGCAATATATTTTGGTGAAATTCTTTACGTTTTTATAAAACGTTGGCACCACTCAATTGCGTCTTGTTTTGTAACTATTTCCCCTAAGTTTTGTTCTTCAAGAAGTTGTGTTCGAATATACCCAATAATTTTACCAGGGGGAAGACCTGTGGCTTCCATAATTTCAAACCCATCAAGCAATGGATTTTGACTAATTGATCCAGGAGTAAATGCATAGTTTAGCATATCATCCACAAATTTTTCATACAAGGGAAGTTCCTTCATTGGAACCATTCTTGTTGCATAAGCATCTGCCATTGCTATCAGAAGAATGGGGATGGAAAAGGGATCGGTATCCCGGAAGAATCGATATTTTGCTCTATCGGTTAGGTTTTCAACATTGGAAAGATTATGGGGTCGCATATGCCACCTAATAAGAGAGGTAACAAATTGAACTTCTTTGGATGCGAAGTGGTATTGCTGCATGTAATCTGTAGCTGCTTTTACTCCAACATTTTCGTGTTCGAAAAAGCGAAGTCGGTTTTTTTCTACCTGAAGGGTATCCGGTTTTCCAATATCATGCAGAAGGATCCCAACTTTCATCAGAGTTTCCATGGAAACACCATGAATTACTTCTTTCGATACTATGGCTTGCAGTTTTTCTGCAAATGGAAAATCGAAGTGGTGAATACGATAAAATATTTCTTCTAAATATCGAAGTCCAGAGTGAACATGATCTTGTAGGTGCAAAAAACTAGTGTAGGACCGATCAATATTCACATACCAATCAAAAAAAGGAAAGAAAGAAGATAATATACCTGTTTCTTCCATCGAAACAATCCACTTATTGCTGTCTGAAACAGCAAGGATTTTTAAAAATTCTTCTCGAATTCTTTCTTTTGCTACCTTCTTAATTAAACACTTGGACTGAATCATCTGCTTGTATGTTTCTGGATGAATAGTGCCTTTTAAGGTAGATGCAAACCGAAAGGCTCGAAGAATACGTAAAGGATCGTTTCGAAAACAGGCAGGATTCTGAGCACGTATTTCTTTTAGGTATAAATCGTGACCACCTTGAAAGTAATCTGTGATAGGAAGCCAGGGATCATTATCTTGAATGTGTTGTAAACAATCTTCAAGAGAAATACATAAACTGTTCATCGAAAAATCTCGATCAAATATGTCATCTATAAGGCTATCTCCCCGAATTCCGTTAATGTCAATTTGAACAGAGGATAGATCGAGGCGATATATATTTCTTGTTTCATCCAAAGGAAAGAAATGACAATCTGCAATTTGAGCAAAATCTTTAGTTGCATCCAAAGCCTGATTGTAAGGATCAATGATGAAATCATAGTCTACTTTTAGTTCACGATACCCTAGGATGGCATCTCGAATGCACCCACCTACTAAGTAGGCAGTGCATTTTTTTTCTTTCAAAGTTGACAACCATTCCTCAAAAACACGATTAAGTTTATGATTTTGAATTTCATCCAGTAATTCTTTGCATTGAATTTTTTTATGGTTCATAATCCTGTATCCACCCATTTGAAAAATGAAGATTTTCCACTGTTTTTTTTACGGTATTCCATTCCTGGGAAGTGATCTTTCGATTTAAAGGAGGAATGGAAGTAGCTTTCCAGGTGGGAAAGTACTGACTCATAACACTAACCAAAGTTGATGGACCAAGTGTGTCATGAATATACTGAAGATTCTCTATACATTCCTGCGAAAAACCAGGAAGAACTAGAAAACGAAGGAGTATACCTTTTTGGAGAAGTTCACCATCCCAGATATCTTCTGGTTGATTATTACGAGCAACTGTAATGCACTGACGATTGATAGTGGGATAATCAATCGCAGCTGAATACAACTCTCCAGTTTGTTTAACGCTGTATCGCATATCAAACAGATAGATGTCACAGAAGTATCTGCTTACTTCTACTATCGATGGTTTTTCCCATCCACTGCTGTTCCACACAATAGGAATGTGTAATCCTTTTTCTCTGGCTTCAATTAAAGCAGAAATAGCAAATGGGAAATATTGTGTGGGACTAACCCAGTTGATATTATGGCATCCCTGTTCCTGTAACCAGAGATAAGCGGAAGCTAACTCATGAACCGAAACTTCTTTCCCATTGTGTTGCTGTGAAAAAGGAAAATTTTGACAGTAACAGCACGATAACGTGCAATGAGCAAAGAACACAGTTCCTGATCCGTGAGAACCAGTTAAGGGAGGTTCTTCTCCCTTATGAACCATGAAATTTCCTAGCTTACTCTTAGATCCAGCCTTACAGAAACCTTTCTGTCCTTTGTTGCGATCTACCTTACATTGTCTGGGGCACAACGTGCAAAGCTCATAAAGTGCATATAGCGATTGCTCTACTTCACGTAGTTCCTGCAATGAGTAGGAAAGGTAATTAGGCTTTTTCTTCAAGTTTCTTTTCAACGGAATGGAAGAGAGTAGACAGAATTTCCACGGAGTTTCTCTGCATTTGTTTGGATTCTTCTACTAATTTCGCTTTGAAATCACAATCTTTGATGGAAGCTGCATTAATAATCACATTTAAATAGGCACTGTTGATGGCGGAGCAGAGCATTGTGCTGGCAGCTCCCAGATCACTAATCATAGATTTTTTTACGTCTTCAGTGAGCATTTGCATGTATTTGGTTCCAATGCTGCAAGAACGTAATGTTTGAAAAGGTACATCAGCAGCATGTTTTAATGCTGTCTGCATTGCTTCCCTTCGTTCTTTCTTCTCATCATCTGTTGATTTTGGTAATTTCATCGCTTTCATAAATGTGTTAAACGATTCAGCATCTTTATCAATTAATGCTAAGAGATTGTTTTTTTCTTGCTCCAATGGTTCTAGAATGGAACTTAATTTTTCCTGGTCTTCGGCATAATTTCCCACCATTAAAACAAGACTTAAACCAACAGCTCCTGTGGCTGCAGCAGCGGATCCACCACCTGGAGTTGGCTTTTTGGCTGTTATTTCTTTACAAAATTCGGTAATGGAAAGATCTTTTAGATTCATCGTTATCTCCACTTTATTTGGTATAATCTACATAAAAAAGTGAATCCATTATAACGAAAGAAGAACGGAATATAAAATGATAAAAATATTTTTAATTGGTCGCTATTCGGTGGGGAAATCCTCATTATTCAACAAGGTTACAAAGCAAAAGAATATTGTGCTTGAAGAAAAAGGAACCACACGTGATGTTATCCGTTACGAGATGGAATGGGCTCAACAGCAAATTCGTGTGGCTGATTCAGCTGGCTTAGAGGGAGTGGATTCAGAACGAGAATTGAACGAACAACAACGGCTGATGGTGGATGAAATGAAAAAGTCAGACGTCATATTAATGGTTGTTGACGGTTCAGAGGGCTTGCTTCCTCAGGATGAGCAATTAGTTCATTTTTTACGACGCATTAAACTGTTTGATCGCACTCTGTTAGTGGTTAACAAAGCTGATAAAAAGAAACAATTCGAAGAAAGTGAGTTTTATGGTCTAGGTTTTTCGGAGCAATATCCTTTATCTGCAATTTCAGGCACAGGTGTTTACGAACTACTGGATGCCTGTGTAGAGAAAGCACAGGAATCTCCTGTTTTAGGACAGGAACCTGCAGAATATCCAGCTATTATATTGTTAGGGAAACCCAATGTAGGAAAATCTACTTTGTTTAATACGGTTCTGGGGAAAACCCGATCCTTTGTTCAGAATGAGGAATTCACTACTCGCGATCCAATTCAGGAACGAGCAATTTATCGTGGAGAAGAGTACAAATTTATTGATACGGCTGGCATACGATCGAAATGGATGCATGAATTCGGACCCATTTATTTAAGCATGAAGCGAACAGAGAATATAGTAAAAACTACTGATATTGCCCTGTTTATGGTAGATGGGACTGAAAACATTAGCCGAGAAGACCAGAAAATTGCCAGAGCTATTCAGGATAACGGAAAAGCCTGTATTATTTTGGTAAACAAAAAAGATCAAATTAGTGACCCGCACGAAGTGTTGTGGAATATTCGAACAAAACTTCGTTTTTTATCGTATTCTCCGGTCGTATTTATTTCTGCTCTTCATAACAAAGGAACAGATGAAATGTTTTCCTATATTACGAAGGCATATAAATCGTATACAACTCGTTTAACTACAAACCAAATTAACAAGATGATTCGTAAAATTATTATCGAAAACCCAATACAAATGGGCGAAAGAAAGATATTTTATGTAACTCAGTATGCTTCAAAGCCACCCCGGTTTGCATTCTTTGTGAACAATACCCGACTTTTCACCCAATCGTATATCAATTTTTTCAAAAATAAAATTATCGAATACATGGAACTTGTAGGAACTCCTGTTAAAATCCAGATTCGAAATCGTAAAGGGGAAGCGAAATGAGCACTTCTTCTATTGCGGTAATAGGGGCGGGTGCCTGGGGAACTGCCATGGCTCGTTTGCTGGCTAAAAAAGGTAATCATGTTTCTTTGTGGTCGTATGAGCAAGAGGTTGCCAACAATATAAATAGGCACCACCGAAATGAAAAATATCTACCCAATGCTGTTTTACCCGATCAGTTAACGTGTAGCACACAATTAAACGAAGTGCTAAGAGATACTACCACCATTGTTATTGCTCAACCTTCCCGTCATATTCCCAGGCTGGTTTCCTCTCTTTTACCTTATGTCGATAAAAAGTGGGTTGTCACTTTTATAACCAAAGGCTTAGTAGAAACTGATTCTGTGCAAATGTTATCTGACTATTGGCATCAAACAACAAATCTACCTTTGGAAAGAACATTCTGTTTATCCGGACCCAATTTTGCTGTAGAGATTGCACAGGATTTACCTGCCTGTTCCACTTTGGCGGGAATCAACCCTGACCTTCTGAGCGAATTACAAAGTTTGTTTTCAACTTCTCTTTTCCGAATTTATACAAATCCTGATATGACTGGTGTACAGTTGGGTGGACCTTTAAAAAATGTAATCGCAATAGCTGCAGG